>QNBX01000052.1 GCA_003644265.1 Planctomycetota bacterium
CACGCTCCTCGGGCGGCGGAGCGCTCGCCAGGTCCACCCACGGATCTGAGCTCAGACCCGCAGGCGGCAGGCTCTCCGGCGATCTCGCGCCCCCGACTCACCCCTCAAAACGTGAGGAGAGCCGAACTTCTTGGGCTTGACGCTGTGCTCCTGGGTGGCGCCCAGCAGGTCGTACAGAAAGGCCACGTCCAGCTTCAGGAGTTCGATGAACTCGATCAGGCCGCGGTTGGCCACGTGGAACTCGCCGTCGAAGTTGAAGGCCCGCGGGTCACTGTCGCTGCCGTACTCGGCGATGCGGCGGTAGTTGATGTCGCCTGTGAGCTCGGTGCTGTCCTGGTTCTTCTCGTCCTTGGGCTGAAACGTGCCGATGCCCACCCGGTCCTGCTCGCTGAGGGTGAAGCGGTAGACCTCCACGGCGCGCTCCAGCGCAGCGAAGTCGCCGTTGGAGTCTGCCAACAGCTTGTCGCTCCAGTAGCGGCAGAAGGGGCACAGCCCGCCTGTAGGCCGCAGCGGATAGTCGCCGTCGAAGCGCGCGTTGAGGTCGTCGAAGACCGGCTCCTGCACGTCGGCCGGCAGCAGGTGCAGCGGATCTTCGTGCATGGGGCAGTCGTGCAGCTCGCCGTCGATGCGCCAGCGGTAGCTGAACAGGGCGCCCTCGGGCCGCGCGCTGTAGTCAGCCAGACCGCGCTTCATGAGCCGCGCGATGGTGCTCTTGGCCGAGCCCACCGGTCCGTGCATGAGCAGCACGCGCCGCTCCGGACCCAGGCCGTGGGCGGCGGCGCGCAGATGCGAGACCAGCTCGGCCAGCGGGCGCGCGAGCCCGAAGACCGCGTCCTTGCCGCCGTCAAAGGGGTCGTCAAAGAAGGCGTAGTGCACCGGGCGGCCGCTGTCCAGCGGGGCCTGCTCCAGGCCAAAGCCCACGATCATGTCGTACAGGCGCTGATAGGCGTTGCGCGCCAGGCGCGGCTGTTGCCGCACCTGCCCCAGATAGGCGGCCAGGCTGCCGGTCCAGTGCAGCTCGCGCCACGAGCGTCGGTTCACGCCGTTGCGGGCCAGCTCGATATAGGTCTCGCCCCGCGCCGCCGGACGTGCCTCGGCGGAGGAGAGTTCGCGCGGGGTGCGCAGCGGGTCTTCGATACGGTCGTCCATGACGGGCGTCCCGGAGAGGGCAGGAGCCGAGATGTCTCCCTATCGGGACGGTCCCCGATCCGGCTTTAGGACACCCTGGCGGAACAGCGCGGCGCAGCGGGCCAGAAGAGCCCGCCAGCGGGCAGCGAGGGCCCGCATCGACTCAGGCGAAGCGCCGTGGCAGCAGCAGCATGAGCAGCCAGATCAGCAGGGCGCCGCCGGACACCACGGCGCTCCAGCGCACCGACGCGGGGGCGTAGCGCAGCTCCACACGGTGGCTGCCTTCCGGGACCTCAACGGCCTGCCAAGCCACGTAGGCCGAACGCGTGGGCGCCCAGCCGCCGCCTCCGTCCGCGCCATCGATGCGCGCCTCCCAGCCGGGGGCGCCGTTCTCGGCCACCACCAACAAGGCCGGGCCGTCCGTGTCGACCTGCAGCTCGATCTCACTGCCACGGTGGGAGAGCACCCGCGCGCTGCCCCCGCCACCCAGCGCCGCGTCACTGATGGGGCCCTCCAACAGGACCACCCGGGTCAGGTCGAGGGCGCGCAGCGACTCGTGGTCGGAGCCTGTGGCGTCGATGTCGACGGCGTCCCCCACCACGAAGGCCCGCCCCAGGCTGTCGCTGTTCTCCCAGATGCGCAGCTCCGACTCGTGCGCCAGGACCATGCCCGGCACGTCCGACAGATCGACGTCCAGCGCCGTGAGCACGAAGCGCACGTCCAACAGGTCGAACACGCGGCTGTCGTAGCCCACCGAGTCGCGGTCAAACGAGAACGACGCGAAGGCGTCCATGTCGATGGGCACCTCGATCAAGAGCTGGAACGTGCGCAGGTAGCCCAAGTTGTCGTAGCTCATCAGGTGATCGACGCCAGCGATGAACTGCGTGTCCGGCGGCAGGATGTTGCCCTCGGAGAAGACCCGGAAGGGCGGCGCCTGCGCATGCAACCAGGCCATCGATTCGGTGGGAGCGAACAGATCGGCCGCGTCGCTGGCGGGGTTGTAGCGGGCGCCCAGCGAGAGCACGTCCAGCAGCACCACGGCGCTGGCCACCCAGGCCCCGTGCCGCCTGCGTCCGGTCACCAGCCAACCCAGGGCCAGCAGCGAGACCGAGACCAGGGCCAGGTCGCGGGTCGTGAACTGCCGCTGACGGTCGATGGCCAGCGGCTGATCGGCCACCACCTCCACCGCCTCTCCACGATGCGCCTCCACCCGCAGGCGATGCCGCCCCTCCTCGGTGCGATGCGGCAGGTAGGTCACCGTCAGCGGGCGCTCCGGCGTGGTGGGCTTGGCCGGGCCGTGGCTGAGCAGCATGCCGTCCAGCATGATGCGCAGGTCGTCCACGGGCTGATCGAGGTCCATGCACAGCAGGATCGGCGTGCGCCCGTCGTGCACCGTCTGCGGCCCCGGCGAGCGCAGGCCCGCCACGATGGTGCGGCCGCCATGGGGATCGAGCGGCACGCTCAGGGCCGCCAATGTGAGGCCCAGGATCAACAGCACCGTCACCGACATGCGGCTGGCCAGTCTCGCCAACTCGGCGTGGTGCCGCCGAGAGCAGACGCGATCGAGGAACATGGCCCCACCGCAGGCCGTGAGAAAGCCCACCGGCCCCAGCAGGCGCGTGGAGCCCACCTCGGACAGGCCGGGGAAGGCGCGCACCAAGCCCTCCAGACTGGGCATGTGAAAGGCCGCGGCCCAGAGCAGCAGCGCCGTGGCCGCAAAGAACTTGATGAACCCGCCGCCGAAGCCCACCAGCGCCGCCAGCCCCAGCATGAGCGGAGGCAGCACGCCGGCGTAGCCCGCGTTGAGCCCGGGGAAGTCCTGGGCCGCCGTGAAGGCGCCGCCCTCCAGCGGGTTGCCGTAGAGCTGGGGCCAGGTCAGCACGCTCCCCGCCACCGCCATGCCCATGCGACGGGCGATGACCAGGGTCACGACGCAGGCCAGCACGGCCGCCAGTCGTCGCCACAGGCCCTGGTGCGCCGCCGCCCTCAGCAGCGTCAGGGTCGTCAGCAAGAAGCCGCCGAACACGAGCCCCGCTCCGAAGGACACGCCGCCCTCCAACCGGCTCGCGGCACCGGTTCGCATGGTCAGACCGGTGGACAGCCAGGCGTACTCCAGAAAGGGCACCCACTGCACGGCCGAGAGGGCCAGAGCCAGCAGGCCCGCGCAGCCCAGCAGCCAGCGGCCGTGGTAGTCCCAGAGTCGGTACAGGGCCCACAGCCCCACCACGATGCCGGCCACGAAGCCCGTCTCCGGGTGCCCCCCCAGGGCCAACATGGCCAGACCCATGGCGAGTTGCGCCAGGCTGCGTCGGCTGCGCACCTCCGCAAGTCGCTCCACCGACCAGAAGCAGAAGGGCAGGGCCAGCAGGGTGTGCGAGAGCGCGTACTGCAGCCACAGCATCTGGTGCCCGCCGAAGCCGAAGGCCAGGGCGCCGAAGCTGGCCGCGGCCGGCCCCAGCCCGAGCCGCCGCAAGAAGAGCCAGGTGAACCAGGCCGACAGGGCCAGCACCAGCACAGCCTGCACCAGCGGCACGCGCTCGATGGGCAGCACGGCCGCCAGCAGCGTCAGCGGATGCAGCAGAGCGCTGCTCATGTTGCCCAGGAAGGGCAGGCCCCCGCCGCCGCGGGTGGTCCAGAGCGGGTCGGCCTCGCCGTCGTAGACCCGCGCCGCCTCGTTCAGGTACGGCCAGTAGAGCCGGGGCTGGTCGCCCACGAAGCGGTTGTGGCGCGGCAGCTCATCCAGCACAGCGGACCACGGCAGGCTGTGACGGATGGACTCGTCGGAGACCAGCACCCGATCCGGGGGCAGGGCGTCGGCCAGCAGAGCCAGGGCCAGCCCCACAAAGGCAGCCAGCGCCAGCAACGCCCCTCGCCGGTCCGTTGAAAGCAAAGCTGGGACCCCGCTACGATCCGGCGCCCGCACGGCGCCCCATCGGCATATCGGAGGGACGTCCCGCGGACGTCCCGCTGTCCCGCCCGGAGCTGTCCGCTCGTGGCACGACCGACAACCCCCGATCACTGCCTCGCGGCACCTCTCCAACCAGAACCGCTCGCATGATAAGTGCCGTCATCCCGGTCTACAACGAGGGGCAGCGACTGACCTCCTGCGTCGACCAGCTGGCCACCGTGCTGCGCCGCTGTGTGGGCGACGACTGGGAGATCGTGCTGGTGGACGACGGCTCGAGCGACGGCACGGCCGAGGCCATCGCCAGCCTGGTCGCCCGCTCCGAGGGCCGCGTCCGCGGTCTGGCCCACAGCGCCAACCAGGGCAAGGGCGCCGCCGTACGCACCGGCGTGCTGGACACCCGGGGGCAGCTGGTCATGTTCTGCGACGCCGATCTCTCCACCCCACCGGAGACCCTGGAGCGCTTCATGCGGGCCATCGAGGACGGCGCGGACGTGGTGGTGGGCAATCGCAAGAGCGCCGAGGCCCGCATCGAGCGGCCGCAGCCGGCCCTGCGCACCTGGATGGGCCTGGGCTTCACGCGCCTGGCCAACCTCATGACGGGGCTCTCCATCAGCGATTACACCTGCGGCTTCAAGCTGTTCCGCGGCGAGCACGCCCGGCAGCTCTTCGAGCCCATGCAGACGCCCCGCTGGAGCTTCGACGTGGAGGTGCTCATGCGCGCCGCCCAGCTCGGCCTGGACGTGCGCGAGATCCCCATCCGCTGGTCCGATGTGGACGACACCCGGGTCCGGCTGCTCAAGGACACCGTAGGCTCCTTCCTGGAACTACTCAGCATCCGACGACGGCTTGGCCGAGAGAGGCCAGATCGGCGATGATCTGCCCCCCCTCCCTCCGGCAGGACTGAAGCGCGAGCCCATGACCAAGACGCAGCGTTCCGTGACCGTCCTGGGCGGCGGCCTGGCCGGCCTCAGCGCCGCCCAGAAGTTCACCGAGCAGGGCTGGTCGGTGACCGTCCTGGAGCAGCGCCCCGAGGTGGGCGGCCTGGCCAGCTCGGCCGTGCGCGACGGCTACACCTACGACTACGGCCCGCACCGGCTCTACAGCAACCTCGATGCGCTCAACGAGCACTTCAAGATGGTGCTGGGCGACAACTGGGGCTACCGCGACCGGCTCTCCCGCATCTTCCTCAAGGGCCGCTTCGTCGACTACCCGCTCAAGGCCAACCGGCTGCACCGCGCGCTGCCGCCGCTGCTGCTGCTGCGCGCGGGCTTCGACTACTTCGTGGTGCGCGTGCGCAACGCCATCCGCCCCATCCCCGACGACAACTTCGAGAACTGGGTGGTCAAGCGCTTCGGGCGCACGCTCTACGAGGTCTTCTTCGGTATGTACACGCGCAAGGCCTGGGGCATCCCCTGCGACCAGATCTCGGCCGACTGGGCCAGCCAGCGCATCTCCTTGCTGTCGCTCTGGGACGCGGTCAAGAAGACCTTGTTCAAGCCCAAGAACACGCCGCGCACCTACGTCTCCAAGTTCCTGTACCCCAAGACGGGCGGCATCGGCGAGCTGTGCAAGGGCTACCAGCGGCTGATCGAGCGCGACGGCGGGCAGGTGCTGTGCGACGCCAGCGTCAGCGGCCTGGCCACCGAGGGCGGCGAGGTCAAGGGCATCATCTACCAGCGTGACGGCCAGGAGCACGTGGCCACCAGCGACCTCTACGTCAGCACCATCCCGCTGACCACACTGATCACGCTGCTGGGTGACGACGTGCCCGCGGCCGCGCACGACGCCGTGGCGGGCCTGACCCACAAGGGCATCGTGTTCGCGTACATCAAGCTGAACCAGCGCCAGCTCACGCCGGACCACTGGGTCTACATCCCCGAGGAGCAGTTCGCGGTGCACCGCATCAGCGAGTTCACCAACTTCTCGGAGGACTGCGCGCCCGAGGGCAAGACCATGGTCTGCGCGGAGATCACCGCCACGCCCGGCGACAAGCACTGGAACATGGCCGATGACGACGTGCTCGAGCTGGCCAAGCGCAACCTGGTCGAGCTGGGCCTGCTGGACGCCGACAAGGTCATGGACGGCGGCTTCGTGGAGCGCTGCGACTTCGCCTACCCCATCTACGACCTGACCTACCGCGGCCACGTCCAGACCATCACCAAGACCCTGCGGTCCTTCACCAACATGGTGTCCACCGGCCGACAAGGCCTGTTCCGCTACGGCAACATGGACCACTCGGTGGCCATGGGGCACGCGGTCGCCCGGCGCATCCTCGAAGACACCGCCATCGACCACGCCCAGATCGCGGCGGGAGATGAGTACTTCGGGTGACCGCCGGTCCCGAGGCCGTCGCCGCCGCCGACCGGCAAGGCCTGCGGGAGATGCCCTGCCTGTTCTGCGGCGAGCACGACGAGCGCGTGCGCTTTGCCGGCGAGCCCTTCCGCGTGGTGGAGTGCGCTCGCTGCGGCCTGGTCTACGTGAACCCGCGCCTGCCCGAGGCGCGCCTGCACGAGATGTACCAGGACGAGTACTGGTCGTCGGACCGCGCCAAGGACTTCGGCTACACCGCGTACCTGGCTGACGCCGCGTTGTACCTGCGCACCTACGCCATGCGCAGCCGGGTGATCGACAAGTACAAGCCGCGGCCCGGCGCCGTGCTCGACGTGGGCTGCGCCGCGGGCTTCTTCCTGAAGGTCATGGCCGACAAGGGCTGGGACACCACCGGCCTGGAGATCTCGGCCTCCATGGTGGCCTACGCCCGGGAGCAGCTGCGGCTCGGCGACGTGCGCCGCGGCCACCTCGAGTCGATCGAGTTCGCAGACGACGCGCGCTTCGACGTGGTGGCGCTGTGGGACGTGATCGAGCACCTCGAGCGCCCGGACCTGGCCCTGGCCCGCGCCGCCGCGCTGCTCAAGGACGACGGCATCCTGGTGCTCGAGACCCAGAACATCGACAGCCGCTGGGCACGCTTCACGGGCCCGCGCTGGCAGCACTTCAAGCACGAGGAGCACCTGTACCACTTCTCGCCCGCCACGCTGGAGCGGCTGCTGAACGAGGCCGGGCTCGAGCTGCTGGAGAACACGCCGCGCCGCAGCGGCAAGTACGTCTCGTTCGACTTCATCGTGGAGCGCGTGGGCAAGCTGCACCCGTTCCTGAGCGTGCTGGCCAGCCCCCTGCGGCTGATGGGCGGCGCCAGCCTGTACGTCAACCTGCGCGACGAGATGGTGGTGGTGGCGCGCAAGGCCCGCAGCTCGTGAGCGCGCGCCCGCCCCTCGCCCTCCGTCGCTGAGAGCCCATGGACCGCGCGGCCTTCGCCCTGTTCGCTAAGCTGGAGCAGCAGCACTGGTGGTTCCGCGGACGGCGTGGGCTGTACCTGCCGCTGCTGGAGCACGTGCTGCGGCGGCAGGGCGTGACCCCGGGCCAGCTGACCGTGGCCGACCTGGGCTGCGGCGTGGGCGGCTTCCTCGCGCCCATGCAGCGCTTTGGTCGCGTGATCGGCCTGGAGCTGGACGAGCCGGCCGTGGCCTTTGCCCACGAGCGCGGCCGCAGCGCCATGGCCGTGGCGGCCTGCGACCCGCTGCCCCTGGCGGACGCATCGATCGACCTGGCCACGCTCTGGGACGTGCTGGAGCACACGCCCGACGACACCGCCGTGCTGCGCGAGGCCGCGCGTGTGCTGCGCCCGGGCGGCCACCTGGCCCTGAGCGTGCCCGCCTATCAGTTCCTGTTTGCGCACAACGACGAGGTGGCGCACCACTACCGTCGCTACACACGCGGCGCGGTGCTGCGACGCCTGCGCGCCGCGGGCCTGGAGCCGGTCAAGGCCACCTACGTCAACGTGACCCTGTCGCCGCTGATCATCCCCGCGGTGCTGGCGCTCAAGCTCAAGCAGCGCCTGCTGTGCCGCGGGCACGAGGGCGCCAACAACCTCACCGTGCGCACGCCGCGGGTGGCCAACGCCCTGTTGGCGCGCGTCTTCGCCGCTGAGCGCGCGCTGCTGAAGCACGTCTCGGCGCCCTTCGGCCACTCCATTCTGGCGGTGGCGCGACGGCCCCGGGAGCGCTGAGCATGGATCTGGACCTGAGCCCGAGCAGCGCCCTGGGAGCCCTGGCCGCGCTGCTGCTGGGCGCCGCCCTGCTGGCCGATCGCAAGGGGCTGGCCGCCGTGGCACTGGCCTGCCTGGTGGCCCTGCCCGCGCTCACGCTGCAGCCGCTGTTCGAGACGACGGGCGAGGCCCCCGGACACCAACCGGCGCTGCTCTTGCAGGCCCTGGCCCCCGACCTGACGGTGCCCACGCGCGGCGCCCCCATGGCGCAGGCGCTGCTGGGCGAACTGAACGGCGCCTGGCCCGCGCGCCTGATCTTCAGCGTGGGCCTGCCGGGCCTGCTGCTGGCACTGCTGGGAGCCTGGGGCGCCCGCGGGCGCAGCGCCTGGGTCGCACGCCTGGCCGTCTTGCTGGGGCTGGGCCTGGTGCTGGCGCCGCCCTCCCTGCTGGGCCCGGCCCTGGCCGCCTCCCTGGCCCCCGCCGCCCTGCCCTGCCTGCTGCTGGGGCTGGCGGCGCTGGCGGGAGGCGGGCTGTCGGCCCTGGCCCTGCTGCCCACCGAGCCCGTCGCCCCGCCCCTGGCCAGCCCGGGCGAGCGCCGCGTCGAGCAGGCGGCCATGCTCATGAGCTGGGTCGCGGTGGCCCTGGCCGCCGGGCTGGCCCTGGCCGCGCTGCAGGCTGGCGCCGCCACCGATATCGAGGCGCTGCGCCCTTGGCTGCGCGAGGCGACCCCCGACACGCCAGCGGCCGCGGCCCCGTTGGCCGCCGCCCTGCGTGGGGTGCTGGACCGCGCCGCGCTCTCGGCCTTTGCCGCCATGACCCTGCTGCTGGTGGTGCTGCGCTACCGGGGCCCCTGGTGCCGCGGCCTGCTGCTGCTGCTGGCGGCCGCGGACGCCTCGCGCCCGTGGTGGGCGCCGTAGCGAACGCAGGCGCAGAGCGCTCGTCCCGCCGCCCCCCGCAGGCCTGGGCCCCACCGCGCGCCGCGCTCAGCCACGGCCGGCGACGCACCTCAGGCGCGCGCGAGCCAGGACCAGCGCAGCCGCCGACCACAGCGCGGCGTGCAGCAGCCCTTGACTGCCCTCCAGCGCCGACAGATCGGGCAGCAGCCAACTGACGGCCGGGCCCCAGCTGGCGCGCTCGATCCAGGGGCGCAGGTGTCCCAGCACCAGCAGCCCCAGCATGCAGGGCACCAGCCGGCCGCGCTCGAACACGGCGCCCAGGGCCAGGCCGCCCGCCGCGAGCACGGCCAGCTGCGACGCCAGCAGCAGCGGTCGCGATGGCAGACCGCCCGAGGCCAGCGCGGCCAGGGCCAGCATGGGCAGGCAGGCCAGTCCCAGTCCGATCCAGCGCGGCAGCAACCCCAGGCCGCCGCTGCGCGCGAAGCGCAGTGACAACAGGCCGCGGCCCACGTCCGCGCGCGTGTGCAGGGGCTCGGCCAGGGCCAGGGCCAGCGTGCCCGCCAGCAGCAGGCAGCCGTGGCGCACGTCCGCCAGGTAATCCGGCGTGGCGCCCATGGCTCCGCGCGCCAGCCACACGCCCGCCCAACTCAACACGGCCGTGACGAACGCCACCGGCAGCAGCGCAGGCACGCACAGCGAGCGACGCACGATGGAGAGCACGGCCTTCACGCCGCCATCATCAGCGCCGCGCCCTGCCCAAGCAACGCCCGGCAGACGCTGCGGGCGGCCGAGCAGCTAGCGGCCCCCACGCCAGTCCGATTCCAGCTCCAGCCCCTGCGCCAGCCTCAGGTCCGGCAGCTCCAGCACCGCTCCAGCACCGCTCCAGCTCCGGCACCAGCTCCCACACCAACCCGACTCGGGGCGGCTAGCTGCGTTGCAGCGCCCGCACCTCGCTGACCCCATCCAACGAGATGCGCAGCAGCACCCGCCCCAGGATCTGGTGCCGCAGCACCGGACCGAAATCGCGGCTGTCCACCGACACCTTGCGATGGTCGCCCAGCAGAAAATACTCGTCGGGCCCCAGGGTGTGCTGGCCCAGGCTCTCCACCAGCCGCCGCCGCGGCGCGATGGCCTCCTCCACCACCTTGCCGTTGCGCACCACGGTGCCGTAGAGAATGGCGATGGAGTCGCCTGGGCCTGCCACCACGCGTTTGACCAGCACCTCGCCGTCCACTTCGGCGATGATCGTGTCGCCGGCTTCGGGCTGAGGCAACAGCCAGGGCACATCGCACACCAGGATGCGGTCGCCGTCGTCCAGCGTGCTCTCCATGGACGTGCCGGACACGCGGTAGACGGTGAAGACCGCCACGCGCGCCAGGCCCACCAGCACCACCAGCACCAGCAGGGCGCGCAGCCAGGGCAGGGCGTTCCGGGCGCTGAGGGTCATGGGGAGAGGCCCACGGGAGGGGGTCCGAGCTGACGCCCTCCCCTTTCGGCCGCCGCAGGGGTCGGCGTTGAGCCGGACTGCCCGTGGATCCGGCGGCGCGGGGGGGAGACACTGGCGCCCGTGACCCCGAGCGATGGACAGACACCCCCTCTTCGAGCGGCTGGCCCCGGCGCCGGGGCTGGCGACGGCGCCCGCGCCGGCGAGGCTGGCAGCGGCCGGGATCGGCGCGAGGGAGCCCGCGCTACGGGGGCTCGCGGGGCGGCCTGGCGCGCGGCCCTGATCCTGGGTCTGCTGGCGGCGCTGGTGCTGGGGCCTGCCCTGTTCGGCGAGCGCGCCCTGGTGGGCCTGCACAGCGGCACGCTGTCGCCCTGGCGCGGCGCCCTGGCCGTGGACGACCCGGCCCTGCTGGAGCAGGCCCAGCGCTGCTCCCTGCCCCTGCTGGCCGACAAGACGATCCAGTTCCAACCCATGCTGGCGCTGGCGCTGGAGCGCTTGGCGCGCGGCGAGGTGGCCAGCTGGAATCCGCACAACCTGGGCGGGGTTCCGCTGCTGGCCCAGGGCTTCCACGGCCCCTTCCATCCCATCAACTGGTTGGCGGGCGTGCTGCCGCCGCCCCTGGCCTTCGGCTGGATCGCGTGGGCTCAGGCGCTGCTGGCGGGCATGGGCGCCTGGGCGCTGCTGCGCGCGCTGGGCGTAGGGCCGCGGCCGGCGCTGCTGGCCGGCTCCACCTGGATGCTGTGCGGCTACGTCACGGGCCGCTGGCACTGGTACATGATCCAGGGCTGCTCGGCCTACCTGCCCTGGGCGCTGCTGGGCATCGAGCGGCTGTGCATGAGCTGCCGCGCCGGGGCGCCCGAGCGGCTGCCGCGCAGCGCGCCCGCCGTGGCGCTGACGGCGGCGGCCATCGGCCTGGCCTGGCTCACGGGCTGGATGCAGGGGGCGCTGCACCTGGTCTACCTGGCAGGCATCTGGACCGCGGCGCGGGTGCTGCCGGCGCTGCTCGCGGGCGGCTTCCGGCGCCACGAGGCCCTGCGCTGCGCCACGCGCTGCGGCCTGGGCCTGCTGTTCGGGCTGATGCTGGCCGCGCCGCAGCTGCTGCCCACCCTGGCCTGGGTCAGCAGCGGCGAGTCCGCCCGCGACGTCGAAGCGCCCGAGGTCGTGCTGAGCCTGGGCATGAACCCCGCCGGCCTGCTGGGTCTGCTCTCGCCCGACAACCTGGGGCACCCGACCGATCTGGCCCTGCACCCGGCGCCCGAGCTGCGCAGCGACGGCGCCCTGCGGCGGCTGGTGCACAAGCCCAACGCCAACGTGATCGAATCCAACGGCTTTGTGGGCGTGGTCGTGCTGCTGCTGGCTTGCTGCGGCAGCTGGAGCCGACGACGCGGGCGCTGGCTGGGGCTGGGCCTGGCCCTGGGCGGGCTGGTGCTGGTGCTGGAGAGCCCGCTGCTGCTGGCCCTGGCGCAGCTGCCGGGACTGTCCTCCAGCGACCCATTGCGCCTGCTGCTGGTGTGGAGCCTGGGCGCCACGCTGCTGGCGGCTGTGGGGCTGCAGCGCGTGCAGCGCGAGGGCGCCGGCCGCGCCTTGGTGGCGACGGCGCTGCTGCTGTGCCTGGCGGCGGGCGCAGCGGCGAGTTGGCTGGCGTCGCTCTCGGCCGACGCTTGGGCCGGGCTGCTGGCGCCCGCACTGGCCGCGCGCATGGGCGTGTCCGAGGCCGACGTGCTCGCGCGCGCGCCGGAGCTGCTGTTCGACCGCGACCTGACCGTCATGGCCCTGGTGCGCCTGGTGCTGGTGTCCGGCGCCGCCACCCTGGCCCTGGGCCTGAGCCGCGTCCGCCCCGTACTGGGCGCCGCCTGCCTGCTGGGCCTGGCCCTGACTGAGCAGGGCCTGGCCGCCCAGAAGCACGCCGTCACGGTGCCCGCCGCGCGGCTGTTCGAGCCCCCCCCGCTGGCCCAGGAGCTGGCGGCGGGCGGGCGCCTGATCCCGGTACACGCGCGCGGCGTGGAGGAACCCCTGGGCGGCCCCTTCCCCGGCAACACCGCCCTGGCCTTCGGCATCGACGACCTGAGCGGCTACTACGCCCTGTCGCCCCGGCGAGTGGTGGACGTGTTCGAGGCGCTGCAGCCCGGCTCCACCTTCGGCCTGGGGACGCCGGCGTTGATCGACCCGGCCCAGCTCGCGTCCCCCGCCCTGGCCGTGCTGGGCTTGCGCCAGGCGCTCAGCTCGGCGCCCGTGCTGGTGCCGGGCTGGGCCGCCGCCGGCGCCGTGGGCGACGCCTACTGGCTGCGGCGCGTCGAGCCCATCCCCAGCGCGTGGTTCTCCAGCGGCTATGCCGTGGCCGACGAGGGCGAGGCCCTCGACGCGCTGATGGCCCTGCAGAGCTCACCCTTCGCCGCCAACGGGCGCACGCCACTCTCGCCGCTGCACGGCCAAGCGCCCCCCACCCAGGCGCCTGGCCCCGACGCCGCCCGGATCGAGATCCAGGAATTCAGCGCCCGCCCGGAGCAGCGCACGTTCACGCTGGCCGCGCCCGCCGACGGCCTGCTGGTGCTGTCGAGCAGCTGGAGCCCGGGCTGGAGCGCCACGGTCGACGGCCAGCCCCGCACGGTCTGGCCCGCTTGGCACGCACTGCAGGCCGTGGCCATCCCCGCGGGCGAGCACGAGGTTCAGCTGCGCTACGAGGCCCCCGGCCTGGCCAAGGGCCTGGCCTTCGGCGCCCTCGGCGTGCTGGGCCTGATGCTCATGCTGCTGGCTGAGCTGCGCCGCCGCTGAGGTCGCGCGCCTTCGGGTCGCGCGCATCCAAACTCAGCTTGCCCGCGCTCACGATACCGCCGCGCAGAGCGCTCAAGCGACGCTGACGCCGCCCCGCGCAGCGCCTAGAACAGGTTGAACTTCAGGATGCACCAGATGGCCTGGAAGCCGTCCTTCACGCCGATCTTCTTGCCCTCGGCGAAGTCGCGCCCGAAGTAGCTGATGGGCACCTCGTAGATACGCACCTTGGCGCCGTCGAAGGTCATGCGCGCGATCTTGGCGGTCATCTCGGGCTCGACACCGAAGCGGTTGCTCTCGATCTTGATGCGGTCGACCACGTCCCGCCGGAAGACCTTGTAGCAGGTCTCCATGTCGGTCAGGTTCAGGTTGGTGAGCATGTTGGAGAACAGGGTCAGGCCCTTGTTCACCACGTAGTGCCAGAACAGGTGGCAGCGGTGGGTACCTCCGCCCAGGAAACGGCTGCCGTAGACCACGTCGGCCAGCCCATCCTGGATGGGCTTGAGCAGCGCCGGGTAATCCTCCGGCGTGTACTCGAGGTCGGCGTCCTGGATCAGCACCACGTCGCCGCTGACCTTGCTGAAGCCGGTGCGCAGGGCCGCGCCCTTGCCCTGGTTCACATCGTGCATATAGATGTGCAGGCCCGGATGGCCCTCGGCCTGAAGTTCCTTGAGCACCTCACGCGTCCCGTCGGTGGAGCCGTCGTCGACCATGACGATCTCCTTGTCGAAGGAGGTCGCCATGACACGCTCCAGGATCGTACGGACGGTCTGCTTCTCGTTGTAGACGGGAATGACGATCGAGAGCTTCATGGCGGATCCGGGGAGGCCGCGGGATTGTCGCGGACGGGCCTCAGGGGTTCAAGGTGGGTCAGGCCGCCGCACGGGGCGGCGGCGCTCCGTGAGACGCGGCGAGGCCGGAGCCCAGCGCCCCTATCGGTCAGACGCCACCCTCGGATCCAGTACCACTTCGGTGGTGCCGAAGATCTCGTGCAGGCCAAAGCTGACCATCAGCGCCCGGATCATGTGGGAGAACTCGGGGTTCTTCTCTACGGCCCAGAAGGGGATGCGCATCAGGTGCACGATGTCGCTGTCGGGCCGGCGGCGGCGCGACTGGATCAGGGCGCGCTTCTTGTGCATGCCGTCGAGCATGGCGCTGAAGTCGTCCAGGGCCAGCATGTCGGCCTTGGCCGGCGGCGGGATGCCCACCGAGCGCTTCTTGGAGCGCATCTTCAGGAACAGCTCGTGGATGCGGCCCCGGCCGCGGGCGTCGGACGCGTCGATGCGGTAGCCGCGGTCGTTCAGGGCCAGCACGTAGCTCATGCGCTTGGCGTGCACCAACATGGCGGCGGGCAGCACCTTGTTGAGCGTGTGCTCGTCGAAGTTCTTGTAGATCAGCCAGAGCGGGTTGCGCATCTGCAGCAGCCGGATCTTGTGCACGTCGATGCGCCGGCTGGTGCTCATGTGGTGGTGGAAAGCCACCGACGACGGCACATACAGGATGCGATACCCGAGGGCCCACAGCCGGTAGCCCAGGTCGACGTCCTCGTAATACGCAAAGAAGTCCTCGTCCAGCCGGCCCACGGCGTCGAACACGTCGCGCCGGATGGCCATGGAGCCTCCGCAGGCAAACAACGTCTCGGCCGGCGCGCGGTAGCGGTCGATGTCCGCGTCGCCCATGCCCACCTGCCAGCCGATGCCATGGAAGTTCATGGCCGAACCGCCGAAGTTGACCTCCTTGCCGTCCCAGCTCAGGGTCATGGACGAGGTGCACTCGGCCTCGCCGCTGCAGATCGGCGCCACCAGCTCGCGCAGCCAGTCCGGCTCCACGCGCATGTCGGTGTTGAGCAGCACGATCAGCTCGCCGGAGCTGGCCTCCACGCCCGAGTTGACGCCCCCCGCAAAGCCGTGATTCTGGCGACAGCCCAGCACCCGCGCCTCGGGCGCGTGCTTGTCGAGCCACTGCAGCGAGCCGTCCACCGAGGCGTTGTCCACCATGACGATCTCGAGCAGCTCGTCGGGGTAGTCCAGCGCCCGCAGGGTCTCGAACAGCTCGGGAAAGTGGTGCCGGCCGTTCAGGTTGACCAGCACGATGGAGACGCTCGGCAGGCTCACGGGGCCGCTCCAGCGGCGGAGGTCGGGGAGGCAGGGGCGCACACGGGCTCGGGATTGTGCCTGCCCGCGGCCCGCGTGACGAGCTGCCGATAGCGCCAGGCGTACTCGGCGGCCTCCTGATCGTCGGTCTTGACCGGCGGCGCGGCGGCGGCCAGGCGCGGCCCCAGCTCCGGATCGTCGAGCAGGCGCGTGAGGCAGGCGGCCAGGGCGGCGTCATCGCCGGGCGGGAACAGCAGGCCGTCCACGCCGTCGCGCACGCCCTCGGCGATGCCGGCGATGTCGGAGGCCAGCAGCGGCGTGCCGGTCAGATGGGCCTCACGCACGGTGATGCCGTAGGCCTCCTGCCAGGTGGAGGGCACCACCAGCACGTCGAGCTCGGCGTGCAGCTGGCCCAGGCGGTCGTGCTCGAAGCGGCCGTGGAAGCTGATGGCCTCGCCGGCGGCCTGCCGGGCCGCGGCCACCTCGGCGCCCACCAGTGCGCGCACCACCTCGTCGGCGCCGCCTTCGTGGTCGCCGTGCACGTGAATCTGCGCGGCGCCCGCGGGCAGGCGCGCCACGGCCCTGGCCAGCACCGTCAAGCCCTTGTACGGCACGATGGAGCCGATGAAGCCCACCCGCAGGGGCTCGCCGGCGGCCCGCGCCACGCGCGCGGGCGGGCCGCTCCCCAGCCAGCCGGTGTCCATGCCGTAGGCCGAGAGGGCCACGTGTCCGGCGGGCAGACCGAGGGCCAACAGGTCGCGCTGCAGGCAGGCGCTGGGCACCACCACGGCGTCGGCGCGGCTCAGCACGTCGGCCATCCAGCGCTCGCGCCGGATCAGTGAGGCCGCGTCCTCCAGGCTCTTGGCCGGGCCCGGCGGGCGGGCCGGCGCGCTCTGGGGCACGTACTGCGCCAGCCACAGGGGCAGCCCGCCGGCGGCCGCGTCCAACCCGGCCAGCAGACCGACCCCGCGTGGCTTGCCCTTCACGCACGCGGCGCAGCCCAGGCCCGGCGTGGTGCGGGTGCAGTTGCTGCCGTCGGGCCGCAGGCGCTGCACCTTGGGGCAGCTGGGCCAGAAGTCGCTGACGGTCACCACGCAGGGCACCGACGCCGCGCGGCAGCGGTCCACCAGCCCCGTGGAGAGGTGGATCATGTGCTGCAGGTGCACCACGTCGGGGCGCTCGGCCGCCAGCACCTGATCGAAGGCCGCCTCGGCCGGCGCAAAGCGGTAGGTCTCGTCCACGCCGCCGAAGGCCAGCCGGTTGACGAAGCGGTGCACCACGAAGCCGTCGAACTCCGAGCTGTGCAGGCTGCGGTCGGACTCCTCCGGCGTGCCCGGCGTGCGCACGAAGAAGACCACCTCGACGCCGCGCCGGCGCAGGGCGCGCCCCAGGGTCAGCGAGAGCACCTCGACCCCGGCCCAGGAGTCGGGCGGAAAGCCGTGCACCACCATCAGGACCTTGAGCGGCGCGTCCGCCGGCAGGGCCCGCGGCACGCTCTCGAAGGGCATGCCGCGGGTGGTCACGTCGCGCGCGCCCTGCCAGAAGCCCACGAACTCGCTCAGGTGATAGAGCGGCGAGAGGGCCGACCACTTGAGGCGCTGGGCCCACGGCAGCGCTTGCTGCGCCAGGTACTCCCGGTCGGAGCGCCAGCTGCGCCAGGCCAGGATCAGCGCGCTGCGCAGGCTGTCCACGTTGAGGCGCCGCAGGAAGACGCGGTTCATCTGCGCGTCGATGCGCGTGCGGGCGCGCACGCTGGCGGCCTCGTACTCGTGGCTGTGCAGCACCTCGCTGCGCGGGTCGAAGACGATGCGGAAGCCCGACTCGAGGGCGCTACGCGCGAAGCGGATGTCCTCGCCGAACATGCCGCGCACCAGGGGCAGGCGCCGCCACACGCTGCGGCGCACGCAGGACGAGACGTCGTTGAAGTTGACGGCTACGCGCAGGCTGTGCGGGTCCTGCGCCCGCCACGCGGCCGGGTCGACCACGGCCACCTCGGTGCGCTCGCTGCCGAAGCACAAGTCGCCCTGGCAGCCGCGCTGCACCAGCGGGCCCGCGTCCGGTCGCGGCAGGATGCGAGAGAAGGCGCCGGCCACCGTGGGGTCGTCGAAGTTGGACACGAGCTCGGCCAACCAGCGGCGGCCCACGGGCTCGGCGTCCTGCACCAGGAACACGATCAGCTCGCCGGCGGTGAGGCCCGCGCCCAGGTTGCGCGTATCGCCGTGGTCGAAGGAGCTGGGCGGGATCTCGTGCAGCGCCACCGAGGGCCGCGCGCGCACGTCATCCAGCGTGCCGTCGCGGCTGCCCGAATCGAGCACCAGCACGTCCACGGCACCGGCGTAGTCCTGAGCCAGCACCGCGTCCAAGCAGGGACCGATGGTCGGGCGCCCGTTCTTGGCGGGGATCACGATGGAGACCGAGGGCAAGCTCATGGGGTCTGGCCCGCGGTCGTCGGGCACGCAGGGGTGCTCATGGGGTCTCGCTCGCGCTCGTCGGGCGCTCGGGCCGCGCTCATGGCGTCTGCCCCCCCAGCGTCAGCTGCTCGGGGCGCGGTCCGCGACAGGCCGCTGGGCTCAGGTCGGGCGGGGCGCCCAGGGGACCGCGGCTGCCACGCCGCTGGCCGGCCACCTGGGCCCAGCGCAGCCGCGCCGCGTCCAGGAACATGGCCAGTGAGCGGTCCTGCGGGTGCGCCCTGGCCCAGTGGTGGTCGGCCAGCATCTGCGCCAGCCAGCCCTTGGCCGCCGCCAGCAGCCCGGGGCGCACGCGCAACCCAAACTGCTCACGAAAGAAGCGCGCGTCCTGCTCGTAGCGCGGCGCCACGCTGGCGGGTGTGTAGTCGTGGCCGTGCTCCACCCGCGCGCGCGGCTCGTGCGCCACGGCCCAGCCCGCTCGCAGCAGGTCGCACGCCAGCAGGGCGTCCTCGCCGAACGACGCCTGCCGGAAGCCCAGCGAGGCGAACAGGGGCGCGCGCACGGCGCAGGCCACGTCATCCAACAGCAGCACCTCGCGCCAACGTGACGGGTTGAAGGCCGCCAGCTGCTCGGGCGAGAAGGGACCGCTGCGCCGGGGCTGGTCGCAGGCCAGGGGCGAGCGCTCCACCGTGGCCCGGGTCACGGGCGCGGCCTCGGGCGGCGGGAGCTGGCGCGCGGTGGCCGCCCCCACGCCGGGCAAGAGCGCCGCGGCGGCCAGGGTCTCCAGGCAGTCGTCGCCCAACGGCACCGCGTCCTGGACCAGGAACACGATCGCGTCGAGGTCGTCCGGCAGGGCGGCGGCACCACGCGCGCGGGTGAGCCCGTGGTCGAAGCCCTCGCTGCCCAGCTCCAGCAGCACGGCGCCGGCATCGCGCGCGGCCTCGGCGCTGCCGTCGCGGCTGCCCGAGTCGATCACCACCAGCGCATCCAACGCGGGCCGCTGCGCAGCCAGCGCGTGCAGGCAGCGGCGCCAGCGCGCGCCGCCGTCGAGCGTCGGCACCACGACTCCCTTGCGGACGATCGCCCTAGCCTCCCCGGCCGCCCGTGAGCAGGCGCCGCAGACCGTTCAGCACGCGGTACGGCCCGCTGCCCCAGATGCGCTTGAGCTGAGCCTCGAGCCGTTGGATGTGGGTCGACTTCTCGTTGAGCGCCTTCCACAGGTCTTCGATGGTCTGCTCAAAGCGCTCGACGCCGTCCAGGATGGAGGCCTTCTCCTCGCGCAGCAGGTCCAGCTCGCGGCTCTGCTCGTCGAGAAAGGCGATGGACTGCTCGGCGGCCAGCAGGCGCACGCGGGCCTCGGCGAACCACTCGGCGTCGACCATCCAGGCCGAGGCGCGGATCACACCCAGGGTGCTCTCCAGCTCTTCGAGCCCGGGCAGGTCCCGCGGTACGTGACCGAGGATGCGCTCCACGCTGGACCAGGCCGCGGCCACATCGGCCGGCACACGCAGCTCGGGCGGCGACAGCTCGAAGGTGTCACGGCTGATCTTCTTCTGGCGGAAGATGTCGGCGATCTCGGTCACCTGCGCCAGGCGGTCGAGGCGCTCTTCCAGCTTGGTGTTGACGCGGATGAGGTGGTGCACCTGCGCCACCAGGTGCGACTCGTGGCGCGCCACCTCCTGCGGGTCGCGAGGCGCGTAGCTGCGCTCAGGCGCGCGCTTGTCGTGGCCGCCAGCGTTCGCGTTCGCGTTCGCGCCGTCGCCGCGGCGCCGCTTCTTCCTCGTCATCTGCTCGCTCCGGCCGTGGGGCGGGACGCCTGCCACAGCGCCACGAATTCCTGGGCGTTCTGGTGCAGCGTGCGCACCGGCTCGATGCCGGACGCCAGCCGGCCCAGCAGTTCGGGGTCATCCTGGAAGCGCTTGAGCACGTCCATCAGCGCGCCGGGGTCGCCGGCCGTGAAACTGGCGCCGTTGACGCCGTCGTGCACCAGCTCGGACAGGCCGCCGAGGTCGCTGGCGATCACGGGCCGCCCGGCGCTGAAGGCCTCCAGCACCACGAAGGGCGTGTTCTCGTACCAGACGGAGGGCACCACCAGTACGTCGATGGCGGACAGCGCGCCGGCCAGGCCGTCGTGGGCGTAGGGGCCCTGGAACAGCACCCGCGCGTCGGTCTCCGCCAGCCCGCGCACGCGCGTGGCGTACTTGGGGAAGTGGCTCATGTTGCCGCGCACCACCAGCCGCAGGCGGTCGGCCGTGCACTCGCGGAAGGCCGACACGAGCACCTCCAGGCCCTTCTGCGGATTGACGCTGCCGAAGAAACCGAAGCTGACCTGACCGCGCCCGCCCACCGGCACCGGCCGGATGGGCTCGGCCGGCGCGTCCACGCCGTAGGGCAAATGCAGCATGTGCCGCTCGTCGTAACCGTGCGACGCAAACAGCCCCTTGATGAAGCGCGAGGGCGCGATCAGCGCGTCGGCGCCCTGCAGCGTCTCGCGGATGAACTGCGTGCGCCCCACCAGCGCCGCGCGGCGCAGCGAGACGTGCTCGTGGTTCACGTCGATCAGACCCGGGCCCGGCGGCGGCGCCTCGATGAAGTCCTCGCGTTGGCTGAACAGGCGCAGGGTCTGGTAGCCGTAGTCCTGGGGCGCCAGGCACTGCATGCAGGCGTCGGGCGCGGGGCCATCGCAGAGCGAGCCGTCGTGGCGCAGCAGCTGCACGGTCGGGCACAGAAACCAGTAGTCCATCAGCTGCACGTAGACCGGGATGCCGCGCGCGCGGCACTCCTCCACCGCGCTCAGGCCGATGCCCAGCATGTGAAAGATGTGCACCACGTCGGGCGCGGTCTGATCCAGCCAGTCGCCGAAGGCCTTGCCCAAGAAGACGTTGTAGTAAGAGGAGAGGGCGTGGTTGGGCGCGAGACCGTCCAGGAAGGTGAGCCGCCGCACGGGCACGCCGTCGGCCGGCTCGTCCTCCAGCCGGAAGGGGGTGCTCTGGCGCGCGTCGGGCTCGTTGGTGAAGACGCGCACGTCGTGGTCCTGGCTGCGCAGCAGCAGCGCCAGGCGGTGGGCGTAGATCTCGGTGCCGGTGCTGAAGCGCGGCGGATACTGGTGCAGCACGAAGCCGATCTTCATGGTCTCGCGGCCCCCTTGCCGGCCAGCAGCTGCGCGTACAAGCCCAGCAGTTCGGCGGCGCTGTCGGCCTCGTCGCGCACGCGGCCGCTGGCGTGGGACAGCCGCTCGCGCAGCACCGGATCGGCGGCCAGGGTCTGCAGCACGGCGGCCAGGGAGCGGCTGTCGCCGGCCTCGAACAGCAGGCCGTTGACGCCGTCGTCGATGGCCTCGGCCATGGCGCCGTGGTTGGCAGCCACCACCGGCACGCCCGCCAGGAAGGCCTCGCGGATGGTGAGGCAGTAGGCCTCGTACCAGATGGACGGCACCACCACGACGTCGAGGCCCTGCAGGATCTGCGGCAGCTCGTCGTTCTCGTAGCGCCCGTGCAGCGTGATGACGTGCTCGAGCCCCTCGCGCAGGGCCTGCAGGCGCTGGCCGTAGCTGCGGTCGTTGTGGAAGGGCAACACCTCGCCATAGATATCGAGGCGCAGCTCGGAGGGGTCGCCCAGCATGCGGAAGGCGGACAGCAGCAGGTGCACCCCCTTGGACGGCAGCACCGAACCGATGAAGCCGATGCGCAGGGGGCCGCCGGCGCGCGGGCGACGCGCGTGGTGCTTCCAGGCCGCGCTGGGCAGGCCGTTCTCGAGCACGCGCAGCGAGCCCGGCGCCAGGCCATAGTGCTCGTACATGCGCGCCATGAAAGCCGAGGGCGTCAGCAACGCGTCGACGCCCGCCAGGCCGCGGCGGATGTCGGCGTGATACGACTCGAGCAGGGCGCGGTCCTGGGCGCTCTGCTCTTCGGGCGAGTCCTGCGGCGCGCGGCCGGCGCCCAGCAGGTGCGGCCACAGCTCGCGCAGGCAGCCCACGCACTTGTCGAGCCGGATCTCCGGGCACAGCTCCAGCTCGGCGGTGATGCGCTGACCGCGGGGACAGCCCATCCAGAAGTCGTGCAGGGTCATGACCGTGGGCAGGCCCGCGTCGCGCAGCCGATCCAGCAGCGCGGTGGAGAGGCAGGTGAGGTGATGCACGTGCAGCACGTCGGGGGCCAGGCGGCGCACCACGTCCATGGCCGCGTCGGCCAGCTCGTCGTCGGCCACCAGCTTCTGCAGCGTGGTGGCGTGCTCGAAGGTGTTGCCCAGGCGCACCACGGTCACGCCGTCCACGCGCTCGCTGGTGGTCTGCAGGTGGCCCAGGTCCGCGGCGCCACCCCGGGCAAGCACGCAGGCCTCGTGCCCCGCCGCCGTCAGGGCCCGCGCCAGCCCGGCGATGTGCAGCTCGACGCCGCCCACCGATTCGGGCAGATAGCTGGCCGTGACGAACAGGACGCGCACGCTCAGCCGTCCAGCCAGGCGCCGAAGGCCGTCAGGTCGGGCGCGCGCCCCAGGAAGTCGTGCAGCAGATCGTCGGCGTCGCGGCGCCCGCCCTGGCTCAGCACGCGCTGGCGCCAGGCCCGGGCCGGCGCGGGGTCCAGCAGATCGTCGCCGAACGCGGCCGCGCAGTCCTTGGCCAGGGTCAGCGACCACATGTAGGTGTAGTACAGCGCCGAGTAGCCGTCGAGGTGACCGAAGCTGGCCTGGAACGCCGTGCCGTCCTCCACCGGGCAGGGCGAGAACTGCGGCTTGAGCTCGGCCATCAGCGCGCCGGTGTCGAAGCTGGCCGGGTCGCGCCGGAAGCACTCCAGCGAGTAGCTGGCGTAGAGCATCTGCAAGCGCACGTCCAGGCCGCGGCCGCAGCTCTCGGCGCGGTTCATGCGCGCGATCAGCTCGGCCGGCATGGGCTCGCCGCTGGCGTGGTGGCGGGCAAAGCGCGGCAGCACGTCGGGGCTGCGGCCCCACTCCTCGAAGAGCTGGCTGGGCACCTCCACGAAGTCCCACTCGGTGGCGATGCCGGCGAAGGCGTGCCAGCGCTGGCCGCCCGCGAACAGGTGGTGCAGCAGGTGCCCGAACTCGTGGAACAGCGTCTTGACCTGGGACGGGTCGAGCAGCCCCGGGTCGTCGCCGTCGGGGCGCGGCAGGTTGCACACCAGCGCCGCCCGCGGCAGGCCGTCGGTGGTCAGGTGGAACATGGCCGCGTGCTTGTACTTGTCGGGACGCGAGTGCATGTCGAGGAAGAAGCGCGCCACCGGCGAGCCCTCTTCGACCAGATCGAAGGCGCGCACGTCGGCGTGCCAGCAGACGATCTCCGGGCGCTCGAGCACCTCGACGCCGTAGAGCTGTGTGATCACGTCGAACACGCCGCCCAGCACGGCGTTGAAGCCCAGGTACGGCCGCGCGTCGCGCGTGTCGAAGCCGTACTTGCTGGCGCGCAGGCGCTCCTGCAGGTACAGGCGGTCGCCGTCGCGCATTTCGGCGTCCGAGCCGTACTGCTCGCGCAGGCAGGCCAGCATCTCGGCGGCCTCGGCCTCGGCCCGGGGCGCGGCCAGCGCGGACACGCGCGCCACGAACTCCCCCGCCGCCTGCTCGGTGCGGATCATCTTGTCTTCGGTGACGTAGGCGGCCCAGCTGTCGAAGCCCAGCAGCCCCGCCAGCTCGTGCCGCGCCGCCAGCAGCCGGTCCAGCACGGGCAGGTTGTCGGGCGTCGCGCGGCTGGCGGCCACGCGCTGCAGCTCGATGCGCCGGGCGCGGTGGGTGGCGTACTTCAAGAAGGGGATGAAGTCGGGCGGGTCGGTGCTGATGCGGATCGTGCCGTCGGCGTCCGGGGCGTGGGCCGCGCGGTAGTCGTCCGGCAGGCCGTTCAGCTCGTCGGCCGAGTCGAGCTGGATGCTGCGCACGTCCCCGGCGATGGTGCTGCCGAAGGTCTGGCCCAGCTGCACCAGCTCGGCGCGCAGCTCTCGCACGCGCTCGCGCGGCTCGTGCGGCAGCTGCACACCGGCCCGGCGGAAGTCGCGCAGGGCGTGTTCCAGCAGCCGCCGCGCGTCGTCATCGGGTAGCGCGTCGGCAGACAGGGCCGCCAGGCGCGCGTGGACATCGCTGTCTAACGAGAGTTCGGTGGAGAAGGCCGACTGCTCGCGGCTGATGGCGCCGGCCGCCTCGCGCATGGCCGGGTCGGGGTGAGCCTGAAAGAAGAGGCTGCTCAGGCCGGCGCTGCGGTCGCCCGCGCGCCCGATCTGATCGAGGGCGCTCAGCAGCTCCAGGGCGCCGGTCTCGGGGGGCAGGGCCTTGAAACGGGCCAGCGCCGCGCGCGCCGCGTCCAGGTCGTCATGGGCCGCGCGACCGAAGGCGGCGGCGTCTGCGGCGAGCAAGTCATCCATCCGGCCGATCTTAGCCGGGACGCGAGCCCAGATCCCGGACCGGACCGGCCAGGAAACGTGGCGGGCTGTGCGGCGACCGCCCGGGGCCGCGCGGCGCGGCGGCCGAGCAGGAGCGAGACGAACGGGCCGTCACCGGCCAGGGGCTGCGCCGGGCCTGTTCAGCTCACGCCGGCCGCGGCGGCCAGGCGCTCCACCAGGGCGGCGTCCTCGGCGATGTCGCGCACGGGCGGGATGGACGCCACGGCCGCCGCCACCCGGGCCGGATCGGCGACCAGCTCCAGCAGCAGCCGGGACAGGGCTGCGTCGTCCCCGGGGGCAAAGGTCCAGCCGCCGCCCTGGGCCACGCGCTCGGCCATGCCGCCCAGGTCGCTGGTGACCACCGGCACGCCGCGCTGGTGCGCCTCGTGGATGGTGAGCGGGCTGTTCTCCCACCACAGCGAGGGCACCACCAGCACGTCCAGGGCCTCGAAGACCTGCTCGCGCTGGCTGGGATCGAAGGCGCCGGCCAGGGTCAGGCAGGGCACCTCGCGCGCCAGCTCTCGCAGGGCGTCGCCCACCTCGGGGAACCAGTCGGGGTTGCCGTGGATGCTCACGGCCAGGCGATCGCGACGGGCGCCCTCGCGCGAGGCGGCGCGGGCCAGCACCAGCGGACCCTTGTAGTCGGAGAGGGTGCCCACGAAGCCCACCCGCAGCGGTGAGCGGGACGGCCCGCGTGCCGGGGGCGGGGGCTGGGGGAAGCCGTAGTCGCAGACCGTGACACGCTCGGCCGGCAGCCCCGCCGCCAGCATGCGCTGGGCCAGGAAGTGACTGGGAGCGATGAAGTTCGTGACCAGCTGCTGCGCCGCGGCCAGATCGCGCGCGCGCTGCTCCAGCGCCCGGGCGAACCAGCGCCGCGGGCCCAGCTCGGCGTGCGCCTCGCCGCAGGCCTGATCGCTCCAGCGCTCGCGGTCGATGGGATAGATGTCGACGCAACGCGCGCAGGACGCAGGGCGAGCGCGCTCGCAGGCCTGCCCGTCCAGGTCGTACATGAGCCCGGCGCGCGGGCACAGCCACCAGTACTCGTGCAGCGTCATCAGGATCGGCAGGCCCCGACCGGCCGCGCGTCGCAGGGCCGAGACGCCGCCCACGAACTGCAGCCCCTGCACGTGCAGCACGTCCGGCCGCCAGCGCTGCAGCACGCCGTCCAGCACGTCGGCCATGGCCGGGTCGTCCCACTGCTCGGACACGTCGTGGTAGATGCGGTTGTAGATGGCCTCGAACACGGGCACGCCGTCGTGCTCGCGCTCGGTCAGCTCGTACTGCGGCAGGGCGCGGTTCTCTTCGCAGGTGAACACGGCCACGTCGTGACCGCGGGCGAGCAGGGCCCCGGCCAGGTGCCCGGTGTAGATCTCGGAGCCCGCCGCGTGGGCCGGCAGGTAGTCGTGGATCAGCAGCAGCACGCGCATGTCAG
>QNBX01000053.1 GCA_003644265.1 Planctomycetota bacterium
GCCCCGGGGCAGTATGGAAGGCAACGGATGCTGATGGAGTCTGCCATGCCCACGCGCGCGGTCCCGCCCGCCCTGCTGTTCGCCGCCCTGGCCCTGGCCTGGGTGAGCCCCTCGACGTCCGGGCAGGAGCTGGGGGCTCGGCCGGGATCCAGCAGCAGCCCCCCCAGCTTCACGCAGGAGCAGTGGCCGCGGGTGACGCCGGTGGTGGACGTGGTGCGGCAGGTGGGCCCCGCGGTGGTCAACATCTACCAGGAGGTGGTCACCGAGGTGCCCCTGCCCTGGCCCTACAACCGGCTCTCCCCGCGCCAGCAGCGCAGCACCAGCCTGGGCAGCGGCGTGATCATCGACGCCGAGGGCTTCATCCTCACCAACGCCCACGTGATCCAGCCCGGCGGACAGATCCGGGTGCAGCTCTCCACCGGCGAGAGCCAGCTGGCGTCGCTGGTCAACCTCGACCCCACCAACGACGTGGCGTTGCTCAAGATCAGCGGCCACGAGCAGCTGCCGGTGGCGCGCCTGGGCACCTCCTCCGACATCATGGTGGGCGAGACCGTGCTGGCCATCGGCAACCCCATGGGCAACGCCAGCAGCGTCACCCGCGGCATCGTCTCGTCGCTCTTCCGGGACGTGCAGGTGCCCGGCGCTCCGGGCGAGCGCTTCCGCGACTTCATTCAGCTGGACGCGCCCATCAACCCGGGCAACAGCGGCGGGCCGCTGCTCAACATCCGCGGCGACGTGATCGGCATCAACTGGGCCATTGCGCGCGAGGCGGAGGGCATCGGCTTCGCCATCCCCATCGACCGCGTGCGGCACAGCCTGGCGGACACCCTGCTGAATCCGCAGCTGCACAAGAACGTGGTGACCGGCATGGAGCTCTCGACCGATGCACGCGGGCGCGACGTGACCCTGGCGCTGGTGCTCGAGGCCAGCCCCGCCGAGCGCGCCGGCCTGACCGCCGGCGACCGGCTGCTCTCCATCGCGGGGCAGCCCGTGCGTTGGGAGTTCGACGTGGCCAAGGCCCTGTATCGCGCGGACCCGGGCGACCAGGTGGCGCTGGTTGTGGATCGCGACGGACGCGAGCTGAGCCTGCAGCTGCGCCTGGCCGAACAGATCTCCCCGCCGCAGTTCATCGCCAGCGCGCTGGGCCTGCGAGTGGTCGACCATCCCAACTACTTCGGCGTGCTGGTGGAGGCGGTCGACCCGTCCGGCTCGGCGGCGCGCCTGCCCCTGCGCCGGGGCGACCTGATCGACGGCGTGAACGGGCTGCAGGTCAACAGCGTGGCAGACCTGTACTCGGCCCTGCGCAGGGTCGGCGGTGGCGAGCAGGTCACGTTCAATCTGTTCCGGCGCGGGCAGGCCCTGCGAGGCCGCGTCTCGTTGCGCTGAGTGCCGGGCTGCGCGCACGGGGTATGCTCTGGCCGTCGCACGCCTGTGTGCGTCGCCGCCGATCTCATCGCAGCCTTGAGGACGACCGTGGATTCCTTCGTGCGCTTCCTGCTCGACAACAAGGCCTGGTGGATCACGCCCATCGTCCTGGTGTTCGCCCTGGTGGCGGCGCTGGCCTACTTCGGCAATGCAGGCGATGTTGACCCTGACGCTGTCACGCCCTTCGACTACGACGTGCACTGAGCGCTCGGGAACCCGGCCCCTTGACCTCTCCTCCCGCACCTCGCGACGGCCCGCAAGCTCGCGCTGCATCCACGCAGGCCGGCGCGGGCGACTCGCGGGCTGAGGCCGGCGCCCTGGTGGGCTGGTTGGGCGGCAGCTTCGACCCGGTCCACGAGGGGCACCTGTACATCGCTCAGGCGGCCGCCGATCGCTTCGGACTCGCGCGCGTGGTGTTGGTGCCCGCGCGGGCGCCGCCACACAAGCTGGACAAGACCCTCGCGCCGGGAGCGGACCGCCTGGCCCTGCTCGAGCTGGCCTGCGCCGACGACCCGCGGCTGCAACCGAGCGACCTCGAGCTGCTGCGCGAGGGCCCCAGCTTCAGCGTCGACACCGCTGAGCAACTCCTGGCCGCCCTGCCAGTGGGCACGCGCCTGCTGGCCGTGGTGGGCGCCGACACCCTGGCGGACCTGCCCAACTGGCACCGCATCGGCGAACTGGCGCAGCGCGTGACGTTCTGCGCTGTGACGCGCCCCGGCACGCCGCTCGAGACCGAGCCCCTGTTGCAGGCCCTGGGCGCCGGTGCCGTGGCGGCCATCCGCGAGCACCTGCTGGAGCTGCCGCCGCACCCGGCCAGCTCCACCGCGGTGCGCGCGGCGCTGGCCGCCGGGCGCGACCCCGAGCACGTGTCGCCGGCCGTGCTGGCCGAGCTGAGGCGGCGCGGGCTCTACCCGTCCCAGGCCGGAGGCGCGGCATCCAGCGACACGTCCGGGTCAAAGCGGCTGTAGCCGAAGCGATCCAGCAGCGTGCCCTGAGCGGCGCGATAGGTCGTGTGCGCCACCGCCAGGTCGAGCCGGGCCCGCAGTTCGCTGTCGATGGCGGTCAGCAGATCGCGCTGCGCCTCACGCACCTGAAAGGGCGTGGAGAGGTCGTTCTCCAGGCGCCGCTTCTCGCCGTCGTAAACCTCGCGACGCAGGCGCGTGGTCTCCGCCGTAGCCACCACACGCGCGCGCTGCAGGGTCACATCGCGCGAGGTCTGGCGCACCTCCGCGATGGCGTTGAGCTCCGCCTCGGCCTTGCTCACCACCGCGCGCTCGCGGTCGACCTGACGGCGCCGGAGGGTGTAGCCCGCGCCGCGGTTGCCCAGCGGCATCTCAAACGCCAGCGCCAGCTCCAGGTTGTGGTGGCTGGTGTCGTCCAGATCCTGGGCCGTCTTGCCGAAGTTCCGGTTCTGCGCGTTGACGCCGTACTGACCGGTGAGGTTCAACGTCGGGTCGGTCTGATTCTCGGCTCGCTCGATCTCGATCTCGGCCCGCTCCACCGCCATGCGCGCGCGCACCACGTCCGGGCGCCGCTCCATGGCCAGCATGATGGCGACCTCGGTGCTGGGCACCTCATCGGGCAGCACGGTGTAGTCGGTGACGGGCAGGATGGTCCCTGACCAGCCGCTCTGATGCTGCGGCGCAAAGGTCATCTCGCGCAGGTCGTCCATGGACTGATCGAGCTGGTTGTGCGCCGTGAGTTGCTCCTCGATTCTCAGCGCCAGCTCGGCTTCCACTTCGATCACGTCGATGCGGTTCTGCAGGCCCTGATCGAACTTGCGCCGGGTGATGTCAAGCAGGTCCCGGGCCAGCTCCACCGAGAGGTCTCGCGTCTCGGCGTTCTGCTGGGCAAAGACCAGATTCCAGTAGGCCGTCACGACCAGGGCGATGGTGTCGTTGGCCGTGACCTCCGCGTCCAGCGAGGCGATGCGCACGTCCTGCGCGGCCAGTCGGATGCCGGAGGTGGCGTAGTCATCGCCGCCCTTGA
The DNA here is from genome assembly GCA_003644265.1 of Planctomycetota bacterium. Next base: position 3,415 of record QNBX01000053.1, read on the forward strand.
GCAGCGGGTGCGTCACCGACAGCCGCCAGTTGGCGACGTAGGTCTCCGACTTGGTGGAGGTGGGTTTGGTGCGGTTCTCGGTCTCGCGGTTCTGCGCGAACATGCTCAAGTCCCAGGTCGTGCCGGTCTGCAGCTGGCCGCGGAAGCCCGTGTTGAGGCTGAAGATGTCCGTCTCGGACTTGGGCGTGCCGGGCGCGGGCAGCGAGCCGATGAAGGTGGTCGGCGTGGGCGGATTGACGTCTTCAGACTGCGTGGCGTTGGCGAAGAACGTGGTGTCGAAGTCACCCCAAGCCGCGTTGAAGCCCTGCATGCTGGATTCGGCCTGCAGCAGGGCCCCCTTGAGGGCCAGGTTGTTGGCGAAGGCCTCCTCAATGGCCTGCAGCAGCGACAGCTCCACGCCCGCGTCAGGGTCCACGTCACCGGTCGGTGAGAGGAGCAGGGCAGACGCCAGCAGGGCGGCGAGAATCGTCATGGCGGTGTGGGGGCCTCCGGCTCGGCGGAGGGTACCGGCGTGGGAACGGAATCGGCGATGCCCGTCACCAACTCGACACCACGCCGCAGCGCGTCATCGGGGCTGGCAGTGACCACGGCGTTGAGCCGCTGTCGCACGACGGGAGTAAAGAGGTCCTTGCGGGTGACGGCCAGGAAGTGCAGCTCACCCAGAGCGTAATCGCGCGTCCAACGATCTGGAGCGCTCAAGAAGTCCAGCACCATGAGCATGGCGGCGGCGGCGCGGCGCGCGTCGTCCTCGATGGTCATCAGCGCCAGGTTGGCGCGGGTCGCGGCCAGCTTCGCGCGGTAGTTGCGATCGCGCCCGTCCACCAGCTGCACCACGCGCCAGCGGCCGCCGCGGCGAAACGGGAGCAGGTGCACCAGGTCACGCCCGCGGGGCAGGAAGTGGCCGTCGTAGGCGAACACCACCAGCTCGGCGCCTGCTTCCGGCCCCTCATGGCTGAGGCGACGCTCGACGCGCATGCGCACCACGGCCGTGCCGATGCCGAAGGAGGTCACCGACAGGGTGCGCACCTCCGCCACCAGCGGACGCAGGGACAGCAGCTCTTGGCCCATGCGTGTGGGCGGCAGCTCGTAGGCCACGCTCGGGGCGGCCTGGGTCAGGCACAGGGCGGCCTGGGCCAGGCAAAGCAGCAAGGCCAGCAACGCGCTCATGGCGAGGCCTCTCCTGGTCTGCTGAGCCCGAGCCGGGCTCGCCGCTCGCTCTGCCCGGCCCCTGCCTCCAGGGTCAGCCAGCGCGTGTGCGCGGGCATGACCTGCTCGACGCGGTCGGCCCACTCCACCACCGCCAGATGTCCGCTCGCCAACAGCTCGGGCAGGCCGGCGCGCAGCAGGTCGTCGGGCCCGTCCATGAAGTAAGCGTCGAAGTGCGCAACGGGCAGGCGTCCGCCGGCGTACAGGTTCAGCAGCAGGTAGGAGGGTGACGCCACGCGCAACCCGGCCGGCGCGCCCAGGGCGGACAGCAGCCCGCGCGTGAACTCGGTCTTGCCCGCGCCCAGGTCGCCCACGAGGCCCAACGCATCGCCCGGACCCAGCTCAGCCGCCAGGCGCGCCGCCAGGGCATGGGTGGCGGCCACGTCCGCCAGCAGTTCGGGCTCAGAAGGCATGGGCGTAGCCTGCCTGGGGCCAGGCTCCCGCGCGACCCCCCTCCCCCACGAGCTCCAGCCCGGACGCCGTGATCTGCCCGATGCAGCTCGACTGCGGCGGCAGCAGCGAGTCCGGCGCCAGGGCCAGCAGCAGCTCGAAGTCTTCGCCGTCGCCCAGGGCAGCGGTCAGGGGCGACGGCAGGGCGCGGGCGTCCGCGTGGATGGGCACCGCGGCGGCCTGCACCCGCGCGCCCACGCCGGAGGCCTCGGTCAACCGCGGCAGATCGGCGGCCAGGCCGTCAGAGAGGTCGATGGCGGCGTGCACCGTGCAGTCGTGACATCGGATCCAGGCCACCGTGTCCGCGCGCGGTCGCACGTCCAGGTGGCGCCCGCCGCGCGAGCCGCCCAGGGGCCCGCTGACCACCAGCAGGTCGCCCAGCTGGGCGCCTGCGCGCCGCCAGGGCTGCGCGCCCGGTGGCAGCCGGCCGCAGGCCGTGACCGCCAGGGCCAGAGCGCCCGGAGCCGTGGAGACCGTATCGCCCCCCGCGATGCTGACCGCGAAGCGCGCCGCCCAGAGCGCCAGCCCATCGGCCAAGGCGCGACCGTCGAGGCCGGGTGGGAGCTGCGCCGACACCAGCACCGACTCGGCCACCGCGCCCATGGCGCAGACATCCGAGAGGCATGCGCCCAGGGCCTTGCGGGCCACGCGTGCCAAGTCGGTGCCGGGAGCGAAGTGCACGCCCTCCACCACCGTGTCCAGACCGATCACGGTGCCGTCGTGCAGCAGCGCGCAATCGTCGCCCGGACCCACAGGCAGCGCGGCGCGGGGCCCCGCCGTGACCCAGTCGATGAACTGCTGCTCAGTGAAGACCACGCTGCACATCATGGGCTGTGAGAGGGCCCGGCCACCAGCGCTGGTCGACGGCGCGGCGCAGCCGACGCGCGGCGAGGGTGGGGTCGCTGGCGTCACAGAGCGCGCGCAGCACCGCGACACCGGCCATGCCGTCGGGCAACCCCGCCACCCGCGTGGCGTCCAGGCCGCCCAGGGCCACCACCGGCCCCAGGCGCTCGTGCGCCAGGGCAGCGCGCAGTTGGGCGGCGCTCAGCAGCGGTCGCGGCAGGCTGGAGGGCGTGGCAAAGCAGGGGCTGAGGGTGACCCAGTCGGCCCGCCGGTCGTCGTCGTTCAGGGGCCAGTGCGCCGAGCGGCTCACGATCAGCCCGGGCGCTGCCGCGCGGCAGCTGTCCAGGTCCGGGCCGCCGTGGCCGAGGTGCACGCCGTGGGCGCCCAGCTCCCGAGCCAGCCCGGCCTCGCGGCTCACCAGGGCCAGGGCGCCGTGGCTGCGGCAGCGCGTCACCAGCCGGGCATACAGCGCGCGCCGCTCCGGCGCCGGCAGCTGTCGCTCGCGCAACAGCACCGAGCTCACGCCGCCTTCGAGCGCCCGCGCCACCAGCTCGTCGGTGGCGTTTGGCGAACCATCACCGGGGGTCACGAGCAGCAGCCGCAGGCCGTCCACCCAGCGCCCCGGCGGCTCAGCCATCGCCGCTCTCAAGGAACACGCCCAGGGGCTCCAGCAGGCGTGTCAGCTCATCCCGCGACAGCTCCTGCGACATGAGCAGCGTGGTGGCCGACAGGCGCTCCAGCACGAAGGGCTTGATGGTCTCATCGTGCAAGATGCGGTCGACCACCTCCTTGGTGCGGCCGCGCACCAGAGAGACCACGGACTGCGTCACGAACTTGACCTTGCCGGCCCACTGACCGATGGAGTAGATCACGTTCTGCGGCACCTCGACCCGGCTGTGCTCGCTGAGGGTGCGCAGGATGGCGGCGGACTCAAGGCCCTCGGAGACCGCCTTCTCCACCGATGTCTCGGTGATCTTGTATCGGTAGGCGGAGTCGCTCGAGAGCCGATCTGCGAACCGATCCAAGGCCGTGATCAGGTCGTAGGTCTCGTCGTCCGGAAAGAGGATCACCTCGAAGTCGGGGTTGACGATCAGCGGCGAGTCGCCGGCCTCGCTCGCGCTGGGCGACTCGACCCCCAGGGCCTTGGCACCCAGGGCCGTGAGCCGCATCCAGGCGGGCTTGCCATCGAGCTCGCCCACGTCCACCAGGCCAAACAGGAACAGGCGCTCCCGGGCCCAGGCGCTCAGGGCCTTGGCCAGCTGGGTGGGATCACGCATGCCCGCCTGCTGGGCAAACTGATAGCGACTCTGGAAGCAGTCCCGCACCGCGTAGGTGTCGAGGTCCGCAAAGTAGGCGTTGCGCGCATCGAAGGCGGGCGCGTTCAGATCGACCCAGGCGCCCACGGGCAGCTGCTTGATCTGCTCGAGGTACAGGTTCAGCAGGCGCTCGCCGTGAAAAGGCTCAACCACGCTGGTCCAGTTGCTGCACGAGAATGTCAGCAGCCGCGCCAGCTTGCGTTCGAGCGGCGTGCGGTCCCAGCTGCGCCCCTTGATGGTGAGCTTGACGTTGCGCCCGTCGCCGCGCGTGATCAGCGCCTGCGCCATGGCGAAGTCGAACAGGTAATGGAACAACCAGTCGCCACCCACGCCGGAGGTGCGCGGCAGGATGAAGGCGTCCTCCAGCTTGCGCACGGCGGTGCGGTAGACCTTGCCCGACAGGGTCAGCTTGATGGGGTTGTGCTCGATGAACGACAGGAACACCGAGATGTCGGTGATCAGGTCAACGCCCAGGCTGCGCGCCAGGTCCGGCGCGGCGGGCTCGGGAGACAGCAGCTCGCGCAGCACCGGCACCACCTCGCCGAACAGCACCAGCGCCTCGTCGAACTGATGGATGCCGTACTCGCCCAGGCTCACGTGTCGCACGGTGCCCAGCAGCTCGGTCTCGAGCAGCTCTTGCAGCTCCTTGCGCTTCCAGCGCGAGAGCGACTTGTGGTGCTTCTGCATGGCGGAGCGTGAGGCGATGCCGCCGTAGCTCAGCGCCACCAGGCGCAGCAGCTCATGGTGCTTCTTGGGGACGCCCGCCAGCCGCGCGGCCACGGCCTCGCGCTCGGACAGCAGGGCGGCCGCGTCGGCGTGGCTCTCGCAGCTCACCGGCTGACCCAGGCTGTCGCTCAGCAGTTCGTTGAGGTCCTGGCGGTCCACCAGCCGGGACAGCTGTCCGCGCAATGAGAAGATCTCTTCGACGCTGCGGTCGTCATCCCAGATGAAGGCCTGCAGCACGTCGCCCAGCTCGCACGGCACCAGGAAGGTCTCGTTGCTGCGCTCGTTGTCCTGACTCGCGCGGCCGTTGTCGTTGGGCACAAACAGGAAGCCGCGCTTGATCAGCGCGTTGACCGCGGCCTTGAGTTCGAAGGGTGAGAGGTAGCTGAAGCTCTTGGTGCCGGTGACGTGGGCCAGGTCGGCGCGGTAGCCATCGCCGCGCAGGAAGAACTTGAGCAGGTCGACCAGCTTCTTGCTCAGGAACTTGAGCCGCTTGCGGACCGCCTTCTCAGAAGACATGGATCGGCGCAGCTCGCCCACCAGGCGCTGGTCGGGCAGCTCGGCCCGGGACTGGCCGTCCCAGAAGGAGAGCAGCTCGCGCAGCTCACGGCCCGAACGCTCCTCCAGGGTCACCTGGAGTGCGACGCCGCGCGAGGCCGGTCGGGGAGAGTTCTCGGGTCGTTCGATCACAAGATGTGGCCCACTCCGGAAGCCCTGAACCGTACCCCAGGCTCGGCACCGAGGGAAGTCTGGCTATGCCTCCGCTTTGGAGCCGAAGGGCACTTCAACTCCACCTGATGGCGTCTTCGATGCACGTTGCGTTCCGCACCTCGTTGCCGGCAGGGAGGAATTCGAGCGCAAGGCTGCGCCCGCGGGGGCAACTCGGGCCGGGCGAGTCAGGCTGCGCGCGCCAGCTCCGGACCCGCGCCGACCCGCTCAAGGCGCGCAGCGAACGGCTCGCGGACAGCGTCTGCTACAGCTCGCTGACGTCGCGGATCTCGTAGGTGTAGCCCTGCTCGGTCAGGAACAGCTGGCGGTTGTTGGCGAAGTGCTCCTCGCGGCTGTCGCGCGTCACCACCGAGTAGAATACGGCCTGCCGGCGGTCGCTCTTGGGACGCAGGATGCGGCCGAGCCGCTGGGCCTCCTCTTGCCGCGACCCGAAGGTGCCCGAGACCTGGACGGCCACGTTGGCGTCCGGCAGGTCGACGGCGAAGTTGCCCACCTTGGACACGATCAGCACCGAGAGCTCGCCCTCGCGGAACTGCTTGTAGAGCACCTCGCGCTCGCGGTTGGGCGTGCGCCCGGTGATCAGCGGCGCGCCGATGCGCTCAGCCACCGCCTCGAGCTGGTCGAGGTACTGCCCGATGACCAGCACGCGGTCACCCTGGTGCCGCGCGATCAGCTGCGCCACCACGTCCAACTTGTCGGGGTTCTCGGAGGCGATGCGGAAGCGATCGCGGCTGCCGGCGCTCATGTACTCCATGCTCAAGCCCGGCTCGAGCCCCAGCCGCACCTCGACGCAGTGCGCGTCGGCGATCCAGCCCTGGGACTCCAGGATCTTCCAGGGCACGTCGTATTTCTTGGGGCCGATCAGCGAGAAGACCTCGTCCTCGCGGCCGTCCTCGCGCACCAGGGTGGCGGTCAGCCCCAGGCGACGGCGGGCCTGGATCTCGGCCGTGACCCGGAACACCGGCGCCGGCAGCAGGTGCACCTCGTCGTACACCACCAGCCCCCAGTCGCGCGCGCTGAACAGCGCAAAGTGCGTGAACTCGCCGGTCTTGCGACGCCGGTACGTGATCATCTGGTAGGTGGAGATGGTCACCGGCGCCACGATCTTGCTGTCGCCGGTGTACTCCCCCACCTGATCCGGCGTGAGGGCGGTCTTCTCCAGCAGCTCGTTGCGCCACTGACGCACGGCGATGGTGTTGGTGGTCAGGATCAGCGTCTGGGTCTGGAGTCGATGCATGCAGGCCATGCCCACCACGGTCTTGCCCGCGCCGCAGGGCAACACCACCACGCCGCTGCCGCCGCGCTCCGTGCCGCCTGCGTAGAAGATCTCGGCCGCCTCCTTCTGGTAGTCGCGCAGACCGAAGGGCGAGCCGTCACCCAGCGCGGTGGCCAGCTCGAAGGACAGCTCGGCGCCGGGCGTGTAGCCGGCCAGGTCCTCCACCGGCCAGCCCATGCGGATCAAGGCCTGCTTGACCTCGCCGCGCATGGCCTCCGCCACCACCAGCCCGTCCTGCGCCTTGCCCTCGAAGAACTTCTTGAGGTTGGAGGCCTTGGCCAGGCGCTTGAGCAGGGCCTCGTCGGTGGAGCTCAGCAGCAACTGTCCGCCCAGGCGCTGCAGGCGCAGCAGGCCGAACTTGCGGATGTTCTCCTCGACCTCGCGGCGCACGTTGGGCGGCACCGGGTAGCGCGAGCGCGCGGTCATGAAGGCCAGGATCTCGTCGGCGCTCAGGCCCGCGGCGGCCGCGTTCCAGATGGACAGCGGCGTGATGCGGTAGGTGTGGATGTGCTCGGGGCTCTTCTCGAGCTCGGCGAACAGGGGCAGATAGTCGCGCGCCTCGACGAAGCCGGGGGCGTGCACCTCGGCCAGGATGGTGCGGTCGCTCTGGATGGTGAGCGGCGTGCCGACGGTCACGCGCCCACCCCCGCCAGCAGCGGCGCCAGGAAGCGCCCGGTGTGGGAGTCGGCCAGCGCCGCGACATCTTCAGGAGTGCCCTCGGCCAGCACCCGGCCCCCGCCAGAGCCCCCCTCGGGACCCAGGTCGATGACCCAGTCGGCCGACTTGATGACGTCGAGATCGTGCTCGATGACCACTACGGTGTTTCCTTGATCGACGATGCGTTGCAGGACCTCCACCAGGCGCGCCACGTCATCGACGTGCAGCCCCGTGGTGGGTTCGTCCAGTACCACCAGCGTGCTGCCGGTGTCGGGACGGCCCAGCTCGCTGGCCAGCTTGACCCTCTGCGCCTCGCCCCCTGAGAGCGTGGTCGCCGATTGTCCGAGCTTGAGATAACCCAGCCCGACCTCGGAGAGAAGGGACAGTCTGCGCGAGATGCTGCTGCGCTGCTCAAACACGGTCCGGGCCTGGTCCACCTCGAGCTCCAGGATGTCCGCGATGGAGTGTCCCTTCCAGCGCACCTCAAGGGTCTCGCTGTTGTAGCGCGCGCCGCCACAGGCGTCACAGGGCACCTCGACGTCCGAGAGGAAGTGCATCTCGACCAGCTCGACGCCGCGACCCTGGCAGGTCTCGCAGCGCCCGCCGGCCACGTTGGTGGAGAAGCGCCCGGGGGAGAAGCCGCGCATGCGCGCCTCGGGCGTGGTGGCGAACAGCTTGCGCACCTCGTCGAACATGCCGGTGTAGGTGGCCGGATTGCTGTGGGGCGAGCGCCCGATGGGGCTCTGGTCGATCACCAGCAGCTTGTCCACGCCGGCCGCCCCGGTCAGGCCGCCGCAGGCGCTGGGCGGCTGGGCGGTGTGCTCCAGGCGGGCGCGCACGGACGGCACCAGCAGGCCCGACACCAGGCTGGACTTGCCCGAGCCTGACACGCCCGTGACCACGGTCAGCGTGCCCAGCGGGAAGCGCACGTCCTTGCCCGTCAGGTTGTGCAGGCGCGGGCGTTTGAGCGTGAGCCGCCCGCGGCCGGTGCGTCGTTCGGCCGGCAGGGGCAGGGACTGCCGCCCCGAGAGGTAGCGTCCCGTGAGCGAGTCTTCGCTGGCGCAGAGCTGCGCCGGCGTGCCGGCCATGACCACGCGGCCGCCGTGGCGCCCGGCGCCCGGGCCCATGTCGATCACGTGGTCGGCCGCGCGGATGGTCTGGTCGTCGTGCTCCACCACCACGATGGTGTTGCCCAGGTCACGCAGGTCCTCGAGCGTGCCCAACAGCCGGGCCTGGTCGCGCGGGTGCAGGCCGATGGAGGGCTCGTCCAGCACGTACAGCACCCCCACCAGGCGGTTGCCGAGCTGGCTCGCCAGGCGGATGCGCTGGGCCTCGCCGCCTGAGAGCGTGGCGCTGCCGCGGTCCAGGGCCAGGTAGTCCAGCCCGACCTGGTCCAGGAACGAGAGCCGGTTGTTCACCTCGACCAGCACATCGCGGGCGATGGCGGCGGCCTCGCCCTGCAGCTCCAGGTCGGTGAAGGCCGCCCGCGCCTCGGCCACCGTGAGCGCCGTGAGCTGGCCCAGGCTGCGCCCGGCCACCGTGACGGCGCGCGCCTCGGGGCGCAAGCGCTCGCCCTCGCAGCTGCGGCAGCGGGCAGACTCCATCACGCTCTCGAGGGCCTCGCGCCACCAGCCGTTGGACTCGGTGCTGCGCCACCAGTGCTCGACCGTGGGCAGCAGGCCGCGCCAGGACATCTCGTGGTCGTAGTCGCGGCTGCGCCCCTGGGCGTGGCGCTCGTAATGCACCGTCAGGTCGCCGCCCACGCCCTCGCCCAACAGCACGCAGCGCTGGAAGGCCTCAGGCAGGGTCGAGAAGGGGCGTGAGAGGTCGACGCTGAAGCGCTCCGCCAGCCCCTCCAGCAGCTGCCGGTGGAAGCCACCGCGCCGCAGCAGGTGGCTGCCCACGCGCGAGGTCATGGCGTCCTCGAGCAGCGGGCGGTTGGGGCGGTCGATCAGGCGTTCGCTCACGGCCACCATGCGGCGCCCCAGGCCCTCGCAGTCAGGGCAGGCGCCGGCGTGGCTGTTGAACGAGAACATGCGCGGCGTGAGCCCGCCGCTGGGCAGCAACGTGCCGCAGCGGGCGCAACCCGGGCGCGCTTCGTACTCGAGCTCCTGCCCGTCCTCGAGGCGCGCGCGCGCCAGGCCCAGGCCGCGACGCTGGGCCAGGCCCAGGGCCTCGGCCAGGCGCGTGCGCTTCTTGGCGCTCAGCTTGATGCGGTCGATCACCAGCTCGATGGAGCGCGCGCCCTGCGTGTCGAGCGGGCCGTCGAGCCGCTGCTCGACCCCGTCCACCAACAGGCGCGTGAAGCCGTCCGCCGCCAGATCGGGTAGCAGCTCCTGGGCCTCCTCGGCGCGCGAGAGCGGCAGCGCGTGTCCGTGCTGCTCGGCGAACAGGGGCGCGGTGATCACGGCGCGCTGTCCCGCGGCCGAAGCGAGCAAGCTGCGCGCGGCTTCGGTGGGGCTCCAGCCGTGGATCTCGCGCCCGCAGCTCCAGCAGTGCGGCTGACCCGCGCGCGCGAACAGGATGCGCAGGTAGTCGTGGATCTCGGTGGAGGTGGCCACGGTCGAGCGCGGGTTGCGGCCGGCCGTGCGCTGGTCGATGGCGATGGCCGGCGACAGACCCGTCAGGCTCTCGACGGGCGGGCGCTGCATGCGGTCCAGGAAGCGCCGGGCATAGCTGGACAGGCTGGCCACGAAGCGCCGTTGGCCCTCGGCAAAAATGGTGTCGAAGGCCAGCGAGGTCTTGCCCGAGCCCGACGGTCCGGTCACCACCGTCAGCTTGCCGTGCGGGATGCTGACATCGACGCTGTCCAGGTTGTGCAGCGTGGCGCCGCGCAGCTCGATGTCGTGGCTCTCCACCGCCGGGGCGCGCGGGGCCAGCTTGCGACGGCGCGAGGGCGGGCGCGGCTTGAGGCGCTGCGCCAGGGCCTGCCCCGTGTGGGACTCGGCGCAGGCCGCCACCTGCTCGGGCGTGCCCGCGATCACCAGCCGGCCGCCGCCGTCGCCGCCCTCGGGCCCCAGGTCGATGACGTGGTCGGCCACCTTGATCACGTCCAGGTCGTGCTCCACCACCAGCAGCGTGTTGCCCGCGTCCACCAGGCGCTGCAGCGCCTTGAGCAGCACCGCCACGTCCTCGAAGTGCAGGCCCGTGGTGGGCTCGTCCAGGATGTAGAGCGTGGCGCCGGTGGCCGGGCGGCACAGCTCGCTGGCCAGCTTGACGCGCTGCGCCTCGCCGCCCGAGAGCGTGGTGGAGGGCTGCCCCAGGGCGACGTATCCCAGCCCTACGTCATGCAGCGTCGCGAGGATGCGCGCGGCCTTCTTGTGGTGCTCGAAGAACGCCAGGGCCTCGTCCACGGTCATGGCCAGTACGTCGTCGATGGCCTGGCCGCGGTAGAGCACGTCCAGCGTCTCGTCGTTGTAGCGCCGGCCATTGCAGACCTCGCAGAGCACCTGCACGTCCGGCAGGAACTGCATCTCGATGGTCTTGACGCCGGCGCCCTGGCAGGCCTCGCAGCGGCCGCCCTTGACGTTGAAGCTGAAGCGGCCCTTCTTGTAGCCGCGCACCTTGGCCTCGGGCGTGGCCGCGAACACGTCGCGGATCAGGTCCATGACGCCGGTGTAGGTGGCCGGGTTGCTGCGCGGCGTGCGCCCGATGGGCAGCTGATCGATCTCCACCACCTTGTCGATGTGCTGCGTGCCCTCGATGCGGTCGTGGGCGCCAGGCGCGGCCTCGGCGCCGTGCAGCCGCGCGGCCAGAGCGCGCTTGAGCACGCGATTGACCAGCGTGGACTTGCCCGAGCCCGACACGCCGGTCACCGCGATCATGCAGCCCAGCGGGAAGGCCACGTCAAGCTGCTGGAGGTTGTGCTGCGTGGCCCCGAGCACGCGCAGCTGCTCGCCGTTGCCCGGGCGGCGCTGCGTCGGGATCTCGATCCGGCGGCGTCCGGTCAGGTAGTCGGTCGTGGGCGTGTGCGCTCCATCCAGCACCTCGGACACGCTGCCCGCGGCCAGCAGCTGGCCGCCGTGCCGCCCGGCGCCCGGCCCGATGTCGAGCAGCCCGTCGCTGGCCAGGATGGTGTCCTCGTCGTGCTCCACCACCAGCACCGTGTTGCCGCGGTCGCGCAGCTCGTGCAGCGTGTCGATCAGGCGCTGGTTGTCGCGCGGGTGCAGGCCGATGGAGGGCTCGTCCAGCACGTACAGCACGCCCTGCAGGCCGCTGCCCACCTGCGTGGCCAGGCGCACGCGCTGGGACTCGCCGCCCGAGAGCGAGCGCGCCCCGCGTTCCAGCGTGAGGTAGCTGAGCCCGACGGCCACCAGGAACGAGAGCCGGCTGTCCGTCTCGCGCAGGATCGGCGTGCCGATCACCAGGTCGCGCCCGCTGAGCTGCAGGCCGTCGAGGAAGCCGCGCGCATCGCTGATGGAGAGCGACGTGATCTCGGTCAGCGCGCGGCCGCCCACGCGCACGTGGCGCGCGTGATCGTTGAGCCGCGTGCCCTGGCAGTCCGGGCAGGTGCCGCTGCTCAGGAAGCGCTCCACCTGCCGGAAGCCCGGCTTGCCCACGTGGCGTTCCAGGGCCGGCACGATGCCCTCGAAGGGCCGCGTGTCCTTGCCGCGCACGCGGCTGCGGGCATCCTTCGACTTCCAGTCCCACTCGAGCGTCACCTCGCGCTCGCCCGAGCCGTACAGCATGAGCTGTCGGGCGCTCTCGGGCAGGTCCTGCCAGGGGCAGTCGAGGTCGAGCTCAAAGCGCTTGGCCAGGGTGCGCAAGCTGCTGGGGCCGAGCCGCACGTAGCTCATGTAACCCAGCTTGTTGGAGATGCGCAGCGCGCCGCCGTTGATCGATCGCGTCGGGTCGGCCACGACACGCCCGGGGTCGATCCGTCGCCGCTCGCCCAGACCCTCACAGGCCGGGCAGGCGCCGTGGGGCGAGTTGAACGAGAACAGCCGCGGCTCAAGCTCCGGGAAGTCGCCGTGGCCATCGGGGCAGGTGGCGCGCACCGAGCAGGCCTCCGGCTCGCCTCCCGCCACGCGCAACCAGACGAAGCCGTCCGCCAGGTCCGCCGCGGACTCGACCGCTTGTGCCAGGCGCGCGCGTTTGGACGGGTCGGGCTTGATGCGATCGATCACCAGTTCGATGGTGTGGCGCACGTTGCGCGTGAGCACCGGCGTGGCGTCCAGCCGATGCTCCTGGCCGTCGATCCAGACGCGCGAGTAGCCCTTGAGCCGCTAGCCCGCCAGGGCCTTGGTGTGCTGGCCCTTGCGGTCGCGCACCATGGGCGCCAGCACCGTGACGGCCTGCCCGGCGTGGCGCGTGAGGATGCCACCCACCAGCGCATCGACTCCCTGGGCCGCCACCTCGATGTCGCACACCGGGCAGTGCGCGTGGCCGATGCGCGCATACAGCAGGCGCAGCGCGTCGAGCACCTCCGTGATGGTCCCCACGGTGGAGCGCGGGTTGCGGTTGACGGTCTTCTGGTCGATCAGCAGCGTGGGCGAGAGGCCGTCCACGTGATCCACCGCCGGCTTGTCGAGCCGCCCCAGGAACTGCCGCGCGTAGGAGGACAGGCTCTCGACGTAGCGTCGCTGTCCCTCCTGGTAGATGGTGTCGAAGGCCAGCGAGCTCTTGCCCGAGCCGGACACGCCGGTGATGGTCGTGAGCTGCAGACGCGGGATGGTGACGTCGATGCCCTGCAGGTTGTGCTCGCGCGCGCCGCGCACCACGATATCGCGCAGGGTCACGACGGCGCCCCCGCCTGGAGCTGCTGCAGCACGGCGGCGTGCATGGCCGCGCCGCCCGCCACGATCGACCCGCTCTGCAGCCAGTCCTGGCCGCCGTGCATGTCACTGACCACGCCGCCCGCCGCTTGCACCAGCAGAGCGCCCGCGGCCAGATCAAACGGGTTGAGGTCCGACTCCCAGTAGCCGTCCAGGCGCCCGGCCGCCACGTAGGCCAGATCGAGCGCCGCCGAACCGGCACGCCGGATGCCGCGCACCTGCAGCACCAGCCGCGCAAAGTGCCCGACGTTGTTGTCGACCAGTTCGTGGCGGCGGTAGGCGAAGCCCGTGGCCAGCACGGCCTCGATCAGCGCCTGCTTGCTGGAGACCGACAGGGGCTGCGCGGCGGCCTGCGTCGGGCTGCGCAGCGTGGCGCCCCGCCCCGCCGCGGCGGCAAAGGTCTCGCCCAGCCGCGGCGCGTGCACCACCCCCAGCAGCGGCCGCGGCCCGTCGTAGAGCGCCAGCGAGACCGCGAAGAACGGGTGCGCCTGGCTGAAGTTGACGGTGCCGTCCAGCGGATCGACGTACCAGGTCAGCCCCGCGCGAGAGCCCACCCTCGTCTCCTCCTCGGCGAAGATGGCGTGGTCCGGGAAACGCCCCGTGAGGCGCTCGACGATCAGACGCTCCGAGGCCAGGTCCGCCTCCGTCACCGGGTCGCGCAGGCCCTTCATGCTGGGCGCCTGTGGAAACAGCCCATCGCGCTCCAGGATCTCGCGCCCGGCGTCCTCGGCGGTGGCAGAGGCAAAGGCGAGCACATCGGCGAGGTCGAGAGACACGGGCGTTGCTACCAGCGGGAGACGAGCTCCCGGCAGAGATCGTCCTGGATGCGCTTCATGTCCTGATTGCGGTACTTGGTCGCGTACCCGTTGATCAGGATGGAGAAGGCCAGGACGCGCCCGGATCGAGTCCAGGCGAGACCGGAGAGCGAGGAAACCCCGCCAATGTAGCCACTCTTGGCTCGCACCGCACCCCTGTAGGGAGCCTCCCGCAGGCGCTTGGTCAGCGTGCCGTCGAGCCCGGCGACAGATAGCGAGCGCAGGAACAGGTCACGCTCCGGTTGGGGCGAGGCGTGCATGCTGGCCAGGGTGGCGGCCAGGGCGCGGGCGCTCACACGGTTGCTGCGGCTCAGGCCCGATCCGTCGGCCAACACCAGCCCCGCGGTCGAGACCCCCACCGTGCTGCGGAGGAAGTGGCCCATGGCGCGCGCGCCGGACGCGAACGACCCCTGGCCCTCGGCCTGAGCCCCGATGGCCTTGAACAGGTGCTCGGTCACGGTGTTGTCCGAGTCCTTGTTGGCTAGGAACAGGGCGCGGTCGAGCGGCGTCTCGATGCGACCGAGCTCGACCTCGCCCGCGCCGCCGGATCCGTCCAGGCAGATGCCGCCGTGCACACGGATCCCGCGTCCCCGCAGGGCACCGAGCAACGAGGCGCCGAACAGGCGCGTGGCGTTGCGCACGGGGACAGCCACGGGCTGCCCGATGACGCCCCTGCTGATATGGCCCGTCAGCTTCACCGTGCCGTCCACCCGCGGCCGCAGCGCGCCGACGATGTACCGCCCCGGCTTGTCCGACCAGTGCACCTCGTTCTCGAGGGCGTAGCCCGAGACGGGCGCGCTCAGGCTGGCCCACGGAGATTCGCCTCGCGAGCGCGCGTCGAAGACAACGTGCAGGCAGTTGCCCTCGAGGCTCAGGGCCCCCACGGGTGCGGCGTAGGCTCTGCCCAGGTCGTCGCGCTCCCACGACGGGTGAACCCACTCCCGATCGAAGATGCTGTCGTCCAGCCGCAGGCATCCCTGCACGTCCGTCACGCCAGCGGCAGCCACGATCTCTGCCAGCAACGCCGCAGGCCCCTGCCCCCCGAAGGGCTCCAACACGTCGGTGCGCAGGCTGGGATCGCCGCTGCCCACCACGATCAGGTCGCCCGGCAACACGCCGTCGGGGCCCGGCTCCGTCTCGGCCAGCAGGCTGGTGCTGAACACGAAGTCGGCCCCCAGCCCGGACACGGCCGCCGCTGTGGTGAGCAGCTTCATGTTGCTGGCGGGCAGCAAAGGCTCGTCGGGGCGCAGCTCGTGCAGCGTGCGCCCGGTCTCCGCGTCCATCACCACCACCGCCACCCGGGCGCCCTTGAGTTCAGGGCGACTCAGAACGGTCAGCAGCCCCGAGCCCGTGGGCTGCGGCGCCAGCATCAGCAGGAGGCACAGGAGCAGCGCGCTCACGATGACTCGGTTTCCTCAGCGGGAGAGCGGAAGGACGAGCCCATCATGGGCCAGGGAGAGGCGGCCTTCAAACGTCTCCCGGACGCGAACTTCGATCGGTTCCGCCAGGGTCGGAGGATAGAAGTGGGTCAGCAGCAGGTGCTGAACGGCGGTTTCCGCCGCCAGCTTGCCGGCGCGCCGCGGGGTCAGGTGTCCATCGATGGGCTGGGCATCAGGCCCGGCCGCCTCCAGGATCAGCAGATCCGCGCCCCGCGCCAGGGCCGCCAACTCGGCGCCCTCGGTCGCGTCGCCGGAGAGCGCCAACACGAAGCCGTCAGGCAGGGTCAGACGGTAGCCCAGCGAGCTGCGGTGGTGCGCGATCCGGAAGGCCTCGCAGCGCAGATCGGGCGCTGAGGCCTCGCCGGCGCGGCCCAGCTCCAACAGCCCGGGTCCGATGCTGTGCAGTTGCCAGCGTTCGGGATCCGCTGCCAGCCAGCGGGGCCAGGCGTTGCGCAGGCGCGACACCAGCAGGGCCACGTCCGCGTGGCCCCAGACCTGCAGCGGGCCGCGCTCGCGCCGCAGCATGGGACTGCGCAGGGCGAACTGCAGCGCGACGAGATCCGCGCAGTGGTCGGGATGCACGTGGGTGATCAGGACGCCGTCGAGGCGCTCGAGTGAACAGCCCGCGGCGGCGGCGCGCTGCAGAGCGCCGGGGCCGAGGTCGAGCAGCAGCGCGCGGCCGGCCGCCTCCAGCAGGAAGCAGCTGGATTGACGCTCGGGCAGCGGCAGAGCCGAGCCCGAGCCCAGGACGGTCAGGCGGGAAGGGTGGCCCACGCGTGCTTCACGATGGTGTCGAGGTCGGTCCGGGAAGGGGCCCAGCCGAGGTCTGTCCGGGCCCGGTCGGCGTCAGCCCAGAGTTCGGGAGGGTCGCCCGGGCGCCGCGGCGCCACGCGTGTCTGCAACGGCAGGCCGGTCACGCGCCGGACGGACTCGCAGACCTCCAGCACCGAGCGCCCCTGGCCGTAGCCGAGGTTGGCGCGCAACGACTCGCCGCCGGCCAGCAGGCGTTCCACCCCCAGCACGTGGGCGTCGGCGAGGTCGCAGACGTGGACGTAGTCGCGGATGCAGGTGCCGTCGGGTGTGGGGTAGTCGTCGCCGAAGATTGACAGGGCACGTCCGTCCCGGGCGGCCGCCAGGGCCAGGGGAATCAGGTGCGACTCGGGCTCGTGCCGCTCGCCCAGGACGCCGTCTTCGGAGGCGCCGGCCGCGTTGAAGTAGCGGAAGACCACCGCCCGCAGGCCGGGGGCGGCCTCGATCTCGTCCTCCATGGCCGCCTTGGTCTGACCGTAGGGGCTCACGGGCGCCCGCGGCTGGTCCTCGGCAATGGGCACCGTGGAGGGTTCGCCATACACCGCACAGGTGGACGAGAACACCAGGGCATCCACGCTGCTGGCTGCCATGGCCGCCAGCAGCGAGCGCGTGCCGTCGCGGTTGATGCGCCAGTAGAGCTCGGGCTTTTGCACGGACTCGCCCACGTAGCAGCGGGCGGCAAAGTGCAGCACGGCCTCGGCCCCATGCTCGGCCAGCGCGGCCTGCAGCCGGGGCGTATCGAGGATATCGGCCTGCACCAGCGGCGCCCCCAGCACGGCGTCGGCGTGCCCCTCGGAGAGGTCATCGTAGACCAGGATCTGGTGCCCCCGGGCGGCCAGGGCCCGGGCACAGTGGCTGCCGATGTACCCGGCGCCCCCGGTGATGAGTAGACGGGCCAAGCGGGCCTCCGGCTGCGACGCCCGGCCCGCCGATCGGGACCTGGACGCCGGGCAGTCTACCGGACCTCCAAACGCCTTGTCGAAGCGTTGGAGGGCGCGCGCTCCCGGAGGTACCATGGCCCGGTTCTTTTCTCCTGGGAGGCAGCATGACCACCGACACCGAGACCAACGCCCTCGAGACGGAACTCGAGGGCCTCAACCGCCTGCACCAAGGCAAGGTGCGGGACATCTACGCCGTGGACGACGAGCACCTGTTGCTGGTGGCCACCGACCGCGTCAGCGCCTTCGACGTGATCCTGCCGCAGCGGCTGGACGGCAAGGGCAAGGTGCTCACGAGCCTGAGCGAGTTCTGGTTCGAGCAGACCAACGAGCTGGTGCAGAACCATCTGGTCGAGACGGACGTGACCAAGATGGGCCCCGAGATCGCTCAGCACGCGGACGTGCTGGCCGGACGCTCCATGCTGGTGCACCGCTGCCAGCCGCTGAAGGCCGAGTTCGTGGTGCGCGGTTACCTGGCCGGTTCCGGCTGGGCCGACTACCAGGCCACGGGCGCGGTCTGCGGTCACCCGCTGCCGGCCGGGCTTGAGCAGTGCCAGAAGCTGCCCGAGGTCCTGCTGACCCCGGCCACCAAGGCACCCACGGGCGAGCACGACGAGAACATCACCATCCCGCAGCTGGCCCACGTCATCGGTCCGCAGCTCGCGAGCAAGGCCGGCGCGCTGGCGCTGGCGTTGTACGAGCACGCCGCCGAGATGGCCCTGCAGCGCGGTCTGATCCTGGCTGACACCAAGCTGGAGTTCGGGTTGCACCACGACCGGCTGATGCTGATCGACGAGGCCTTCACGCCTGACAGCTCGCGCTACTGGTCCGCAGAGAACTTCGAAGCGGGTCGGACTCAGGACAGCTTCGACAAGCAGATCGTGCGTGACGCGCTGGTCGACACGGACTGGAACCGCGAGGCCCCAGCTCCGACCCTGCCCGCCGAGGTGCTCGAGAAGACCCACGCGCGCTACCTGGAGCTGCACCGTCTGCTCACGGGTGGCGAGCCCTCATGAGCGCTTCTTCCTCCGGCGGCGCCCGCGTGGTCTGGGTGCTGGGCAGTGACTCCGATCTGCCTTGCATCGAGCCGGGCGTGGCGCTGCTGGGCGAGCTGGGGATCAGCACGGACGTGCGCATCCTGTCGGCACACCGAACGCCGCATCACGCGGCCGAGCTGGCTCAGGACGCCCGGGCCAACGGCGTGTCCGTGCTGATCGGCGTGGCCGGTGGCGCGGCGCACCTGGCGGGCGTCCTGGCGGCCCACACCACGCTGCCGGTCATCGGTGTGCCGGTCCCCACGGCCATGGCGGGCGGGCTCGATTCGCTGCTGGCCACGGTGCAGATGCCCTCCGGCATCCCGGTGGCCACGGTGGCGGCCAACAAGGCGGGCGGGCCCAACGCGGCGTTGTTGGCCGCGCGCATGCTGGCGCTCTCCGACGACGTTCTGGCCCAGCAGCTGCGGGACCGGCGCGCCGCCATGACGGAGGCCGTGCTGGCCAAGGACCAGGCCGTGCGCGCCCGCTTCGCGCCCGACCGCTGACATGGGCAGTCATCCGCCCAAGACCATCCAGTGGGTCGGCGACCTGGACGGCGTCTGTCGGCTGATCGAGCAGACGCTGCTTCCGGCGGAGTTCAAGCAGATCGACTGCTCGACCCAGGAGCAGATCTGGGACGCCATCAAGCGCCTCGCTGTTCGCGGCGCGCCGGCGATCGGCGTGGCCGCGGGCTTCGGCGTGGTGCTCGGGGCGAGGGGCAGCGGCGCCACGGACCGCGCCGGGTTCCTGGCCGACATCCAGGCCAGCTGCGACTACCTGGCCAGCGCGCGCCCCACGGCGGTCAACCTGTTCTGGGGACTCGAGCGCATGCAGCGCGCGCTGCAGGCCGCGGGCGAGCGCCCCGTACCCGAGCTCAAGCAGATCATGCTGGCCGAGGCCCTGGCCATCTGGTCCGAGGACCGGGCGATCTGCCGACGCTTGGGCCAGCACGGCCAGGGCCTGCTCTGCGAGGGCGAGGGCGCTCTGACCCACTGCAACGCGGGCGGCCTGGCGACGGCCGACTACGGCACAGCGCTGGCGGTGTTCTTCGCGGCGCAGGAAGCAGGCAAGCGCTTCCAGGTCTTCGCCGACGAGACGCGACCGCTCAACCAGGGCAGCCGGCTGACCTCATGGGAGCTCATGAACGCCGGCATCGACGTGACCCTGATCTGCGACAACATGGCCGGTCAGGTCATGCGCGAGGGGCGCATCCAGAAGGTCTTCGTGGGCGCAGATCGCATCGCGGCCAACGGCGACGCCGCCAACAAGATCGGCACCTACACGGTGTCGGTGCTGGCCAAGGAGCACGGCATCCCATTCTACGTGGTGGCGCCGACCTCCACCTTTGACCTCGAGACGGCCGACGGCAGCGGCATCCCGATCGAGGAGCGCGACCCGGACGAGATCCGGCGCGGGTACTCCGGCGGCCTCAACGCGCCGCCCAACGTCAAGGTCTACAACCCCGCCTTCGACGTCACGCCCCACCAGCACCTCGCCGGCATCGTGACGGAGTTCGGGGTCATCGAGGCTCCCGACACCGACAGGGTCAGGAAGCACTTCAGCGATCACGGGCTGCTGGCCGAGAGGTAAGGCGTCCTTCCCCACCCACTCCCCGGGAGGAGCCATGAGCAGCGGGACAACAGGCGGCAACAAGGCCGCCAGCAGGACCAAGACCAAACAACCGGTGACCGGCAAGTCCGCGGGCAAGGCCGCTGCTGCGCGCAGCTCGACTCGCACCGCGGCTCGATCCGCCAAGCGGCGCAGCCCCAAAGCCAGCGCCGCCGACGACGACGGTGAGCTGCTCGAGGTCGAGCGGGTCGAGTTCCTCAAGGCCATGGACAAGTACAAGCGCCAGACCGGGCAGACGTTTCCGAGTTGGAGCGAGGTGCTGAGCGTGCTGCGCTCCATCGGCTGGATCAGCCCCATGCGTCTGGCGGAGCGTCAGGCCAAGCAGGGCTGAGGAGCGGCGCCGCGGGGGCCGTGACTCCCCCGGCGCCCGGGCTGCACGTCGCCCGAGGTGGAGCGGAGCTCCCAGACGCTCGCCGCGGCTACGGATCGAGGCGCAGGTATCGAACCTCCTGCCCTTGCCCAGCAACCGTTTCATAAAGCACGAGATGGACCCTGCCCAAGAAGTCGACTGCCGCTGCCCCTCTCTGCGCAAAGCTACCGGGCACGGCCACCGCCGACTGGGGAGCTCCGTTCGCATCGATCCAGCCGATGTACAGATCGGAGGTGGTTTGATCGCTCGTCTCCTCCCAGTAGACGTCCCCAGGGACGCCCATCGCGGTCTTGACCCCGAGGCGGTGCGTTCGGGTGTAGAAGAAACGCACCTCGCCGGCGTGGGTGGTGATGATCGCGACCGGACTGTGGCGGACGAAGTCGTAGTTACATACTTGTCCTGGCGATCCGCCTCCTGGCCCCCAGAGCGGCGGGCAGCCGTACCCGACGTCCTGGGCGATGCCGATCAGCGACCAGGTGCCGGCGGCGGTGCGAGTGGCGTACTTGATGCTGCCCAACTCCTTGAACTCGTCATTATCGCCGTGCTCGAAGAGCAAGTGAGGAGTGCCGTCCGGCGCGTCGGGACTTCCCCCGCTGGTCACGATCTCGTGGCGCCTTATCGTACTGAGGATGTTGCTGTTTAGCGCAAATGCGGTTTCGATCGCCTGCCCCGGAATGCGCCACTGCAGCTCCCAGCCGGATTGTGGACGGTGGTCCCACTCGGTCAGGTGGGCGGTCCCCCAATCGGAGACGGCGAGCCGTACATAGGTGCCCAACCCGGCCAGGTTCTGTGCCTGCCACCCACTTCCATCGTTGACGCCGTAGCCGATGCTCCCGCCCGACGCTGAGGCCCCGTAGGCCAAATGGAGGGTTCCATCGAAATCGCGGACCAGGGTCGGGCGCCCTCTCCCCGGCGCGAAGGTGTCGAGCAGGGTCCAGGCTCCCCCGCTTCGAGTCCAGCTCGTGACTCCAAAGGCGCCGTCGTCGGCGGCGATGATCGGAACCTCGGTCTCGAGATCCACCGCCACGGTCCCCTGGGCCACCGGACTCGGCAGCCCCTCCTGGAACCACGTTTGACCGTGCTGGTGCGCGTAGTAACCAAAGAACCCTTGAAAAGTGCTTCCGAATAGAACGTGAGGATCGGCCAATGCATCGATCGTGATCGACGGCGCTTTGCCGCGGAAGGCGGGACCGTCGAGCAGATCGTCATCGCCCACGACGCACGGCACGTTCGCCGGACCGCACAGGGTACCGACGTAGGAGTGGTTCAGGCTGGGAGTGCACGGCCCCTGGTTGAAGTAGACGTCGTACGCATCGCTGATGTTGACCACGCCGTCATCGTTGACGTCGTAGATGCCGAGGAATTCGGGGTACACCGAGAAGAGGCTCGCGCACTCGTCGTTGGTGTAGTTCTCACAGAGGTTGGAGACGTTGTACACCTCCAACGCATCGTCGAAGTCAATGACTCCATCATCATTGACGTCCCGTGGGCAACCGACGCTCCCGGCCGCAGCTGCGATCGGGAGCGTGAGCGCAATCAGAGTCCAAACGACTTTCCAGAGGTTCATTAGATTTCTTCGTCGGTTTCAAGGTGGTTCGGGAAAACGATATCGTCAATACACATGCGGGATAGCTCTTATTGTAGGAACACGCGTCTGAACCGGCCATTTGCGCGGCCAGCAGAGAATCTCCGCGCCCCTCCCGGCACGGATGAACGGGCGGCGCGAGTTCGCCGGAGGCCCAACACGGCCCAGAGGGCCACGAGCAGCAGCGACAAGAACAGCCCGTACCACTCGACAAGAATGTCCCGGCCAGCGCGCA
>QNBX01000054.1 GCA_003644265.1 Planctomycetota bacterium
AAGATGTTGGTGCCCATGCCGCCCACGACGTTGCCGCCGTAGTCGACGAAGGCCGTGAAGAGCCGGCCCTCTGCGTCCACCGTCACGGCCGCGTCCACCTGTGCGTTGTTGTGGAAGGTGGCCAGGTTCACATCAGCGCCGACCGGGACACCCTCGGCCGTCAAGCGCCGGAACCAGGCCTCGCCGTCATCCTCGCCGTTGAAGGCGACCACCCAGCCGCCGTCGGGCAGCGCCCTGGGCATGGGCTCCCACTGCGACTGCGTGGTGTCCTCGCTGATGACGAAGGGAGGGCCATAGGGCACACCGCCCCCGTCGTACACCCGCCCGAACACGCCCATGCCGTCGCCGTCGTAGGCGTTGCGATCCGACCAGCACACGAGCGTGCGGCCCTCGCTGTCCATGGCCAGCATGGGCTCGTCCTGGATGTGCCCGGTGAAGCCCGCGTTCACGAGCAACTCGGCGCTGATCGGCGAGCCCGCGCCGTTGAAGAAGCGCAGCTTGACCTCGTGCCCGATGACCGTCTCCCAGGCCACGGCCACGCGCTGACCGTCGTCCGACACCGCCACCACGGCCCACTCCTGCGAATAAGAAGACGTCTGCGCCACCGGCTGGTGCGCGGCCGTGGTCAGCCAGCCGTCGGCCGCGAGGCTCGCTGGCGCGAGGCACGCCCAGCCCAGGCCCAGCGTCAGCGCCACCGAGAAGCAGCGAGCGCCGGCAGCACGGCACGCGGCGCTGACGGACATGCACAGAGGGCGCAGACGAAGCAGACGGATCACGGGGAGACTCCGGGACATCGGGGACCATCGGCAGCATCGCCGCCCGACCTGGAGCGCGGACGACGGAGGAGTATAGACCCCTGTTCCGGGCAGGGAAGCGAGCCACCGCTGCGCGCTGCCCACAGACCGCGACGCCCGCGCTGCCGGTCGTGGCAACGCGGGCGTCGTGAGGTTCCTTGCCCGCCCTGGGCACTGGCTCCTGGTCTCCCTACCAGGAGCGGGGCGGGCGTCCGTGTCGTGTTGGGTGGTCTCAGCTGTGCGGGTCTCGTGTTCCCGCGCCTTGGTTACGGGGGCCCGCCCTGGGATGGTGGGTGCTTTCCTGGAGAAATCCGAAACGGTGGCCACCTGGGCCGTAGGCGACGTGCAGGGCTGCCTGGCCAGCCTGGAACACCTGCTGGAGCAGGTGGCGTTCGACCCCGCCCGGGACCAGCTCTGGCTGGTGGGCGACCTGGTCAACCGGGGGCCGGACTCACTGGGCGTGCTGCGCCTGGTCAAGGACCTGGGGCCCGCGGCGCGCGTGGTGCTGGGCAACCACGACCTGCACCTGCTCAGCTCCGCCGCGGGCCTGCGCGAGCTGCGCGGCGGCGACACCTTTGATGAGCTGCTGGCCGCCCCCGATCGGGACGAGCTGCTGGACTGGCTGCGCCGGCAGCCCCTGGTGTACGCCGCCGAGCTGGCTGGCCGTCAGTGGCTCATGCTGCACGCGGGACTGCACCCCAGCTGGAACGCCGCGCGCGCGCTGCAGCTGGGGGCCGAGGTCTGCGAGGCCCTGACCCGAGGCGACGGCCACGAGGCCCTGGCCGCCCTGGTGGGCCGCCCGCCCGCCCGCTGGCACAACAAGCTGCGCGGTGGCGAGCGCCTGGCCGCCATCGTGGCCTGCCTGACCCGGCTGCGCGCCTGCGAGCCGGACGGCTCCCTGTGCACGCGCTTCGTGGGGCCCCCTGAGAACGTGCCGGCCGGCTGCACGCCCTGGTGGGCCGTGCCCGACCGCGCGGCCGCGGACGGCCCCAACGTGGTCTGCGGTCACTGGGCCGCCCAGGGCTACCGGGTCGAGCCCGGCATGCTGGCCCTCGACACCGGCTGCGTCTGGGGCGGCAGCCTCACCGCCGCGCGACTCGAAGACGGAGAGACGCGGTCCGTCCCCAACCGTGACGAGGGCTCGCCGCGGCGCTAGCAGCCTGTGGGACAGCGCGCTGCAGGCCACCCGGCTCAGGAGCAGGCCGGCCTGCGAGACGTCAGCCCAGCAGCGCACCGGCCGCAGCGGCCACACCGACCAGCGGCAAGGCCAGCAGCAGCAGGCAGCCTGACTTCTTGCCGGGGGGCGACGCGCTGGTGGGATCGAGCGGCAGGCCGCAGGAGCCGCAGTCGGGGCGCAGCTCCTTGCGCGGGTCGCCGATGGGGTTCTTGTCGCCGCAGTGCGGGCAGAACCAGGTGCCGTCCGGATCGGGAGGCGTGTCCCGGAAGTAGACCTGCTCGGCAAGTTGCTCCCGGCAGTCTTCGCTGCAGAGCACGTTGCCGTAGAAGCTGCGCTCGGACCCGGTGGTGTCCTTGCCGCAGTTCTGGCAGAAGACCTTGCGTGGTGCGCGGGCCATGGGTGCCTCCGGGGAGCGTTGGGCGCCGAGGATACCAAGGCTGCCACCCGCTCCCGCGACCGTATGGTGAGTCCATGGGCTGGATGATCCACGTGGACCGCGGCGGCACTTTCACGGACGTGGTGGCCCGCGATCCGGGCGGGCGGCCGCTGGTGTCCAAGCACCTCTCGGCCTGCCCCGCCTACCCCGACCCCATCGTGCACGCGCTGGTGGGCCGCGAGGTCGACGAGCTGCGCATCGGCACAACCGTGGCCACCAACGCCCTGCTCGAGCGCACCGGCGCCCGGGTGCTGCTGCTGACCACGCGCGGCTTCGGCGACCTGCTCGAGATCGGCACCCAACAGCGGCCCGGGCTGTTCGATCTGTGCATCGCCAAGCGCGCCCAACTGCACACCGCGGTGGTCGAGCTGGACGAGCGCGTGCTGGCAGACGGCCGCGTGGAGCGCGCCCTGGACGTGGACAGCGTGCGCCGCGCCGTGGCCGGCTGGGAGCACGTGGCCATCTGCCTGCTCAACGCGCCCGTCAACCCGACCCACGAACGCCTGGCGGGCGAGGCCGCGCGCGCCGCCGGCGTGGCCCACGTGACCCTCAGCCACGAGGCCGCTCCTCTCTTGGGCGCGGTCACCCGCGGCGACACCACCGTGGCCGACGCCTACCTCACCCCGGGGCTGTCGGCGTCCGTGCGGGCGGCGGCCTCCCGGGCCAGACGCACCCTCTGCATGCAGAGCGCGGGCGGTTTGGTGGAGGCGCGGGACTTCCGCGGCAAGGACGCCCTGCTCTCGGGGCCGGCGGGCGGCGTGGTGGCCGCGCGCGAGGTCGGACGCCTGGCGGGCGCGCGCGCCGTGGTGGGCTTCGACATGGGCGGCACCTCCACCGACGTCTGCCGGGTGGAGGAGCGGCTGGAGCCCGAGCAGCTCACCCGCGTGGCCGGCGTGACCGTGGCCGCCCCCACCCTGGGGCTCGAGACCGTGGCGGCCGGCGGCGGTTCCATCCTGTCCTTGCGCGACGGGCTGTTCTGCGTGGGTCCCCAGAGCGCAGGGGCCGACCCGGGACCGGCCTGCTACGGCCGCGGCGGCCCGGCCACCGTCACCGACGCCAACCTGGTGCTGGGTCGCATCGACGCCAGCTACTTCCCCCACCTGACCCTGGACCGGGCCGCGGCCACGCAGGCGCTCTCAGCCTTCGGCGAGCCGCGGGCGGCCGCGGCGGGCTTCCTGCGCGTGGCGGTGGACGCCATGGCCATGGCGATCCGGCGGCTCTCGGTGTCGCGAGGCTATGACGTGCGCGAGCACGTGCTGGTGGCCTTCGGCGGCGCCGGCGGCGGCCACGCCTGCGCGCTGGCGCGGGCGCTCGACATGCGGCGCGCGCTGGTGCACCCGGCGGCGGGCGTGCTCAGCGCCTGGGGCCTCAGCCTGGCGCGCGTGCGACGGCACAGCGTGGCGCCCGTGCCGCGCGGGCAGCTGCAGCCCGAGTTCCCCGTCGCCGAGGCCGTGCAGGCCCTGGCCCGACAGGGCGTGAGCGACGTGTCGGTGCTGCGCAGCGTCGACGTGCGCTGCCGCGGACAAGACGCCACGCTCAAGGTGCCCTGGGGGCCCGACTGGCGCGAGGCGTTCCACGCCCAACATCAGGCCCTGTTCGGCTTCACGCGCGAACAGGCCGAGCTCGAGCTGGTGAACGCGCGCGTGGAGGCCGAGCAGCGCGCGGGGCCGCCCGAGCAGCCGGCGCAGCCCGAGCAGCCCCACCCCGCGGCCCCCGTCAGCGACGCCCAAGAGCTGCCGGTGTTCGTGCGCGCGCAGCTCACGCCGGGCGCGCAGCTCATGGGCCCCGCGCTGGTGGTGGAGGACAACGCCACCACGGTCATCGACCACGGCTGGAGCTGCCGCGTGGACGGCCACTTGCAGCTCGTGCTGCAAGACGAGCGCCCCGGCGACGGCGATCCCATCCTGCGCTGGCCCGGCGCGCGCGACGCGGTCGGCACGTCGCAAGCCACACCCAGCGCAGCTCCGGCGTCCGCGACAGCGTCGCCCTCGTCGCCATCGTCGGAGTCGCCAGCGTCTGCGTCCGCGTCCGCGTCCGCGTCCGCGTCTGCGACAGGCACGGCAGCCACGTCGCCAGCTGCACAGCCCCGGCCACGCGCTGCGGACGACGCGCCCCACGACCCGGTCACCCTGGCCGTGCTCGCCAACCGCTTCATGTCCATCGCCGAGCAGATGGGCGAGCAGCTCTGGCGCACGGCCCACTCCACCAACATCAAGGAACGGCGCGACTTCTCCTGCGCCGTGTTCGATGGAGAGGGGCAGCTGGTGGCCAACGCGCCCCACATCCCGGTGCACCTGGGCGCCATGAGCGCGACGGTGCGGCATCTCGCCCAGACCTGCGAGCTGCGTCCCGGCGACGCCTGGCTCAGCAACGACCCGCGCCACGGCGGCAGCCACCTGCCGGACATCACGGTGGTCAGCCCGGTC
Source organism: Planctomycetota bacterium (assembly GCA_003644265.1). The sequence goes on from QNBX01000054.1 coordinate 4,834, forward strand.
TTCCGCGAGGGGCGACTGCGCTTCTTCGTGGCCAACCGCGGGCACCACGCCGACGTGGGCGGTAGCGTGCCGGGCTCCATGCCGCCGCACTCGACCTGCCTGGAGGACGAGGGCGCCCTGCTCGATGGCGTGCTGCTGGTGCGCGACGGCGAGCTGCTCGAGGGCGAGATCAGCGCCGCGCTGGCGGCCGCCGGCACGCGCGACATCCCCGAACGCCTGGCCGACCTGGCAGCCCAGGCCGCGGCCAACGCCGAGGGCACACGCCAGCTCGCGAGCCTGTGCGAGCAACGCGGCAGCGACGACGTGGCCGCCTGGATGGCGCGCGTGCTCGACCACGGCCAGGCCGTCATGAGCGAGGTGCTCTCAGGGCTGACCGGCGGCGCGTTCGAGGACACGCTGGACGACGGCAGCCGCGTCGCCGTCCGCATCAGCCTGCACGACGGCCACGCCCGGATCGACTTCGCCGGCACGTCGGGCGTGCACCCGGGAAACCGCAACGCGCCCCCGTCCGTGACCCACGCGGCGGTGCTGTACGTGTTCCGCACCTTGGCGGCGCGGCCCATCCCGCTCAACGCCGGCTGCGCCCGCGTGCTCGACATCGTCATCCCCCCCGGCTGCATGCTCGATCCGCCGCCGGGCGCCGCGGTCGTGGGCGGCAACGTCGAGACCAGCCAGCGCATCGTGGACGTGCTCTACGGCGCCCTGGACGTGCTGGCCGCCAGCCAGGGCACGATGAACAACCTGAGCTTCGGCGACGAGAGCTTCGGCGCGTACGAGACCATCTGCGGCGGCGCGGGCGCGGGCTTCGGCTTCGACGGGGCCTCGGCGGTGCACACGCACATGACCAACACGCGCATCACCGATCCCGAGCTGATGGAGCAGCGACTGCCCGTGATCGTGCGGCGCTTCGCCATCCGGCGCGGCTCGGGCGGCGCGGGCGTCTGGCGCGGAGGCGACGGCGTGCTGCGCGAACTGGAATTCACGCGCCCGCTGGAGGTGAACCTGCTGGCGGAGCGCCGCACCACGTCGCCCTTCGGACTGCGCGCCCAGCCCGGCGCCCCGGGCGAGGACAGCATCGCCCCCACGCGCGTGCTGATCGCCACACCGGGGGGCGGCGGGTACTCGCCCAACGCCTCGCAGTGGGCGGCCATGTCCGCGCAGGACGCGCGCGCTCTGTTCCGGGAGCAGCGCTGGAGCGGCGGCACCGCGGGCATCGCCGCAGGCAGCCCGCGGGCCTGGCTGCTGGTGCTGGCGGCGGATCGAGCGGACGAGGCCCTGCGAGCCCTGCAGTCCTGGGAGCAGCGCCCGCCCCTCGCCCGCGTGCTGCACGTGGGCGCGCCCGGGCAGAGCGACTTGCCCGCGCCGCACGGCCCCGCCGACCTGGCCCGCGACCTGCCCAGCTACGTGCGTCTCAGGGCCGGCGCCGAAGCGCAGCACAGCCTGGAGTTGCGCCTGCGGCACGACGAGGTCTGCGTCCTGCTGGCCGGCGCGGACGAGCGCATCACGCCCCCCGAGCTTCCCGGCCAGCGCGCCGCGGGGGCCCCGGGCTGTGCCTTCCTGCTCGGTCAGCCTTGATCAGGAAACAGGCCCTCGGCTTGACTGGCGCCGATCGTCGGGCAATCTAGAGCTTCGGATCCGATGGGCAGATCGGCCCCCTGATCGATCCCGAATCGCTCTGAGCGCTCCCCGACGCACCCCTCCCGACAGGAAACCCCCATGCTCAACACACTCCCCCGCGTGGCTACCCTCGCGCTGGCCCTGACGCTGCTCTGCAGCCCCGCGTCGGCCCTGTTCACCGACGATCCCGCGTTCAGCGTCAGTCCTGCCGTGGGCACCACGGGCACGCTGCTGACGCTCACGGCCAACGCGGGCGTCGACTTTGGCAGCAAGCCCAAAGTCACCCTGATCCAGGACGGCAGCAAGAAGAAGAACACGCTCAAGACCATCTCCGCCACGGCCACCGAGATCGTGGTGGAGATCAAGAAAGTCGACAAGAAGAAGATCGGCGAGAGCTTTCACGTGCGTGTGCAGCCCAAGGGCAACGGCGTCGACCCCATCACCGTCGAGAACAGCTTCACGGTCTGCGACATCTCGCTCATGAGCAAGGGGCCGGTGGAGCTGGTGTCCGAGCTGCCCAGCGAACTGCTGGCCGCGTGTATGGGCGCCAAGCCTGCCAAGGTCAAGATCGGCAAGAAGCCGGCCAAGGTCACCGATTGGGATCCGGACAGCGGCAACGGCGACGGCGGCGGGGCCATCGAGGGCTCGTTCAAGATCACGCCGCACAAGAAGCTGGCCAACGGCATCTACGATCTGGAGATCAAGACCAAGGCCGGCAAGCAGGTCTTTGAAAGCGCCGTCAAGATCACCGGCAGCACGGCGGGCTTCCCCAACAAGCCGACCTTCAGCGCCAAGTTCGGCAAGGACAAGGTCAAGGCCAAGAAGAAGCTGCTCGAGAGCCTGGGCGTGATCGTGCAGGAGTTCGTGGGCACGACCCACTTTGCGATGGCGATCGTGAAGGGCAAGACGATCTATCAGTTCCCGTTGATCATCGAGTGGGTGCCGGCAGACGGTGATCAGGTGCTGACCGCGGCGGACATGCCGCTCACCGCCCTGGAGTTCATCAAGAGCAAGGCCCTCGCCGGCACACAGGACAGCTACCACTTCACCAACGCGAGCATGAACATCAGCACCAACGGCGCGCGGGTCTTCGGCACCTTCTCCGGCACCATGGCCAAGGACCAGGGCGGCACGGGCAACGGCCCGGCGAGCATCGAAGTCAGCAAGGGGCAGTTCAACCTGCAGATCCTGGACTGACCCCCGGGGCAACCTGACCCCGCACGGCATGCGGCCAGGCGAGGCCGCGTGCCGTGCGACCGCCTCAGTCGCCGACGGCCTCCAGCGTCACGAAGCCGTCGTCGTCCACCGAGCCGCGGCCGCAGCAGGGGCCGGGCTCGCCGCTGCCACTCGCCACGGCGGGGCCGTCGATGCGCAGGACGCCGCTCGTCCCGGGCGGGCAGACGGAGCCGTCGTCGCGCAGGGCCATCACGTGCACGCCGGGCAGCGGGTGCCCTACCGTGCCGGCGCGCGTGCCGCGCTGATACACGCCCGGGCTGCGCACGTCGGGGATGTTGAGCGCCACCAACCCGGCGCAGCCGTCAGGCGACCAGGCCAGGGACGGCTCCAGCCCGAAGCGCTCTGCGAACGCGGCGGCCAGCTCGCTGTCGTAGCCGTCGCCCGCCACGTAGAGCTGGCGCAGGCCACCCAGCCCATCGGGGCGCAGCTCGCGCTGCCAGTGGGCCAGACGACGGGGCGAGGTGAAGCCCACGCTGGCCTCGCTGCGCTCGACAAAGCGACCCAGCGCGCGAGGCTCGGGGTCGCGGCTCCAGGCCGCACCCGCCAGGCCCAGCAGCGGCAACCACAGGCCGGTGGACAGACCGTAGGCCGATGACCAGGGCAGCACCGACAGCACCACGTCCTCCCGGTCGAGGTCGAGCACCTCTCGCAGGCCGCTCACCTCGGACGCGAGCTGGGTGTGGGTCAGGTCACGCGGGCTGCCGTCGCGCTCGAAGACCACCGCCGCGATGTCAGCGTCAACGCCGGCGGCGCTCTCGCCGCCGCCACGCGCAGCCAGCCCGGCGCCGCGCCGGTTGGGCAACAGCCCCCGCAGCGCGCCGCCGAGACGCGCCAGCAGGAGGCCGGCGCCCGCAGCCGGGCAGGCCACGACATCCAGGCCGGGCGGCCCCTCGGACTGACCCGGTTCCAGCAGCCAGGCCGTCGCGCCCGCGGCCCTGGCGGCGTCGGCCCGCGCCGGTGCGTCCAGACCCGGGTCCACCAGCACCGGCACGCACTGGCTCCGCAGCAGGGCCAGCACGGACGCCGCGCTGCCCAGCGACGGAGCGGCCGACATGGCCACGCGCGCGCCGGGCTCAGTGCGTGCGCGCAGGCTGCGCGCCAGGACACCGGCCCGGGCCCAGAGCTCGGCCGCTGAAGCCCGGGCGCCCCCATCGTCGACCAGGCTGCGCGCAAAGGCCCGGCGCGCCGTGCGCGCAAACGACACCTGCAGCGGCGCACGCCGGCGCGCGGCCCAGGCCTCGGCGGCCACGGCCTGAATGGCGGCGCGGGCCTGCCCCGGAGAGGTGTCGGAGGGCAGCGGCTGCCCAAAGGCTACGGTCACCGGCCGCGCGGAGATGCGCGGCAGGCGTCGCAGGAAGCGGCCGCCTCGGTGGCTCAGCACCGAGCCCCAGAGGCCGCCCAGGTAGACCGGCACGATGGGTACATCCCGCCCCTCGATCAGGCGTTGGTAGCCGGTGCGGAACGGCAGCAGGTGCCCCAGGCGCGTGACGGAGCCCTCGCCGAAGACGGCCACTACGCGGCCCTCGCTGAGCAGCTCGCCGGCGGCGCGCAGGGAGGCTGCGGTCACCTCCGGCTTGTCGCCCGTGGCCACGGGGATGCAGCCCACCAGGCGGAACAACCAGCGCGTGGGCCACCACTCGTAGTACGCGCGGTACATCAGGAAGTGCACCTTGCGCTCGGTGCTCGCGCCCAGCACCAGGGCGTCGACCCAGCTGACGTGATTGACCAGCAGCAGGGCGCCGCCGGTCTCGGGCAGGCGCTCGCTGTGCAGGGTGCGCAGGCGGTACAGGGTGTGCGCGAGCAACCACGCCAGCAGCCGCACGAAGGCGTAGGGCAGCAGGCGCAGGCAGACCACCGCGCCCAGCAGCGAGATGGCGGCCAACAGCAGGAACTGCTCGGCAAAGCTGCAGCCCAGGGCGCGCGGCAGGTAGAGCAGACCCGCCGACAGGGCGATACCCACAAAGCCCACCATGTTGCTGAAGGCCAGATAGCGCCCCTTCTCGTTGGCGGGCGCGAACACCTGCAGCAGGGACATGATGGGCACCAGGTACAGCCCGCCCGCCAGCCCCAGCAGGGCCACGGCGCCGAAGGGAGCCCACAGGCCGCGGCCGATCAGGCCCTGCGCCGCGACCTGCAGCTTCAGCCAGATGACGTCAGCCAGACCCGGCTCGGCCACGGCGAGCTCGGGGCTGGCCCACGACTCAGGCAACCAGGACAGAGGCACAGGCTGCACCAGCGCCACCAGCACCAGGCCCACGGTCATGGCCAGGGCTCCCAGAGGCACCAGGCCCAGCTCGACACGGCCCTCGCTCCAGCGCGAGGCCAGCATGGACCCGGCGCCCAGCCCCAGGCTGGCCGTGGCCACCAGCGCCGCCGCGCCCGCGCGCTGCTGCATGCCCAGGCCGTCCTGCCCGTAGGCGGCCAGGTTGATCTGCAGCGCCGCCATCATCAGCCAGAAGTGGGCGTTGCCCAGCATGGTGTAGAGCAGCGTGCGGTCGCTGCGCACACCGCGCCAGGTCGCCAACAGCTCGGGGAAGGGGTTCCAGACCGGGGGCGCGTGCGGCCGGGCGGGCTGCACCTTGGGCACACCCAGGGAGGCCAGCGTGCCGACCAACGCGAAGCCTACGAACCAGACCGCGGCCCCCGACAGATTGTCCTGGTAGGCGTCGTACAGCACGCCCCCCATGATCTGCCCACCCACGATGGCCAGCATGGTCGTGAGCTGCACCAGGGCGTTGGCGCGCACCAGCTCGCCTTCGTGCAGCGTCTCGGCCAGCAGCCCGTACTTGCCCGGACCGAAGAACGCGCTCTGCGTGGCCATCACGAACAGCACCGCCGTGAGCCCGCCCAGCGAGTCGGCCGCGAAGGCCGCCAGGCCCGCCAGCATGACCAGCACCTCCAGCAGCTTGGCGCCGCGGATGATGTGGGTCTTGCTCCAACGATCCGCCAGCGAGCCCGCCAGCGCGGCAAAGATGATGAACGGCACGGCGAACAGCGCCTGGTTCGCACCCAGCCAGCGACCCTGGGCGTCCTCGCCCTGCACCGCGGCGAGCACGTAGAAGATCAGCGTGAAGCGGAAGGCGTTGTCGTTGAAGGCCCCCAGGAACTGCGTGGTCAGGAACGCGCGCAAGCCGAAGCTGCCGGGAGCGAGCGCGGCGGAGGGATCAGTCGGTTGGCGGTCGTTCACCGGCGCATGGTACCGATGACGCGGGGTATGATCCGCCCGCCATGACATACCAAGACGCTCACACCCATCTGTTCTCGCGCACGTTCTTCGACACCCTGGCGGGGCTGTCACCCCTGCCGGGCGAGCCCGAAGAGCTGATCGGGCAGCTGGCCGCGCGCACGGGAATGGAGATCCCGCCGGACGACACCGAGGCCCTGGTGCGCCGCTGGTTGGAGCAGATGGATCGAGCCGACGTGTCGCGCATGGTGACCTTTGCCAGCCTGCCGCCTGAGGCCAAGGTGGTCAGCGAGGCGGCGCGCCTCAGCGGCGGGCGCCTGCTGCCGTACACCCTGGTCGACCCGTCCTCCGAGCAGGCCCTGGCCTTTGCCAGCACGGCTTTCAGCGAGTTGGGCATGCGCGGGCTGCTGCTGTTTCCGGCCATGCACCATGTGGAGGCCTGTGACCCGCGCTGCGATCCGCTCTACGAGCTGGCGGCGGCACACGACGCGCCGGTGATCGTGCACTGCGGCATCCTCAAGGTGAACCTGCGAGACCTGCTGGGCCTGCCGCGGCCGTACGACCTGCGCTGCGCCAACCCGCTCGCGGTGGTGCCGGCGGCCAACCGACATCCCGACGTGACCTTCGTGCTGCCCCATTTCGGTGGCGGCTTCTTCCGCGAGGCGCTCATGGCCGGCGTGCAGTGCGAGAACATCACGTTGGACACCAGCTCCAGCAACGACTGGATACGCACCAACCCCTCGCCCCTGCGCCTGTCCGAGGTCTTCCGCCGCAGCCTGGACGCCGTGGGCTCAGAGCGCATCTTGTTCGGCACGGACTCCTGCACGTTTCCCAGGGGCTACCGCGTCGATGTGCGTGACAACCAGCTGGCAGCCGCCCGCGCGGCGGGCGCCACGGACGACCAGATCAAGGCCATGTTCGGCGGCAACCTGGCGCGCATGCTGCCCGCCAGCGACTGAGTCGCAGGGAGCTGAGCGCGCGCGCGCGCGCGACCCACTCAGCTCTCGTCGTCGCCTTCGCTGGCCGCCGGCTTCTGCTGGGCCTGGCTGCGCTTGGCCGCCAACGCCTTGCCCATCTCAGCCACCGACATGGAGTACACGCGCTCCATCAATCGGGTGCGGAAGTCGGACCACTCATCGTGCAGCGGACAGGGCTGCTCGTCGTTGCACTCATCGAGACCGAGCACGCAGCGGTTGGTGGTATCCAGGCCGTCGAGGGCCGCCACCACATCGACGACCTCGATCTCACCCGCAGGCCGGGCGAAGCGGAAGCCCCCGCCGCGCCCCTTGGCCGAATCGAGCAGGTCGGCGCGTGCCAGCCGGTGCAGGATCTTGCCCAGGAACTGCCTGGGCACATCCGTGGCATCGGCCAGGTCCCGGGCCAGGATGCGCGTCCCCGGCTCCAAGGTGGCGATGTGGGCCATGGCCCGGATGGCATACTCGACGGTCGCGGAATAGATCATCGAATGTCCTCAGCCTGCCCAGAATGGGCAGTTGCTCAGGAGTCTACCAACCCACCCCTGGCCATTCGCCCCATGCCCCAGACGATTCTGCACTCGATGGACGGCTTCTCCGAGGGCCTCGCGGCCGCGGAGTCCGTGCTGCTCTTCAAGCACAGCCCGGTCTGTCCGGTGAGCCACGCCGCCCACGAACAGTGGCAGCGCTTCCAGCGAGAACATCCCAGCGTGCCCACGCTGTTCGTGGACGTCATCGCCGACCGGGCCGTAGCGCGTGGACTGGCAGAGCAGGTGGGCGTGCCCCACGCCTCGCCCCAGGCCATCCTGTTCGTGACGGGCGAGCCGGTCTGGCACGCCTCCCACGGCGACCTGATCGCGCCCAACCTGGCGGCGGCCTGGGCTGCCCACGCGAGCGAGTGAGGCACCCGGAGCGGTGCCTGGGCGCCTTGCTGCTGGCGCTGACCGTCGCGGCCTGCGGCCCGGGCGACCTCAGCCAGCCCCCGGCAGCTGCCGGACCCGGCGCCGGGTCGCCCGCGGGCGGCGGGCCCCAAGGTGAGCTGCGCAAGCGCTTCGAGGGACACTGGTGGGTGCTGTCACTCGAGCTGCCGGTGCAGGGTCTCTCGCTCAACCTGGAGCCCACCGCTGACGCCAACCGCTGGGAGGGCAGCTGGGTCTCCTTCGACTGGCGCGGCAGCAGCGACCAGCAGCAGCTGGCGCGAGTCTCCCGACCCGTGGAGGTCTCCGCCCGCCGCGAGGGCGAGCTGATGATCATCGTGGGCGCCGTGCCCCAGGTGGACGCGCGCGGCCGACCCACTGGCCGCCGCGGAGACTGGGAGCTACGTGTCACCCGCTCCAGCCTGCCCGGCCAGCCGCTGCACTACACCGGCCACATGCTGCACAGTGACTCGGCGCAAGACGAGCCCCTGGCGGTGGAGCTGATGCCGAACTTCCGCGCCTGGAGTCTCTGACTCACCCGGCGCGCCTCCCAGCCCGGCGCGCTCCGTCCCGAGCGAGCCGTCCCTCACGCTCGCGCCGTCCGGGCTACGGTCGCTCGGGCTTGGCGGAAGGCCTGCGATCCGCGCTCATGCCCATGCTGGGCGGGCCCGGCGGCGTCTCCAGCTTGCCCAGCTTCTCTTCAAAACGATCCTTGTTGGCCTTGAGCCACTTGCTCCAGTCCTGCTGGTAGTTCTGACTGAACTCCGGCGGCGGGATCTCGAGCCCCAGCGAGAATTGCTCCAGCGTGCGGTGCAGCGCGTTGGACATGCCCAGGCGCGAGCGCTCGCGGTCGGACGTGCCGCCAAACGTGGCGGCCGGGAAGGTGGCGCAGGCCTTGACCACACTCTCCACGGCGCGCTCACTGCCCAGCGCCAGCAGCCCCCCGGCCAGCGGCGTCAGCAGGCCGCCGGCGATGTTCTCGAGCACACCGGCCGGGCGCAGCTTCTTGAGCTGATCCTCCAGCGCCTTGACCGCGCGATCGTCCTTGTAGTTGCCCAGCGCCGCGCAGGCCGCCGCGTAGGCCTGCAGCGTGCCGCGATACTGGTCGCGTGACTCGCTGTCCCGCCGGGTGGCGGTCTTCTCCAGCGTCTTGCGCCAGGTCTTGAGCGCGCCGCCCAACTCCTCGATCACGGTCTCGGGGTCGCGCCCCCAGGAGAGCGCCGCCACCGCCGCGGCGCTCACGTCGGGCGAGTCGTCGTCGAGCGCGGAGGCCAGCGTGCGCGCCACCAGCCGGATGGCCCCGAGCTCCTCGGGCAGCTCACGCGTGGCGGCGTCGTAGACCGAGACGGCCGCCGCCCGGTTGCCGGCGTCCTTGCTGATCATGGCCTTCTTGAAGTCGGCGCGCAGGTCCTTCTCTGCGTCGGTGGTCTGTTGCCCGGCGACGGGAGCGAGCGCAGCCGCCAGCATGAGCAGGGTGGCGACACGCAGGAGCGGGAGGGTCATGTCAGGGCCTCGATCAGGTCGGGAGAGGCGAGCGGGCGCCGAGCGGATCGGCATGCAGGCAGTGTACGGATGCGGCCGCGATTGCGTAACTCACGTCACCCGCGAGTCAACAGGCGGCCCCGGCTGGCCTTCTGCTCCTGCCCCCCTACAATCTGCGTTCCTGCGGGGAGAGGCCCCCGCGCCCATCGCAGCGCAAGGAGGCCAGCGTGGCACTCGTGAACATCGGTTCGGTCGACAACTTCCCGGTAGGTCAGGGCGTACGCATTGAGCACGAGGGCAAGCTCTACGCCGTGTTCAACACAACCGGCCAGTACTACGCCATCGACGACGCCTGCCCCCATGCCGGCGGCTCGTTCAGCGAGGGCAAGCTGCTGGGCAGCAAGGTCACCTGCCCGCTGCACGGCGCCACGGCCGACGTGCGCATCGGCACCTGCACGCCGCCCTGCACCAGCGACGTCGAGACCTACGACGTGAGCTGCGACAGCACCAGCTTGTTCCTGCACGTGGACTGAGCGCCCGGCCCCGCGGCGCTCACTGCACCAGCACCACGTCGGCGCCGCTGTGGCCGAAGGTCTCGGGCGCATACATCTCCTCGGCCCGGGCCGGCGGCGCCACGAAGCGGCCGGGCGTCGTGGCGCGCACGCTGTAGCCGTAGGTGTGCACGTCAGCCGGCAGCCGCGCCGCGAAGACCTCCGCGCCGGCGTCACGCAGCGAGGTGTGGTCGTACCAGGGGCCGCCCCACCAGAAGCAGCGCCAGAAGCCCGCGGGGGTCACGTCCACCGGCTCGTCCCCGGGCACCTCGCCGGTCACCGCCAGCGACGCGTCCAGGGGCTCGAGCCCGGCGGGCAGATGATCTACCAGGGCCACGTGGTGTCGCTCGGCGGGCGCCAGCATGGTCAGCCGCACGCGCAGCGTGGCGCCGCGCTTGATCTGCCAGCTGCCGTCCGCGGCACGGCGCACATCGCTCGGATCACCCAGCGACTCGTAGCTGCGCGAGACGCTGAAGCCGCGCGACTCGGGCGCCGGGTCCTCCAACGCCCGCGCCAGCCGCAACCCCACGCGCCACACCAGGCGCCCGGGGCCCGTCTCGTCCAGCAGCAGCTCGAGGCTCCGCGGTCCGTCGGGGCCGGGCGCCCCGGCCCACTCGCCGAGCAGCTCGTGCGGGATGCTGAGCGCCCGTCGTGTGGTGTCGCGCCCGACGAAGCGCTCGTCCAGCAGCGGGCGCGAGCCGGCCCAGACGCGCACGTGGTTGTCGGGCGTCTCGGCCTCCAGCACATCGAAGGCGCGGCGCAGGGCCAACAGCGCAAAGACGTCCTCCTGGGTGCTGCCCCAGTGCCCGGCCACGCGCTGGCCCAGCAGCCAGCTCACCAGCTTGGGCACCAGCGCGCTGTCGGGCTCCGTGCGCAGCAACCCGTCGAGCAGCAGCGCCGTGGCCCGCCGGCGGCCGTGCAGCAGCAGATGGCCGCCCTGCTCCTGGACGCTGGTGAGCTGCGCCTCGGCGGCGGTCTCGGCCACGCGATTGCGCAGCTCGCGCCGCACGGCAGCGCGCGCCTGGGCCACCAGCCCGTGGGACGAGTCCGGCGTGTCGAGCAACGGCAGCAGCCAGGCCAGGGCCTCGCCGTCCAGGGCCGCGGCGCCATCGGACAACAGCTCGAGCGCGCGCTCACGCACGGGCCAGTTTGCGCGCTGCTGCACCCACAGTCCGTACGCCAGGATCGAGCTGCGCGCGCGTGCGGGCACAGGCCAGCGGTAGGACGCGATGTGTTGCGGCAGCTCGTCCAGGTACGCGAGGCCCTGCTCCAGCGCCGCGTCGGGCAGGGCCTGATCGTGCGAGCGCGCCAGCAGCAGCGCGTGCACCACGTGCGCGCTCAAGAACGGCTCGGAGGGTTTGCCCTGGCGCCAGAAAGGAAAGCCGCCGTCGTCGTTCTGCAGCGCCAGCAGCTGCTCGAGGTCGGACGCCACCGACGCCGACAGCTCCGCGGGCGAGGGGCGACCCGGCACCTCGAACGCGTCCAGCACGTCGTGCAGCGACAACACCGACAGCACCCGCGAGGCGCGCTGTTCGGCGCAGCCGTAGGGGTACTCTCCCACCGCCAACAAGGCGTCGGTGAGCGCGGCGAGCTGGGTGCTGGCCACGCTGACCTCGAGCCCGCCGAAGCCCGGCACCACGTCGTCGGGCGGCAGCAGCGGCAGGCGCAGGCGGCCCTCGTCGAGGCTGCCGTAGAGCGCAAACGCCTGCTTGACCGCGGGGATCAGCACGGGCAGCTCCAGGCGAGCCGCGTCCGCCAGGCCCGGGTCGTCGTGGTCGACCGCCAGCACGGACAGGCTGGCGCGACCGCTGGCGCTGGGCCTGACGGGCAGGCGCAGCTCCACGCGATCGCGCGCGGGGACGCGCACGCGGCGGCCCGCACCCTCGGGCAGCTCCAGACCGCTGACCGCGGCCACCACGTCCACCACCCGCGGCTGGTCGCTCTCGTTGTGCACCACGATGGGCAGCTCAACGCGGTCGCCCAGGTTGAGCAGGCGCGGCGGTGAGGGGCGCACCATCAGCGGCAGGCGCACGCTGAGGGCGGCCTGACCCTGGCCCGCGCGGCTGCCGCCGTGCACGGCCACGGCGCTGATGCGGTAGCGCGTGAGGCTGTCGGGCATGCGGACGCGCACCTGGGCCACGCCGTCGCTGTCCGTGAGCAGCCCGGGCTCGAAGGCGGCCAGCGCGTCGAACACCGCGCGCACGGCCACAGGCTCGGCGCCCGGCGCGGCGGCGCGCGCGGCGCCGGGTACGGCCATGGCCGAGCGCACCGGAGCAGCGCTCTCGGCCGAGGCCGCGTAGCCGTCGCCGCCCAGGTAGCCCAACGACTTCAGCATGGGCAGGCCCTCCTCGATAGCATCCTCCCCGTCGCGGCCGTCCTCGCGCGGGAGCGGGACGGGCTGCACAGGCCAACCCGGCGGCAGGGCCAGGGCCGGGTCGCCAAGCACCACCAGCGGGCGTGAGCGGTCCAGCTCGTAGCCGTACCAGCGCGCCGGCAGCAGCGCCGCCAGCGGGTCGCTCAGCACCCAGGGGGCCAGGGCCAACACGGCCTCGTCGGCCACCACCAGCGTGACCTGCGCGGCGGGCACCGGCAGGCCCTGTGCGTCGGTCACGCGCACGGCGATATCGAGTGCCTCGCCCGGCTTGACCTCGCTGGCGGCGGGCAGCAGCTCCAGCGCCAGGCGCTGCGACTCGCTCGATACCTCCAGCGTGAGCTGACCCGCGGCCTGGGCCGGGCGCGGCGGCAGGTCGGGCCGCGGCTGGCCGTCGGGATCGGCACGCACGGATTGCCCCACCAGCTCCACCCGCAGCTCGGCGCTGGGCATCAGCGCCTCGCTCACCGGCAGCGACAGCACGTGACTGCCGTCGACCAGGGAGAAGCGCTGCCGCCAGACGATGGGGCCGGCGCTCAATGTGGCCAGCCCCTCGCCGCTGGAGAAGGGCGCGGCCACCAGCACCTCGGCGCGCTGGCCCGGCTCGTAGCGCTCGGCGTCGGCCAGCAGGGTCAGCTGCTGCAGCTCCACGCGCGGCACGGGGGGCAGGCGCTCGCCGCCGGCGACCCAGACCGAGCGCGAGGCCAGGGCGGGCCGCCCCGACGCGTCGCGAGTGCTGACCTCGATGCTCCAGCGACCGCCGGCGGGCAGGCGCAGCGCCAGCTCCACCGGCTCGTTGGCGGAGACCGCGGAGGCCTCGCGCACGTCCGCTTCCTCTTGATGCCAGCCGTCCTGGTCCCAGACCCAGGCCTGGCGCGAGGCGCGCACGTTGATGGGCAGGCCGGGCACGGGCGCGCCGTCGCGGTCGGCCACCAGCAAGCGCAGGGGCACGGGCTCGTCGGCCCGGACGAAGCCGCGCGCGATGGCCAGGCCCGCGTAGGCGTCGCCCGGGTGCACCAGGCGCGATAGGCTGCCGGCCCAGCGCTGAGCGTTCACGTCGCTGACGGCGGCCTCGGCCGTGAGCAGCTGGGGGCGAGCGGGGTTGAGCCTGAGCAGCTCGGCGCGCAGACGATGCTCGCCCAGGGCGTCGGTGTGGCCCTCCCAGGACCAATCCGCCGTGGGGGTCGCGGTGCCGCCATGGTGCGACCAGTCGGTTGAGCTCTCGGGCACGAAGCGGAACTCCGGCCAGCCCGGGGGCGCGTAGTCCGCGTCCTGCGCACGCAGGGTCCACTTCACCTGAGCGTCGCGCAGCCCGCCGCCGGTGTAGTAGGCCGCCCGCGCCGTGAGCTCCAGCGCGCCCCCCACCACGCTCAGCGCGTCGCCCGCGCGCACGCTCACCTCGTACTCCGGGCGGCGGAACTCCGCGACCTGGATCAGGTGCGTCTTGTCCTCCCCGCGCAGACGGCCGCTGACGTCGAGCGCAGCCGCCTTCAGCCGCAGGCGCGCACGCCCCGGGTCGGCGTCGTCGGGCAGCTCGAGCGTGAGCTCGAAGCCACCGGCGGCGTCCAGCTGCGCCTCGCCCGTGGCCCACTCATGGTGTCGCGGACCCAGCAGGGTCCAGGTCACCTGCGCGCCCGCGGGTGGGAGCCGGCCGGTGTCGACGGGGTCGTCCTCGTCGCGCAGGCGCAGCCAGCCCTTGATGCGCACCTGCTCGCCCGGGCGGTAGGTGCCGCGATCGTCAAACACGTACCACAGCGCGCGGGTGCCCATGGGCTCGAGCACCCAGTCGCTGCGGCGGCGCCACTGCCAGCTCCAGTCGCCCTCGGGCAGGATCACGCTGTCGCCCTGCCACTCGGCCACCAGCGTGTCGGCGTCCTGACGGCCCTCGGGCAGGGGCACCTCGGCCAAGCCATCGGCGTCGGTGAGCACGCGCCCGCTGCTGCTCAGCAGCCCCACGCGCGCCCCGGCCACGGGGCTGCCGTCCTGCAACGACGAGACCCACACCAGCAGGCGCTGCCCGTCGCAGGCCGCGTCCAGACCCAGGCGCGTGCGCTGCAGCCACTGCGCCACGAAGGGCTGTCGTTCGACCTCGCCCTCCACCAGCACCAGCAGGTGACCCACGTCGTCGGGCAGGGCGGACGCCAGGCCCAAGGCCGTGCGGCGGCGTTCGTCCCGGGCGCCGCCGGGCTCCAGCTCGAGCTGACGCAGTCGCTCGCCGAGGTCAAAGTCGCCAGCGCTGGTGCCGCGGCGCGCGGAGGCGAGGCGCGAGAACTCCGGCCAGTCCCGTGGGCGCACGCGCCGCAGCGTGACATCGAGTTCGTCCAGGTTGAGCGAATCGACCAGCAGCGCGGGCGGCAGGAAGGGATCCAGCAGCACCGTGCTGCGGCCGGGCATGGCGTAGCTGGCCGGAACACTGCCGGTGTGCAGCGTCAGCTCCTCGGCGTCACCCAGGCGCTGCCCGTAGATGTCGCGCAGCTCACCCGAGATGCTCAGCTTGAAGGAGGACGAGGGCGGGAAGCCGCCCTGCACGCTCAGGCCGTTGCCCCAGATGGAGGCACTCAGCCGCTCCGTCGGCGGGTCCAGACTCAGCAGCTCGTCCAGCGGCTGGTCCGGCGCCAGGGCGTTGCTGAAGCGCAGGCTCAGTCCCTGGCCCGGACGCAGGGGGTCGAGCCAGGTGCCGTTGCGGTCGCTGATCGACAGCTCGCCGCGGGTCTGGAAGCGCAGGCGCCAAGCCCCGGTCGTGCGCCGCGGTCCCTCGGCCGAGGGCGCGCCGGCCGCCAGGGCCAGCAGCATGGTCTCGTCCTCGGGCAGGTCCTGCAGCGGCTCCACCAGCAGCAGGCGCTGGGACGGCCAATCGGAGAAGGCCTCGCGCTGGCTCTCGTCGAGGCGCTCGGCGGAGGCCAGGCGCAGGGCGAAGTCCGTGTCACCGAAGAAGCCGCTCGACGTCAGCCGCAGGAACGGAAGCAGCGCCGCGGCGTCCACGGCCTGATCAAAGCCCAGCACCAGCAGCGGGCGCAGGTCGGTGGTCTGCTCGCGCCCCGGGTCGGCGGCGCTCGGGCTGCTGCGCTGCACCGACACCGGCGGCGTGGAGAAGTGCGTGCGCACTTCGTCGGCCAGGCGAGCGCCGGAGGCCGCGCGCGTGCCGGCCGGAATCCGCAGCTCGTAGGAGCTGGCGGCGGGCAGGCGCCCCTCGGCCTCGAACACCAGCAGGCGCGGATCGATCCAGCGCCAGCGCCCGGCGGCCGCGGGTGAGAGCGTCGCCGGCACCTCGACCGCGTCCACCACCTCGAGCGCGGCCAGGGGCACCATGGGCTCGGAGAAGGTGATGGAGACCACGCCCACCAGCGGGCGCTCGCCCTCGGGCGCCACGGCCAGCACGCTCAGCGGCGGCGTGGGGCGCAGGTCGTTGCCCCGACCGGGGCCCGCCCCCCCGCTCGCGCCCGCAGCGAGAGGGGGAAAGGGCA
Source organism: Planctomycetota bacterium (assembly GCA_003644265.1). The sequence continues at coordinate 20,630 of QNBX01000054.1, forward strand.
GCGCGAGCTCGCCACCGGTGAGCGGCGGCGGAGCGCCCGAGGGCGGCAGCCCGAGCTGGGCCGAGTCCGTGGTGGGCGCAGCCAGGGGGCCGAGACGTGTCAGCAGACGCTGCACCTCGGCCTCAGACAGCCGTGTGGCCTGGGCGGCGGAGGGCGCATCGGGGCGGGCCGGCTCGGCCGGGCTGCCCTCAGCGAGCGTCAGCGTCAGGCCCTGCGGAGCCTCGCCCGAGCCCTCACCGGGCGTCTCGACATCGGACACCACCGGCAGCGGAGCAACAGCGGCAGCGGCAGCGGGCGCAGCAGCGGCGCCAGCGGGCGCAGCAGCGGCGGCAGCGGGCGCAGCAGCGGCGGCAGCGGGCGGGGCACGACGGGCGGCGCCTGGGCCGGAGGCAGGGGACGCCGCAGCAGCCGCAGGCGCGGACGGAGGCAGCTCCATCCCCGGGGGCGCCGAGCCCGTCGGCAACGCGAGGACCAGCGACAACAGGGCGGGCGGCAGCAGCAACAGCAGCGGACGAGGCATGTCACATCTCCGGGCAGCGGACCCCGTTGTAACGCCCGAGGGGCATCAGGTCTTACGCGTTACGAGCGGCGCGCCGCGGGCGCGGGAGAAGACCGCAGCGTCGGCCCTTCAACCAGGGGCCCCGGGCGGCCAGAATCAGGGCTCCCCGCGACGGAGCACTCATGGCCACCCTGTTCACGCGCATCATCGCCGGCGAGCTCCCCGGGCGCTTCATCTGGAAGGATCCGCACTGCGTGGCCTTCCTGACCATCGAGCCCCTCGCGCCGGGCCACGTGCTGGTGGTGCCGAGGGACGAGATCGACCACTGGCTCGACCTGACGCCCGAGCTGAACGCGCACCTGTTCGAGGTGGCGCGCCAGATCGGCGCCGCGCTGCAGGAGACCTTCGAGCCCACCAAGGTGGGCCTGATCGTCGCTGGCCTCGAGGTCAATCACGTGCACCTGCACGTGGTGCCCATCCGCGCGCTAGGCGAGCTGAACTTTGCCAACGCCGACAGGAACGCCAGCGCTGACGACCTGGATGCGGCGGCGGAACGCCTGCGCCACTGCCTGCGCAGCCACGGCCACGAACACGTCAGCGACTAGCCTGGTCTATTCATGAACGCCTGCTGCGAGCGCGGGCGGCCACTCACGCTCGTCGCGCTCTCAGCGCACGCTGGCGCGGACGGACAGCTCGATCAGCTCGTGCGTGTCGAGCCAGTCGTCGTCCTCAGTCACCGCGCGGCCGGAGGTGTTGCGCCAGACCTGCAGGTGGCGCGGCGTGCGCGCGGAGTCGAGCTCCGACATCGCGGCCTCCACGGCGGCGGCGTCGAGCGGGCGCCCGCCGTCCACGCGCAGGATCACGTCGCCCTGCTGCAGACCGCCGCGCGCCGCCGGGCCCTCATCGACCACCACGGAGACCAGCGCGCCGCCGGGCACCCAGGCGGGCGTGTCCATCAGCGCCAGCCCCAGCCAGGCCGAGGGCCGGAACATGTAGGCCGCACCCGGCGCGGCCGTGAAGGGCGGCAGGCTGTCGATGGCGTCGAGGTCGCGGAACACGGCCTCGATCAGGCGGCCCACCCGTGCGGCGCCGCGCGCGTTGAGGCCCGACAGCTCGTCGGATGGGCGGTGGTAGTCGTCGTGCAGCCCGGTAAAGAAGAACAGCACCGGCACGCCCGCGCTGTGAAAGGGCGCGTTGTCCGAGGGCGCCGCACCCACCGGGTCGAGCAGCAGCTCGATGCCCAGGATCTGGCCGTGCTTGCGCAGCGGCCCCTCGAAGGCCGCGTTGGTGCCGATGCCTCCCACCGAGAGGGTGCTGCCGGTGAGGCGGCCGACCATGTCCATGTTGAGCATGGTCACGACGCGCTCGAAGTCGACGCTCGGGTGCTCGACCCAGTGTCGGCTGCCCAGCAGCCCCAGCTCCTCGCCCGAGTACCACTGGAAGATGAGCGTGCGACGCGGGCGGCGCGAGGCCGTGGAGAGCGACTCGGCCAGCTCCAGCAGCACGGCGCTGCCCGAGGCGTTGTCGTCGGCGCCGTTGTGGATGCGGTCGGCCAGGGGCGCGGCGTCGAAGTCCAGCATGGTCAGGCTGTTGCCGTGCTCACCCAGCCCGACGTGGTCGTAGTGGGCGCCGAGCACGATCACCTCGTGGGCCAGCTCAGGGTCGCTGCCGGGCAGCACGGCCAGGACGTTGTGGGCCACCACGGACTCACCCTGCGCGGCCTCGTCGCCCGCGGCTTGCTCGAGCGCCCCGGCCTCGGCCGCCTGATCGGCCAGCTCAGCGTCGCTGAGGGCGGTCTCGTCCTCGGGGGGCTGCCGTTCGGCGACGGCCGAGAAGGCCGGCCCCGTCGGCATCAGCGAGGCCGGGACGGTGAAGGCCTGCAGCCAGCCGTCCTCGCCGCCGGGCTGCATGCGCGGCAGGACCTCGAGGCGCTTGATGATGTAGGCCGCGGCCAGGCGCTCGCCGTCGGTGCCGGCCTCGCGCCCCAGCAGCTCATCGCTGGCGAAGTAGGCCACGTGCTCGTGCACCTCGTCCGGCGTGATGGGGTCGTGGCGCACCGGCCCCAACGGCGCGGCGCAGGCGACCACCAGCAGCAGCAGACCCAGCGCGAGCGCGGCGCGCGTCGTGCTCCTCAGCCCACGCGAGCGGTGTGCGCGGCCGTTCAACGGAACAGCGCCGCGGCGCCGACGTCGGATGCCGCCACCAGCGGCCCCATGTAGATGCCGATGGCGAAGGTCACCAGGATGCCGACGTACAGCACCAGCTTGGACGTAGCGCTGACCTCGAGCACGGACGTGTCGACCGGCTCGCGGAAGTACATGCGCTTGACCACGCAGAGGTAGTAATAGAGCGACACGACGATCATCACCAGGCTGAGGATCACCACCGGCAGCAGGGTCGCGTTGGCCATGGCCGCGCGCAGCACCATGAACTTGGCCACGAAGCCGCTGAAGGGCGGCACGCCGGCCAGGCTCAGCATGGACACCGTCAGCGCCAGAGCCAGGAAGGGCGAGCGCTCGGCCAGCCCGTTGACCCGGTCCATGTGCGCGTTGTCGGCCGTGCGCGACACGATGATGATGACCAGGAAGGCCGTCATGTTCGTGAACAGGTAGGCCACCATGTAGAACAGCATGGCGCTGGCCGAGGCCTCGCTGCCGGTGGCCAGGGCCAGCAGCAGAAAGCCCGCGTGGGCGATGCCCGAGTAACCCAGGAAGCGCTTGAGGTCGGTCTGGGTGATGGCGCCCAGGTTGCCCATGAGCAGGGTCAGCGCGGCCAGGCCGGCCAGCACCGTGACCCACTCGGCGGCCACGGGACCCAGCACCGTGTAGACCACGCGCATGAGCAGCACCACGCCGGCTGCCTTGGAGCCCACCGACAGGAAGGCGGTCACCGGTGTGGGAGCGCCTTGGTACACGTCCGGAATCCAGACGTGGAAGGGCACCGCGCCCAGCTTGAAGCCCAGGCCCACCAGCACCAGCAGCAGTCCGAACTTGAGGCCCGCGGGCGTGCTCTCAGCGGCGGCCAGAGCGGCCGAGACCCCGGCGAAGTCCAGCGACCCGGTGCCGCCGTAGACGAAGGCCGTGCCGTAGATCAGGAACGAGGCGGCGATGGCTCCCACCACCACGAACTTGATGCCCGCCTCGATGGAGCGCGGCAGTCCGGGACGCCAGGCCACCAGCAGGAACAGGGTGATGGTCACCAGCTCCAGCGCGACGAAGAGCGTCACGAAGTCGGACACCGAGGCCAGCATGCTCATGCCCATGGTGATGAAGACCACCATGGCCGGGAACTCGCCCCGGCCCGCGGGCAGGCGCGCGTCGTAGGGCCCGCTCAAGAACATCGTGAACAGAGCCGACGCCACGAAGAAGCGCTTGAAGAAGATGGCGAAGGGGTCGAGCGTGCCGAACACGCTGGGCTCAACCACGGGCTCCAGGCTGAAGGTCTGCACCAGGACCAGCGCCAGCCCCGCCAGGGCCGTGAGGCGCACGGCGTCCGCCGGCCCGGTCAGGCGCCCGCGGCCCGAGATCAGGTCGATCGCGATGAGCACCAGGGCCAGCAGGGCCAGCCACGCTTCGGTGGAGAAGATGCTGAGGATCTGGGAGGTGTCGATGTCCACGATTACATCCCCGCCTCAGCGGCCTGCAGGATCTCGATCACCGGTTCGACCCCCGAGCTGATCAGATCGACCAGCGGGAAGGGGTAGAAGCCGAACAGCAGCAGCACACCCAGCAGCAGCAGGAACGGCGCGCGCTCCAGGGGGCTGCGGGCGTCCTTGAGCTTGGACCACTTGGGATCCATCTCGCCCAGGAAGGCGGCGCGCACCGTGCGCAGCAGATAGGTGGCGCCGATCACCAGGCCGAAGATGGCCAGGATGGTCACCACCGGGTAGCGCTCCCAGCTGCCCACCAGGATCAGCAGCTCGCTGGCGAAGTTGGCGAAGCCCGGCAGACCCAGCGAGGCCATGGCCATCATCGAAGCAGACGCCCACGAACGGGATCTGCTGCATCAGGCCGCCGAGGTCGCCCAGCATGCGCGTGTGGGTCTGCTCGTAGAAGAAGCCGATCAACGAGAAGGCCAGGGCCGTCATGACACCGTGG
>QNBX01000055.1 GCA_003644265.1 Planctomycetota bacterium
CCCCCCTGGCACTATCCCCATCAACCAGCCGCCCCATTCTGGTTGATGACCATAGAGCCAAACCGCCCCATATCGCCCAACACCCATCAACCAATAGCGCCAAACTCATCAACCAAACCGTCCCCCGGGACAGAGCCAGAGAGCCACGAACCAAAGCGCACGCCCCCCACAATCCATCTGGTTGATGACCACCGGACCACCCCCGCGAACACGCCCGCAGACCGCCTATCCTCCGCGATCCTGGCGCCCCCCACACGCGCCCAGAGCCCCCCGCTCGCTCCTCCCGCGCTGGTGGTTCCCCGGCGAGGACTCGAACCTCGAATGTCAGGACCAAAACCTGATGTGTTGCCTATTACACCACCGGGGATCCGGGCCGCCGCGCGGCGCGCCGAGCCTGCGCGCGCCTCGCCTCGACCGGCCGAGGATCATAGCGAACCCGTCGCCAGCTTCGCGCCCCGTGCCCCGCCCCTACCGCGCGTCGCCGGGCTTCGGGGGCAACGCCCCCCCCGGGTCCCGATCCACGTCGTGCTCGGGGCGGATGCTGAACCTCACCTCGTAGACGCCGTCCTCCAGCTTGGAGCGAACGGGGTTGGGGGAGCTGCGGTGGAAGACGCTCAGCATGTGCTGGTTGCTCTCCAGCACGAAGGCCACGAAAGTGTGGATGCCTCGCGAGCGCGCCACCGTCATCAGGCGCTCCAGTAACCCCGAGGCGATGCCAAGGCCCTGGAAGGCGTCCTTCACCAGGAAGGTCACCTCGGCCCAGTCGCCGCCGGGCTCCACCAGGAAGCGTGCGCCTCCCAGCAGCTCGTCGCCGTCCTGTGGGGACAGGGAGACCACCAGCGCCACCTCCTGCTCGAAGTCGACCGTGGCGCGGCGGCGGGTCTGCTCGGGTGACATGCGCTTGACCACGTGCAGGAAGCGCTGGCGAATGGACTGCTCGGAGAGGTCGTACCAGCCGTGGGCCAGCTCGTCGGCGTCGGTGGGACGCATGGGGCGCACGTACGCGGCGGTGCCGTCGCGCATGGTCAGCTCGCCCTGCATGGCGTCGAGCGCGGGGGTGCCCAGGGCCTTCACGGCCACCTGATCGACGGGCACCAGGTGGCGCTGCTTGGCACGCGCCAGCAGCTCCTCGCGGAAGTCGGGGTGAGCGATGTGCGCCAGGGCCAGGGCGCGCTCGCGCACCGAGCGGCCGTGCAGGTCGGCGGCGCCGTACTCGGTCACCACCCAGTGCACGTCGCCGCGGCTGGTGGTGACGCTGGAACCCGAGTCCAGCTCGGCCACCAGGCGCGAGATGGAGCCTCCCTTGGCCGTGGAGCGCAGGGCGATGATGGGTTTGCCTCCCGCCGAGCGCGCGGCGCCGCGGATGAAGTCGACCTGCCCGCCGATGCCCGAGAAGAAGCGCGGGCCGATGGAGTCGGCGTTGACCTGGCCCGTCAGGTCGACCTGCAACGCGGAGTTGATGGCCACCATGCGCTCGTTGCGCGCGATGCGGAACGGATCGTTGACGTAGTCGGACGGGTGAAACGACACCAGCGGGTGATCGTCCACCCACTTGTAGAGCGCGGAGCTCCCGAGCACAAAGCTGGTGACGATGCGCCCGGGCTGCACGCGCTTCTTGCGCCCGTTGATGACGCCCGCCTCCACCAGCGGGATCAGCCCGTCGCTGAACATCTCGGTGTGCACGCCCAGGTCGCGCTTGTCGCCCAGGCAGGCCAGCACGGCGTCGGGGATGGCGCCGATGCCGGTCTGCAAGGTCGAGCCGTCCTGCACCAGCTCGGCCACGAAGCGGCCGATGCGCATGGCCGTCTCGTCCAGCTCGCTGCGCGGCAGCTCCACCAGCTCCTCGCTCACGGGCACCAGCCGATCGATGCGCGACACGGGCAGTCCGCTGTCGCCCAGGGTGCGCGGCATGTGCGGGTTGACCTGGGCCACCACTAGCCGCGCCGACTCGGCGGCGGCCTTCACGATGTCGACGGACACGCCCAGGCTGACCCAGCCGTGGTGGTCGGGCGGGCTGACCTGGATCAGCGCCACGTCGATGGGGTGCCGCCCGCTGCGCAACAGCGCCGGCAGCTCCGACAGGAACACCGGCGTGTAGTCGGCGCGTCCCTCGGACACCGCGCCGCGCGTGTTGGCGCCGATGAAGAAGGCGTTGTGCCGGAAGCCCTCGCCGAAGTCCGCCTGGGCCCAGGGCGCCACGCCCATGGTGAGCATGTGCAGGATCTCGGTGTCCGGCAGCTCGCGCGCGCGGGCGCTCACGGCCCGGGCCAGGGCCTGGGGTTCGGCCGCGCCCGAGCCCACGAACACGCGCTGCCCGGGGCGCAGGTCGGCCACGGCCTCGTGCGGGCGGAACAGCTTGCCGGGGAAGCGCGCCGAGAGCTCGGCGAAGAGGGCCTCGTCGGTGGGGTCGGGAGCCACGGTGGTCATGATCAAGGCCAGGGTGCAGGGTGAGGGGCGAGTCTCCGGGCCGCGCGCCACGCGGGAGCTGTGCGCCAGCGCGCGCCGCCACATGACCCTGTCACCGAAGCGACCGGAGCACGGCGAGCCGGACACCCCGATCTTATGACAGACTCAGCGCTCCTGACCATGCGAGCCCGAGCCATGCGCCCCGCCACCCTCCGCTGCCTTCTCCCCCTCCGCAGCGTGGCCCTGCTGCTGCTGCCCGCGCTGGCCAGCCTGGGCTGCTCCTCGCCCTCGATCGAGCAGGTCACGCGGCCCGACTTCGACGCCTCGCGCTACCAGCGCGTGGCGGTGGTGGGCACGCTGCAGGGCGGCAGCACCCAGGCCATGGTGGACGAGTTCCTGCTGCGCATGCTGGGCCGGGGCATCGACGTGGTGGACAGCGCCACCGTGGACGCCGCGCGCCAGAAGCTCAAGCTGACTGACGCCAGCATGGCCTCGGCCGGCGACCGCGCCAAGGTGGGCCGCGCCACCGGCGTGCAGGGCATGCTGGTGATCAACTTCACCACCGACGGCAAGCTCATCATCGTCAGCGCCAAGCTGTTCGACGTCGACACCAGCGAGATGGTCTGGATGGCCACGGGCGAGGGCAAGGTCTCCTCCGGCATGGCCGGCGTGGTCGGCGCCGTGGGCGGCGCGGCCGTGGGCTACAAGCTGGGCGGCGGCGGCGGCGCCATCGCCGGCGGGCTGATCGTCGGACGCGCCGCGGCCGAGCTGGCGCCCAAGCAGCTCGAGACCGCCAAGGAGGTGGTCAAGACCCTCGTGAGCGCCATGCCGCTGAACTGACGGGCGACGCGCGGCCGCCTACGGCTTCGGCCGCGCGCGACAGCACGCAGCGCTCAACGCAAGGCGGGCCGCACATCCGGAACGTCTCCCGGGTGCGCGGCCCTGACTGCGTCCTGCTCACTCACTGCTCTTCTGCTGCTCACTCTCTGCTCTCTGCTCTCTCACTGCTCTCTTACTGCTAGATCTGCCGCGCCGGGGCGAGCGTCTCAGTGTTCGGGCTGAGGGCTGCGTGGGCCGGGGCGAGCCGCGCCGCCGCAGGTCTGTTGTCCGAGGGTGCTGTCAAAGCGATCGGCCTGCGCTCGGTCGCTGAGCCGGCCTCGCAGCCTGGACAGGGCCGCGTCGCTTGGGGGGAGGGAGGATGGATCGAGCTTCGGGGTCGGGTTGCGGGGGCTCGGGAGCGCGCTGCAGGCTCCTGAGCCCGGGACTAGGCCGCCGGGCGGCGGCCTAGGTATCCGTCCAGGCTCCGCTGCGGCGGGCGCCGCGTCTCACCGGGGCCAGGGCCGGGTGAGTGGCCGTGATGGCCAGCAGCATCAGCATCCAGTTGGTCATCAGGGGAGGTCCTGTCTCGGGGGAGGTGTGGGGCTGCCGTTCGTCGACTGCCCTGCTCACCCACCAACGCGCCGCCCCCTGCCAGCAACCGCAGAGAAATCCTGCGTGCACGTGACGGCTAGCGCGCGCGACGGCCCGCCACCGCCGCCTCCACGAGCGACACCAGGTCCTTGCGCTCGGCGCGGCCCAGGGCGCGCAGCAACGCGCTGACCGTGGCACGCGGCGTGGCGCCGTTGCCGTCCGGCAGATCCAGCGCCGGCGTGTTGGTGCGAGCGGCCAGCACCATGGCCTCCGCGGCGGCCTCCAGCTCGCCCTCGAGCAGGCAGGAGGCCGCGATGCCGGCGTGGGCCAGGGCCTGGCACGGCGCCAACATCTCCAGCCGATCGTCGAGCCCCTCGGCCTTGGCGAAGCCCGTCAGGCTGGCGGCGTACGCGCGCCGCGCATCATCCTGGCGACCCTCGTCGCGCAGGCGATCGCCAGCGGCCAGGGCGCCGTAACCCGCGAACCAGCGCACCAACCCGCTGCGCGGCGCGGCCTTCAGCATGTCGTCGTACGCGCTCAGCAACGCCAGCGCGTCGCCGTCCCGCAGCAGGTGCCAGCGCAGCTGCTCCTGCATGAGCTCGGAGCGCGGGGAGGCCGCGGCAGCGCGCGCGGCCAGCTCGCCATGCAGCCCGTCCAGGCGCAAGCCGGCCAGGGCATCCAGGGCCGCGGCCTGCTGCCACTCAGCCGCGTACACGTGCTCCAGCAGCACCTCGGCGCCGGCGATCAGCTCGGCCACCCAGTGCTCGCTCAGCGGCTGCCCGGCGTCGAGCGCCGCGCCCAACTGCTCGAAGCGCGCCTGCACCAGCACGTGCAGCGCGTCCACGCTCGCAAGCGAGTGGGCCCGGGACAGCATCCCCGGCAGGGCCCGCGCCGCGGCGTCGGCGGCCAGCTCGGTGCCGCCCAGCTCCCAGTCGGCGCGGGACAGGGCGGCCCAGGCCGGCGCGCTGTCGGGCGCGTGGGTGGTGGCGTCGCGGGCGGCGTCCGAGGCCTGCTCCCAGAGCCAGGTCACGTCGCTGAGGCCCTCGTCCAGCGAGACATCGGCCATCTCCACCAGCGTCTCGGCCAGCTGCGTGCGCAGGCCGGGCGCGTCGGGAGACGCCGCGATGGCCTCGCCCAGGCGCCCCACCTCGGCGTAGAGCGTGTCCGTGTCGCGCCGCACGGGCAGCTCGCCGCGAGAGCTGTCGAGGGCCTGCTGCCAGGCGCCCACGTCCAGCACGGAGCGGCCGTGCAGGACGCCCCGGATCACGGCCGCCAGGCGCCGCGCGTCCTCGTCGTCGGCCGCCGCTTCCAACCCGGACAGCACGGCTGCCAGCTCCTCGGGCGAACCCCAGGCTGCTCGCGCCGCCTCGCCCAACACGCCCCCGGGCAAGCCCACGGCCTGCTCGCTCACGCGCTTCAAGGCCAGGGCGCGCACCGACGGATCGGCGTCGCGCAGGGCCAGGCGCAGCAGCTCGGGTTGAGCCGTCCCGCGCTCGGCCAGGCGCCGGCGCTCGGCCAGGCCGCCGGACACGAAGCGCGCCTCCAGCCGCTCGCGCGCGGCGGCGTCGCGGGCAGCCAGCAAGGCGGCGTCGCCCAGGCGCGCGGCGTCCTTCAGCCCGCGCCCGGACACGCCGCGCTGCTCCAGCGTCTCGTCGATCACGTCCAGGCTGGTGAGCAGGAACAGGTTAAATAGCACCTCGCCGTCTGCACCGTCCCCAGCGCCCGATTCAAACGACACGCCCACGTGGCGCGGCGTCACCCGGCGTCCGTTGAACCAGCGCGCATACACCAGGGGCTCGATGGCCTGGTGTTCGGCGCAGGTCACGCGGCCGAAGCGCGGGCAGGGCACGCGCACGCCGCGGCCGTCGTGGCCGCGCGGGCTGTGCGTGTCGGGCGAGGCCACCACCGGAATGAAGCCGGCCAGCTTGGCCGCGAACGCAGGGTCGCGGTAGCGGCCGCGAGCGATGGACTCGCTGGCCACCTCGCCGTCGGCGTTGACGCAGATGATCAGGGGCTTGCCGGTCTCGGCGCTGAGGGCCAGGGCGTCGTCCAACGTGCGCTGCCAGGGGATCAGCGGCGGGTCGCTGACCTCGCCACCGGGGGACCACCAGCCCGAGCTCTCGACCTGCGCACCGAGCGGCGCCGCGCAGAGCGCCAGGACCACAACGGGAGCCAGCAGCAGCGCGGGGGCCAGCAGCGAGGCGGGCGCTGGCCACAAGGCGAAGGCTGGCATGAGCCCGCGCCGTAGGCTGCGAGAGAGACCGCCGGTGCCACGCGCTGAGCTGCAACTGGACATGGATGCTCCGTCACGGATGGGGGTCTAGCGGGAGGCCGGGCTCGGAACCGGGCGCGGACCGCCCAGTGTCCTGCATGCAGCCCGGGTGCGAAAGGCGCCACGCCTCTGCACGCCTCTGCACGCCTCTGCTCGCCTCGCCTCGCCTCGCCTCGCCTCGCCTCAGCCTCAGCCTCAGCCTCAGCCTCAGCCTCAGCCTCAGCGCCACAGCCAGCGCCTTGGCCCCAGCCCTCAGCCCCAGCGCCACAGCCGGCCCCACCCCCAACCCCACAGTTGGCGCGGCCCCCGCCGTGGATCGACGCCCGGCGAGCCCGTAATCTGCTCAGCACCCCCGTGATCGAGCCCATGCCGCGCGACCCCCAGGACACCCGCCAATTCGGACTCGAGGCCGGCCAGCTCGTGGCCCGCTTCTTCATGCACACCGAGGACCTGCACTGGGGGCTGTGGCCGGACGACCTGACGGTCAATCTGCCCAACATGCGCGAGGCCCAGCGGCGCCACAGCCAGCTCATCCTGGAGCACATCCCGCCGGACACGCACACCATCCTGGACGTGGGCGGCGGCAGCGGGCAGTTTGCCGAGCAGCTCGTGGAGCAGGGCTACGCGGTGGACGTGGTCTCCCCCAGCGAGCACCTGGCCCAGCGCATCAGCGAACGCCTGCCCGAGCAGAGCCACGTCTACGTGAGCCGCTTCGAGGACGTGGTGCCGCGCCAGAGCTACGACCTGGTGCTGTTCAGCGAGAGCTTCCAGTACATCAAGCTGGACGCGGGCATGGCGCGCATCGAGGCCTGCACCCGGCCGGGCAGCCACGTGCTGGTGTGCGACTACTTCCGCATGGGCAATCCCGGCAAGCCCCCGGTGGGCGGCGGGCACCGCTGGGACAAGGTGGAGGCGGCGCTGCAAGGGCAACCGCTCGAGCTGCTGAGCCAGGTCGACGTCACCAGCGAGGCGGCGCCCACCTGCCAGCTCCTGGGTGACTTCATCGACGAGGTGGCGGAGCCCATGCGCGACCTCGCGGGCGAGTGCATGACGCGCCGTCACCCGCTGGTCACCAGGCTGCTGGGCTGGACTCTGCGCAAGAAGCTGACCAAGCTGGACGCCAAGTACTTCAGCGGCCGCTTCAGCCGCGAGTCCTTCATCGAGCACTTCACCTACCAGCTGCTGCTCTGGCGCCGCACGGGCGACTGACCCCCACACTCCGGCCGGACCGCCCGTGGACCTCGACCACATCCTGCGCTGGATGACCGGCCTGTCGTGCGCGCTGCTGGCCCTGCGGCTGGGGCGCCGCCCGGACCTGCGCCGGACCGGCTGGTTTGCCCTGTCGGTCGGTCTCGGCGTGGCGCTGCTCGCGCTGCACGTCTGGCGGCCGGGCGAGGCCGGGCTGATCGTGGGCCCCGCCTGGGCCCTGCTGATCATGGCGCCGCTGCTGCTGAGCTCGGCCATGCAGCGCTGCATTCTGCGCGGTCACCTCGGCGCGGCGCTCTGGATCAGCCGGGCGGTGATGCTGCTGCATCCCATGGACGGCATGCGGCGCTATCCGCGGCTGCTCTCGGGGCTGGCGCTGCTCGACCAGGGCCAGACCGAGCGCGCCCGGCAGCGGCTGCAGGGGCTGCAGGACAGCGGCAACGACCGGCTCTCACGCAGCGCGCGCGTGCTGCTGGCGCGGGCCGAGGGCGACTGGCAGTCCCTGCTGGATTGGGTCGGCGGCCTGCCGGGTAGCCCGCTGCTGGCGGACAGCGCCGTGCTGGCGGGGAGCGTGCGCGCCCTGGGGGAGACCGACCAGCCGGCGCAGATGTTGGCGCTCTATCGAGCGCGCGCCGACGCCGCGGGCGCCGGGCGGGACGGCACCGACCACGCCATCACCACCCTGATCATGGCCGCGCTGCTGGGCCGCCTCCAGCTGGTGAAGGCCCTGCTGAGCGGCCCGGCCGGCGCCCTGCCCGCCACGGCGCGCGACCTCTGGCACGCCACCGCGCTGCAACGGGCCGGACGCCACGACGACGCCGCCGCCGTGCTGGAGCGCACCCGCGAGGCCTGCAGCGTCCAACTCGCGCGCGAGTACGATCGACGCCTGTCCCAGCCGCTCAGCGCCCTGCCGCCCGAAGCCCTGGATGACGAGGCCCGGACCTACCTGGACGAGCTGCTGCGGCGCGTGCAGCACGAGGGTCGCTTTGCGCCCCTGTCCGGCGGCGGCGGCCTGCCGCGGGCCACGCTGGGCCTGGCCGCCCTGCTGATCGGCGTGTTTGCGCTGCAGCTCCCGGGCGGCGCCACCGACTACGAGAACCTCATGTCGCTGGGCGCGCTGCTGGTGCCGGTGGAGCTGACCCCCGGCGAGTGGTGGCGCCGCCTCAGCGCCGGCTTCCTGCACTTCGGCTGGATGCACCTGGGCATGAACCTGGCGGGCCTGCTGCTGCTGGGCACCTGGCTCGAGCGCGCCTGGAACGCCCAGAAGCTGGTGGCCACGTTCCTGCTCTGCACGCTGGCGTCGCTGTGGCTCTATCCGCTGGTGTCGGGCGCCACGCTTGAGCAACCCCAGGTGCTGGTGGGCGCGTCGGGCGGCGTCATGGGCCTGCTGGGAGCCCTGCTGGGCTGGCTCATCGTGGGTCGCACCCAGGGCCGCAGCGCCGCGGTGTCCAACCAGCTGCGCAGCATGCTGCTGCTGGTGGGCGTGCAGGTCGTGTTCGACTGGAACACGCCCATGGTGAGCGGCACCGCGCACCTGCTGGGGCTCAGCTGCGGCCTCGCGCTGGGCCTGGCGCTGGGAGGCCGCGCCGTCCGCCGCAGCGCGCGGGCGGGGTGAGGCGGGGCGGATCGGCAGACCGGCAGGGGCTCACTCAGGCGGGCCTGAGAGGAGGTACGTGCGCCAAGGCTGAGTGGAGACGCCCATGCGCCGAGCGAGAGCCTCATCGCCTTCACGACACAGCAGCAGCGGCCGGAAATCGGGGTAGCGCCGGCAACACTCCAGCAAGCCGGATAGATCGCCAACGGCGTACGCTCCTGTCTTGACCTCCACCGCCCAACGCCCCCAGCTACCATCTGTGACCATGTCCACCTCCAGCGGCTCGGCTCGCCAATAGGTCACCTCTTGCCCCGCGTTCCAGGCATAGGCGATGCAGGCGTTCTCGATCCAGCGCCCCGCCAGCGCTCGATCAGATGCGAGCTCCGGCGGAGAACCGGCGCCCAGCGCCGCCAGGATGCCCTGGTTGAGTGTGACGAGTTTGGGCGGAGCCGCTCTGCGCCGCGTGGCGTTGGCCGCCAGCTTGGACAGCGGAGCCACGAGATAGGCATCTTCGAGCAGCCGTAGGTACTGGGCGATGGTCTCAAGCGCCCCGGCGTCGTCGAGACCTGCCCGCAGCTTCTGGAGCGAGACGATCTCGGCAGGATGCCCCACCGCGATGCTGAACACGGCCCGCAAGAGGGCTGGCTTGCGGACCAACGCCAGGGCCTGGATGTCGCGGCCGACGGCGGGTTCGACAATGGAGTCGCGGACGTAACTCCTCCAGCGCTCGGGTTCGCCGAGCAGAGCAACGGCCCCGGGGTAGGTACCGAACTCCACGGCGATCTCGACGGCGCGCTCGGGCGTCAGCCCAAACTGGGCTACGAGTTCGCTCGCAGGCCAGTGACGCAGTTCGAGCCGCTCGAAACGGCCCGCCATGGACTCCCGAGCCCCCCACCCGAGCTTGAGACTCGACGAGCCAGAGACCACAACGTGTACCTGCACATCGCGCGCAACCAGCGCGTCATGCTCCGCCTTGAGCCGGCGGCTCCAGTCCCGCAGGTAGTGGATCTCGTCCATGAGGAGGACGCCCGGTCCGTCGGGCCCCGCCCGCTCTTCGGCCTCTCTCCACTGCAGCTCCCACCAGCCGGTGGATGCAGCCTCGGGAACATCGGCCGCCGCGTAGACGGCACGCTCCCCGGCTTCCTCCTTGAGCCGCCTCAAGAGATGCGTCTTCCCGACTTGCCGAGGACCGGCCAGGATCTGAACGCGTGCGGGCGCGGGCTCTGACAACCTCTGCCGGAGGGTCTCAAGCACTGCGCTGTACGATCGCTGCGCTACCTTGTCCGTCATACTCGAATATTTACTCGATTACCTATGACATGGCAAATCCATTCCCCAAACGAGCCATTCGCATGAGATCTGTGGCATCCACGTCGTCGTCGTCGCGCCAGTCGATGCGGACTTCGAAGTCGGCGATTCCTTGCGCCACAGGCCCCGCCCCTCCCGGGTGCGTCGCACGGCGAGACGTACAGGCACGAGCGCGCGCCCTGATTCACGGGCCAGCGCTCAGCCCCCCCGCCTGCAGCCGCCGTCGCAGCATGTCCAGCGCCAGCTGCACCGAGCGTGCGCGCACCTCGTCGCGTGAGCCGCCGGCGTGCAGCGTGCGCAGCTCGACGCCGTCGGCGTGGGCCAGGGCGTGCACCACCGTGCCCACGGGCTTGTCGGGGCTGCCCCCGTCGGGGCCGGCGATACCGGTGATGGCCAGGGCCAGATCGCTGCCGGTGGCGGCGCGGCAGCCGCTGGCCATGGCGGCGGCCACGGGCTCGCTGACCACGCCGTGCTCGGCGATCAGCGCGGGCGACACGCCCAGGCGCTCGATCTTGGCCGCGTTGGCGTAGGTCACGAACGACTCATTGAAGACGGCGGAGCTGCCGGGCACCGACGTGAGCGCCCCGGCCAGCAGCCCGCCGGTGCAGGACTCGGCGCAGCTCAGCGTGAGCCCGCGCCGGGTCAGTTCGGCCACCACGAGCTGGGCCAGGCCGAGCGACGCGTCGCGCGAGATGACGTGCGAGCCCAGGCGCTGGGCCACGGCGTCGGCCACCTGATCCATGACCTCAGCCTGCTCGCCGCGCACGGTCACCGTGAGCAGGCCGCGGCTGACGCAGAGGCCCACGCGACAGCCCGCGCGCGAAGGATCCATGAGCTCACCCAGGCGCTCGCCGGCGATGCTCTCGGCCAGGCCCACGGCCAGCACACGCCGCGGCGGTTGGCTGTCGCCGCGGGGCGCGCGGGCATCGAGCAGCGCGCGCACCATGGCGCGCATCTCGCCCGGCACGCCGGGGAAGACAGCTACGCCCAGGCCCTCGTGCACCAGGAAGAAGCCGGGCGCCGTCCCGCGCGCGTTGTCGAGCACCTCGGCGCCCTCGGGCAGCTCGGCCTGGCGCCGGGCGCCCGCGGTCAGGCGACGCCCGCTGCCCTCCAGCGCGGCCAGCAGCTCGGGCCGCTCGCGCAGGGCCCGCCCGCAGGCCGCCGCCACGCCGTCGCGCGTGAGGTCGTCGGCGGTGGGCCCCAGGCCGCCGGTGATCAGCAGCCAAGCGTCAGGCTCGTCCTCGGCACCCACCTCGCGCAGCACGCGCTGCACGGCCGCGTCGATCTCCCCCACCCGGTCGCCCACGGTCTGCCCGGCCAGCAGCCGGTGACCACGGCGCTGCAGCTCTCCGGCGATCCAGTGGGCGTTGGTGTCGAGCACGTCGCCCGACAACAGCTCGTCGCCCACGCTCAGCAGGTAGAAGCGCGGCGTGGGCGCGTTCATGACACGCTCTCGATCCACGCACCCCGACGCTGACGTCGAGGCCGGGACGCCGCGCGCAACCCACCGGGCGCGGCGCTCACTTGCCGATCAGGAAGTGAGCCACGTCGCCATCCTGCAGCACGTACTCCTTGCCCTCGCTGCGCAGCTTGCCGGCGGCGCGGATGGCGGCCTCGCTGCCGTACTCCATCAGGTCGTCCACCTGGTAGATCTCACCGCGGATGAAGAGCCGCTCGAAGTCGGTGTGGATCACGCCCGCGGCCTGGGGCGCGCTGGAGCCCTTGGCGATGGTCCAGGCGCGGATCTCCTTGGGTCCGGCGGTGAAGAACGTCTGCAGGCCCAGCAGGTCGAAGGCCTCCACCGCCAGGCGCTCGAGGCCGCTGCGCTCCAGGCCCAGGTCGGCCAGGAACTCCTTGCGGTCCGCGTGATCCATGTCCGCCAGCTCACCCTCGATCTGCGCGCAGAGCACTACCACGCCAGCGCCCTCGGCCTCGGCGTGGGCGCGCACGGCGGCCACCGACGGGTGCTCGCCCTGGATGTCGTCCTCGCCCACGTTGGCCACGTACAGCACGGGCTTGGCGCTGAGCGGAAACAGGCGCGCCAGCGCGATCTGCTCGCGCTCGCTCCAGCTGCCGGTGGCCAGGCGCTTGCCCGACTCCAGCCAGGGCAGCGCCTTCTCGTAGGCGGCCAGGTCGAGCTTGGCCTCGGCGTCCTGCCCGCGGGCCTTCTTGGCGGCCTTGTCGATGGCGCGCTCGACGGTGTCGTAGTCGGCCATCACCAGCTCGAGCTCGATCACGCCGATGTCGGAGAGCGCATCGACCTTGCCCGCCACGTGCACCACGTCGTCATCCTCGAAGCAGCGCACCACGTGCAAGATGGCCTGGGTCTCGCGGATGTTGGCCAGGAACTTGTTGCCCAGGCCCTCGCCGCGGCTGGCCCCCGCCACCAGGCCGGCGATGTCCACCACCTCCAGCGTGGCCGGGATGATCTTCTCGGTCTCGATCTTGGCGTTGATGGCGTCGAGCCGGGCGTCAGGCACGGGCACCACGCCCACGTTGGGCTCGATGGTGCAGAAGGGGTAGTTGGCCGCCTCCGCTCCGGCGGCGGTGATGGCGTTGAACAGGGTGGACTTGCCGACGTTGGGCAGGCCGACGATGCCGCATGCGAGGCTCATGGTCGTGACGATCGGGAGAGGGAAGGAGCCCGCGCCGGCAGAGCGGCGCGAGCGGCAGAGAGACGGATGGCGGGCGAGCCGCGCCCAGGCCGGCGGCCGGATCGATCAGCGGCGAGCGCGCGCCTGGGCAGCACGGCTAGAGCGCGGCCCGCTCGCGCGCGGCCTGGGCCCGCTTGGCCAACAGCAGACCGATCTCATAGAGCACGAACATGGGCAACGCCACGAAGATCTGGGTGATCACGTCCGGCGGCGTCATGATCGCCGCGAAGACCAGCATGAGCAGCATGGCCAGCTTGCGGCTGGAGGCCAGGGTATCGGCCTCCATCAGCCCGGCGCGCACCACCAGCCACATCAGGACGGGCAGCTCGAACACGAAGCCCAGCAGCAGCGTCAGGGTCAGCAGCAGACTCAGAAACTCCTGCAGCGTGATGGTGGGATGGGCCAGCTCCACCGAGACCCAGGTCAGCAGGATGGGCAGCGAGATGGGCACCACCACGTAGAAGCCGAAGCTCAGGCCCAGCACGAACAGCGCCATGGCGAAGGGCAGGGCCCGCTTCACCGAGCGGCGCTCGTGCAGGTGCAGCCCGGCCCCCACGAAGCGCCAGACCTCCCACAGCAAGTACGGACCGCCCACCAACAGCGCGAAGGCGCCGGCCACCTTCATGGAGAACAGGAAGCCCTCGGTGGGCTTGATGAAGGCCAGCATGCCCGGGTCGGGCACACCGTCGGCGATCATGGCGGCGCGGGCGGCGTCCCAGGGGCCGATCATGAACGCCACCAGCGGGTTGTCGAAGATCATGCCGCCGATGAACAGCGCCGCCAGCACCATGCCGCTGCGAGCCACGCAACCGCGCAGCTCCTCGAGGTGCTGACGCAGGGGCATGCGGCTCTCGTCACCGGGATTGCGGGGAGCGCCAGCGCCGCCGGTGCCGCCAGTGCCGCCGGGGCCGCCGGGGTCACCTGACGGGCCCTCCGCACGGGGCGGGGGCGACGGCTCGGGCGGGTCTGGTGGCTGGGCGCTCATGGACCCTACAGCTTGCGCAGGACGCCGCTCGCATCAAGCCCCACGGCCAGGGGCAACGTGTCGACCCGGGCGCAGAGCGGCAGATCGTCCTCCAGGCCCTGCTCGATGACGTGCCGCCCGGAACGGCTGCGACGCAGCAGTCCCAGCAGATCGTGGCGCCAGGTGTCGAACAGGGCCGCAGCCACTCGCGCCCCGTCAGAGGGCTCCGCGGCCGCCAGCAGGGCCAGGTTGCCCACCAGACACCCGGCGGCGGCCACGTCATCAGCGGCCAACCGGCGCCGGCTGCCGGCGCAGACCAGCAGCACACGGCCCCGTGCCCGCGCCGCCGCGGCCCGGGCGGTGGCCTCGGCGTTCACCAGGGCGCCGGTGAGCAGCACCCCCGCCCCCGCGCAGCGCGCCAGCGCCAGCGTGCCGTTGGTCGTCGTCAGCACCAGCTCGCGCCCCGCCACCGCGTCCGCCGTCATCTGGCGCGGAGAGTTGCCCAGGTCGAAGCCCGGCGGCGCGTGCCCCCCGCGCTCCCCCGCCAACAGCGCCCCGCGCGCGGCGGCCGCCGCTCGCGCGCCGTCCTCGTCGGCCACGGGCAGCACACCCTCGGCGCCAGCCTGCAGGGCGAAGGCCACGGTGGTGCTGGCGCGCACCACGTCGATGACCACGGCCACGTCGTCAGGCCCCAGGTCCTCGGGCACCAGGTCGAGCGTGAGCGCGACCTCGACAGTCAACCGAAGCTCGGTCCCCGACGTGTCCTCGCGCGTCACCTCGAGCGCCTCACGTGCGTCTCACGTCAGCGAGGCGGCAGCCCTCAGAAGCTCAAGAACCGGGACAGATCGTCCAGGCGCATGATGCGCATGCCCAGGCGGTCGGCCTGGCGGTACTCGTCGGTCTCGTTCAGCTCCACGGCAAACTCGCCGTCGGCCAGGTTCTTGTGACCCAACACGAGCACGTCGGTGCCGGTGCCGAGGGTGCCGTCCACCGAGCCGCCCAGGTCCGACAGGCGCGTGGTGACGAACTCCTTGCTCATGCTGAGCGGGAACTCGCCCAGCAGGTAGTAGCGCGTGATCGTGTTGCGGCGGAACAGCGGGTTGAGCACCACGTCGCCGGGCAGGATCGGGTCGAAGGTGTCGGCCTCGCCCAGCAGGCCCACGATGGCCATGTCGTGCTCGACCCTGCGCACCTCGACCACACCCTTGCCCGTGTACAGGCCGCCCTTGCCCAGACGCAGCACGTCGAAGCGGGTGCCCGGGCGCAGGGCGTTGCGGCTGCCCACGTCGATCCAGGCCACCGTCCCGTCCGCCGACACGGCCAGGATCTCGCCGTCGGGCTGCCCGGGCTCCACCGGGGAGCGCTCGGCGGCCAGGGCCGCGATCTGTGCCTCGGCCAGGGCTGCGGCGCGGTTGGCGTCGAGCTGAGCCTCGTCCAGCGTGCGCTGCGTGGAGCGCGCCGAGTCATCGGAGGCCTGCTGCTGATCGCGCAGGTCGACCAGCTGCCGGTCGTAGCCGGTGGCCTGGGTGCTGCTGCGGTTCTGCTCATCCGACAGGTCCTGACGCAGCTGCGCGATCTGCGCCTTGTACTGGGTGTCGAGCGAGGCGGTGCGCTGGTCGGCGGCGGCGCGATCGGCCAGCTCGGAGCTGAGCGCCGTATCGGCCTGCTGCTTGGCGAGCAGCGCGGCCTGATGGGCCGAGATGAGCGCCTTGATGGTCTGGTCCACCGTGACCGTGCTGTCCGGGCCGCCCAGCACGTTGCCCGCCTCGGCCTTGGCCGCATCGAGGTCGAGCTTCAGCGCCGTGATGTTGGCGCGGGCGCTGATGTCGGTCGCATCGAAGTAACCCACCACGTCCGACAGGGACTTGTGGTCCGCGATGGCCACGTCGAGCTTGGCCACCGCCTGGACCGTTCGCGCCTCGGCGTCCGCGGCGCGGGTCTGTGACGAGGCGATGTCGGCGTTGGTCACGTACAGCAGGGCCAGCGTGGCCAGCCACAGGATCATGATGGAGACCAGCCACATGGTGTGGACGGCGCCGGCCTGGCTGCGTCGCGTGAAGGCGTTCACGGATGACCTCATCATTATCGGGGACCACTCGTTCGGGAGCTGCTCGACGGTCGGCGAGGGGCTCACCGACGAAGGCGCGGATTATAGGGAGCAGGACCTCGACCGGCAACGGAGCCCGGAGAGCGCATCCGCCACGGGGCGCTGGCGACGCGCCTCAAGCGGTCTGACAGCCTGGGAGCCGCCGGCCCGCGACGACCCCGGACCGGTATGCTGCCCCCATGGGCCACGTCCTGGGACTCCTCGGCGGCGTAGCCAGTGGCAAGTCCACCCTGGCGGGCCTGCTGGCCGCCCGGGGCTGGGTGCTGCTGGACGCCGACGCCCTGGCCCGCCAGGCCGTCGAACGCCCCGCCATCCGAGCG
This sequence comes from Planctomycetota bacterium, assembly GCA_003644265.1. Next base: position 16,242 of record QNBX01000055.1, read on the forward strand.
GCCCTGGCCCGGCGCTTCGGCGGCGATCTGTTCGAGGCCCCGGAGCCCCCCCGCGCCGACCCTCAAGAGGCCCCCGCCGACGCTCCGCTCCAGCCGCGGTCGCAGCCTCCCAGGCCCCCCGGCCCCGCGCCCGAGCACCCTGCATACGAGCCCTCAGGGCCGCTGAACCGCCCGCTGCTGGCCCAACGGGCCTTCGCCGACCCGACCGCCACGGCCGATCTCAACGCCATCGTGCACCCCTGGGTGAGGCAGCAGCTGCTGGCGGGACTGGCGGGCGCCGGCTCGCGTCCGGTGGTGCTGGATGTGCCCCTGCTGCTGGAGTCGCCCCTGGCCGAGCGGGTCGACACCTGGCTGCTGGTGCGCGCGCCTGAGACCGCCCGAGAGGCCCGCAGCGAGGCCCGCGGCTGGTCGCCCGGCGAGCGCTCCCGGCGCGAATCGGCCCAGGCCGATCTGCCGGCCAAGGCCCGTCGAGCCGATCATGTGCTTGAGAACTCGGGTACGATCGAGGATCTTGAGCGTCGGTTGGACGCCCTGCTCCTCAAGCGGGGCCTGCCGACCCCATCTGCCTGAGCTCTTGCCGCGCGGCCTGACCCCGATGATCCGGGGCACGACCAGCCACCACGCGCCGGCGGCTCCTCCCCCTCCCCAGTCCTGTCGGACGCCGTCTTCGATCCATGGCGACCAAGCCCAGCAAGCAGCCCGCAGACCCCCGCGCCCCCGACGAGACCGGCCAGATCGTGGCCGTTCCCGTGCAGGGTGCGTCCGGCCCCCGCACCATCTTCCGCAAGAAGGCGCCGCGCCTGCCCGGGCAGCCCGGCAGCGACGAGCCCGCCGACCTGGCCACGCTGGCCGAGCTGCCCGTCGACCAGCTGGTGCTGCGCCTGAAGCGCTACGGCCTCAAGGTGCACGAGGGCATGGACCGCTCGCGCCTGCTGGTGGCGCTCATGCGCGCCTCCGACAAGCTCGATCTGTCGCTTGTGGGCGAGGGCCAGGTGGAGCTGCTGCCCGACGGCTACGGTTTCCTGCGCAGCGCGCGCAACACGTTCCTGCACTCGCCCGATGACCTGTACATCGCGCCGGCGCTGATCGAGCAGTGGGGCATCCGCGCCGGCATGAGCGTGCGCGGCACCCTCAAGCGCGGTCGCCACAAGGACAAGTACTTCGCGCTCAGCGAGATCCTCAGCATCAACAGCCGCCCGCCGCAGGAGGCCAAGGACTGGAAGCCCTTCGAGGAGCTCGAGGCGGTCTTCCCGGACAAGCGCTGCCTGCTGGAGACCGGCGACAAGTACGACTGGAGCTGCCGCGTGATCGATCTGGTGGCGCCGCTCGGCTTTGGTCAGCGCGCGCTGATCGTGTCGCCGCCGCGCTCCGGCAAGACCATGATGCTCAAGGCCATCGCCAACGCGGTCACCGAGAACTACCGCGAGGTCAAGCTGCTGGTGTTCCTGGTGGACGAGCGCCCCGAGGAGGTCACCGACATGCAGCGCTCGGTGCAAGGCGAGGTCATCGCCTCGACCTTCGACGAGCCGCCCCAGCGTCACGTGGCCGTGGCCGAGCGCGTGGAGGAGCGCGCCCGCAGCCTGGTGGAGTCGGGCTACGACGTGGTGCTGCTGATCGACTCGATCACGCGCCTGGGGCGGGCCTTCAACGCCGCCGCCAGCAGCAGCGGCCGCATCCTGTCGGGCGGCCTGGAGGCCAAGGCCCTGCAGAAGCCGCGGCGCCTGTTCGGCTCGGCGCGCAACATCGACGGCGGCGGCTCCCTGACCATCCTGGCCACGGCCCTGGTGGACACCAACTCGCGCATGGACGAGGTCATCTTCGAGGAGTTCAAGGGCACCGGCAACATGGAGATCGTGCTGTCACGTGCGGTCTCCGAGCAGCGCATCTTCCCGGCCATCGACGTGCACAAGTCCGGCACGCGCATGGAGGATCTGCTGTACGACCCGGAGGAGGCGCAGCTGATCAAGCAGCTGCGCGGCGCCCTGGCGGACCTGCCCGTGGTGGGCGCCATCGAGGAGCTGCTGAACCGGCTCAAGAAGACCGGCAGCAACCCCGAGTTCCTGCTGTCGTTGCGCGCCGGGCGGTTCTGATCGCCCGCTCGCAGGCGCAGCGAACGGCCAAGCTCAGCATGACCGCCGCAGCGCCGAGACGCAGGGCCAGAACAGGCACACGGTGAGTCGCCAGCCCAAGCACAAGCCGTCGCTGACGACACGCCTGGCCGGGCTCACCAAGATCAAGTTCGTGCGCGACACGCTGGTGCTGCAGCTGGGCAGCGTGGTCCAGAGCGGCACCTACTTCGTGACCTCGGTGCTCACGGCGCGCAGCCTGGGTGACGAGCAGCTCGGCCGCTGGGCCACAGCGCGCGAGCTGTACATGTTCATCTTCTTCATGGTGAGCATGGGACTCACCAACGCCGCGGTCTCCAGCTACAGCAAGGCGCGCGGGCAGGACGACCGCGAGGCCGCCACCCTGGCCCTGGCGGCCCTGCTCAAGCTGGGTCTGATCGTGTCGCTGCTCGCGGCGGTCTTCGGTGTGCTGCTTGCGCCGCGTCTGGCCGAGGCGCTGTACGACGGCGACCGGGAGGTCGGCGTCATCACCGCCATCCTCTGCTTCGGCTGCTTGGGCGAGGTGCTGCGCAGCCTGACCCTGGCCGTGCTCAGTGGCGCGCGCCAGATGAAGCGCTACGTGGCCTTCGACGCGCTCACCAATCTCCTGCGGCTGGGGCTGGTGGGCGGCGCCCTGCTGATCGAGCGCACACCCGAGGCCGTGGCCGTGGCGCTGCTGAGCCACGCCCTGCTCTCCGGAGCCCTGGGCCTGGTGGCCTACCAGCGCGCCGGCAGGCTGCACGAGACCACCGCGCCCCCCCCCTTCCGCGAGGTGCTGACCCAGGTCCCCCGCGCGCCGCTGCGCCAGATGCTCGGCACCTCGTCGCTGCTGGCGGCGGGCAAGGCCATGAACAACATCGTGCCGCGGCTGCCGCTGATCCTGATCCCGGCCCTGGCCGTGAGCACCAGCGAGGGCTTTGCGGACAACGGCGCCTTCCAGGTGGCCATGGTGCTCAACATGGTGCTGGCCGGCGTGGTGGGAGCCATCGGCACCAACCTGCTGCCGACGCTGGGCTTCAAGATGGGCCAGGCCGACGTGCCCATGGAGCAACTCGGCGCCACCCTGCGCAAGGTCTCACTGGCCGCGGGCGCGTTCACCGCCGGCGCCACGCTGGTCTCGCTGCCGGCGGCCTACGTGGTGCTCAAGGTCTTCTACGGCGAGGAGTTCGACGGCGCCTTCCCGCTCTTCTGGCGCCTGGCCAGCGGCAACCTGGTGCTGGGCTTCTGCGTGATCGTTGAGCCCTGGGCCATCTACGCCCACCAACTGCGCAAGCACGTGGCCCGCAACGTCGTGCTGGCGCTGCTCATCGCCAGTTGCGTGTACTGGGCCACCGCCAACTTCGGCGCCCAGGGCGCCGCGCTGGCCGCCGGCCTGGCACGCGCCGCGGCCCTGGTCCACATGCTCTTCATCTGGCTCTGGTTCCGCCGGCGCCGCCCGCTCAGCGGCGACACCCATCCCGCGTGATGCCCGCCATGCCCAACGACCCCCTGCTCGTGCTGGCCGTGGTCGTGGCCGCCGGACTGGCCGGCGGCGCCCTGGCGCGACGCGTCGGGCTGGCGGGCGTCACGGGCCAGATCCTGGCGGGCGTCGCCCTGGGAGAGGCGGGCCTGGGGCTGCTGGGCGGCCAGCAGGTGGCCTCGCTCTCGCCGGTGACGGCCTTTGCCCTGGGCCTGATCACGCTCGTGGTGGGCGGACACCTGAGCCTGCGCCGCCTGCGCAACGCGGGCACACGCCTGCTGCTGCTGGTGCTGGCCGAGGCCACGCTGATCCCGCTGCTGGTGTACGTGGTGGTGGCCGGTCCGCTGGACAGACCCTGGACCCTGGCGGTGCTGCTGGCGGCCCTGGCGGTCTCCACCGCGCCCGCCACCATCGTAGCGCTGGTGGCGGAGAGCCGCTCCCGCGGCGTGTTCACCAAGACGCTCATGGGAGCGGTGGCGCTCAACAACATCGCGGCCATCTTCCTGTTTGAGCTGGCCCACCTGGCCGCGGTGACCCTGGGCGAGGGTGTCGACATCCCCGCCTGGCAGCTCGTGCTGGAGCCGCTGCGCGAACTGGGCGTCACCATCATGCTGGGCGGCGGCGTGGGGCTCGGGCTGGTGTACGCCACGCGCAAGATGGTGCAGAGCGATCGCCTGGCCACGGCGTCCGTCATCGCCGTGCTGCTCGTGTCCGGCCTGGCCGGCGCCCTGGGTGTGTCGGCTCTGCTGAGCTGCCTGTTCCTGGGCATGACCCTGGCCAACCTCACGCCTGACAAAGACGAGATCGTGGAGTCGGCCTTCGTCGACGTGCGTCAGGCCATCTTCGCGGTCTTCTTCACTCTGGCCGGCGCGCAGCTGCACCTCGACCAGCTGGGAGGCGCGGGCTGGCTGGTGCTGGCCGTGTTCGCAACGCGGCTGGTGGGCAAGGTGCTGGCCGCGCACCTCGCCTTGCGCATAGCGGGTGGCACGCGCGCCATGCGCCGTTGGATCGGCCTGGCGCTCACGCCCCAGGCCGGCGTGGCCGTGGGCCTGATCCTGCTGGCCTACGAGTCGCCCGCCCTGGCGGACATCGGCCCCGAGCTGCTCAACGCGGGCCTGGCCATCGTGGCGCTGAACGAGCTGGTGGGCCCGTCGCTGGTGCGCATGGCCCTGGTGCGCTCGGGCGAGGCCAATCACGACCGCGCGCGGCTGCTCGACTTCCTGCACGAAGAGAACATCGTGGTCGACCTGAAGGCCGACACGATGGAGGCCGCCATCGAACAGCTGGTGGACGTGCTGGTGCGCACCAACCACCTGGACGCCGACCGCGACGCGCTGCTGGCCTCCGTGCTGCAACGCGAGCGTGAGGTCTCCACCTGCTTTGGCGAGGGGCTGGCCGTGCCCCACGGCGTGCACGAATCGGGCCAGGTCATGGCCGGCGCCATGGGCATCAGCCGGCAAGGCCTGGACTTCGACACGCCCGATGGGCGTCCGGTGCACTGCATGGTGGTGCTGGCCACGCCCGCCAACGAGCGCGACCGCCACCTGCAGGTGCTCGCGGCCCTGGCGCGCGCCATCGGCGTCGACCCCAACGTACGCCGCCAGCTGTTCGCCGCACGCACGGCGGCCCACGCCTACGACGTGCTGCACGGCGCCGAGGCCAGCCACTTCAACGCCTTCCTGGACGAAGACGAGGACGACGCGAGCTGAAGCGCGCGCTGTGCGCCGCTCAGCCCCCGGCGCGACGCACCTGTTCGGACGGCATCCAGCCGCGGCCGCCGGCCAGGGTCTCCACCAACACCCAGCCTGAGCGCCGCTCCTCATGGCGCACCAGGGTCCCGGGGTCGAGGCGGAACAGCAGCTTGCCGTCGGCGCTGGGCTCGCCGTGAACGCTGGTGGGCACCAGCACCACCGCGCGCTGGTCGTCCAGCTCCCGGGCGGCGGTGTCGAGCCCCCACCACACCAACGCCAGGCTCAGCATCAGCCCGGCGCTGAACCCCAGCCGGCGTCCGCCCAGGCCCGCCCGACGCAGGGCCACCAGCAGCAGCGCCAGGACCGCCATGCTGGTGCCCGCCAGATGCGCCTCGCGCCGCGTGAGTACCAGCGGCAGGCGCACCAGGGTCTCGGTCAGGTCTTCTGAGCTGGCGCGTCCGGCGCCCAGACGCAGGTTGAGCTGGTGCAGGTTGCGACGGGCCACGACGTCACGGGGCGCCCCCCGCAAGGCCTCGTTCAGGTGCCAGACCGCCTCGCCGAAGGCCTCGGCCCGGGCGGCGGCGGTGCCGGCGTTGGCGTGCAGCACGGCCCGGCGGCCCTGGTCGGGCTCAGCGGACGCCAGGACCGCGAAACCTCGCCAGGCCGCGGCGTAGCGCCGCTCGCGGTAGGCCTCCACGGCCGCGCGCATGAAGGGTGAAGGCGCTGCGCTCGGCTCAGGCGACGCGAGCGCGGGGCCCTCGGCCAGGGCGGCCGCCCCGGGCTCCGTCCCTGGGTCTGCCTGCGCCTGCGACGACGCGCCGGGCAAGCCCAGCACGCAGCCCAGCACGCAGCCCAGCACCCGGGCCAGCCGCAGCGACGCCCACGCGCGCGCCGTCATGAATGGCTCTCCAGCGCGCGGGCCAGCGCACGGGCCTGGTCGCGCGCGTCGTTCAGCGCCAGCGTGGCGCCGCCCAGGTAGGCCGCCTCCCAACCGGACACGACCACGCTGAGCTGCGCCGCCAGCTCGGGGTCTTGCAACCGCGCGCCGGCCTCCTCGGCGGTCATGCCGGCGGGCGGCCCGTCGAGCCGCGCCGACAGGAAGCGCGCGAAGACCGCCGCCACCGAGCGCACGTCGTCGGCCTGGGCCAACCCACGCGAGAGGCCGGCGCGGGCACCTCGCCGCGCCACGGCGGCCGGATGGGCCGCGCGCCAACGACGCGAGCGCTGTCGCAGCTCAAGCAGCAGCAGCAGCGCGAGCGCGGCGGCCGGGCCGATCCAGACCGGTGGCAGCGCCCCCACCGCGGGCGGCAGGCGCTCGCGGATGGTCTCCAGGTCGTTCAGGATCTCCTCGGGCGTGGCCAGCTGGGCCAGGCCGTCGCGCCCGCCGGGCGACACGTCCAGGGCAAAGGGCCCCACCGTGCCCGTCTCGTAGCGCCCCAGGGCCGGGTCGAACCAGCTGAACTCCAGGGCCGGGATGGTGTCCACCAGCTCGCTCACCGGGGACACCTCGAGCTGCAGCACGCGCCCGCGGCTGGAGCTGTTGTCCTCCTTGCCGAAAACGCGGAAGTCGCCCAGGCGCGCCTCGAACCCGGGCCACTCCACCCGGGCGAGCTGCGGCGCCGGGCCGTGGTCGGACGCCAGCGCCAGGGTCAGGGTGCAGCTCTCGCCCACGCGCAGGGTCCGGGGCCGCGCCTCGCCCGTGAAACGATAGCTGCCCACGGCGTTGGTGTAGCTGGCGGGGCGGCCCAGACTGGGCGGCTCGCGGATGAGCAGCCGGGGGCCGAGCGCGTAGGCATCGCTCACCACCGTGCGCGAGGCCGTGGTGCGCCGGCTGCCGAAGAAGCCAAACTCGTTGCGCGAGTTGCTGCCGCGGTCCACCACCACGCGCGCGCTGAAGCGGCTCTCGGGCAGGCTCGTCGAGCCGGCCTCCGTCGCCAGCAGCGGGATGGTCTGCGAGAAGACGATGCGGTAGCGCCCGCCGTCGCGCACGCGCTCGATGCAGGTGGGGATCTGGCGCTCGCTGGGCAGCACGGTCATGACGCCGTCGCTGCAGGAGGGCACGGGCGGCTCCAGCATGTGCAGGCCCGGCACGTCCTCGAGCCAGGGCAGCACCACCCGCAGGCCGTTGGGGGCCAGGCTGTCGTGGGCCGTCTCCAGGATGGAGAGCTCGACCCGCATGTTGATCACCTGCCCCACCCAGGCCTCGAACGTGGACGGCTCCACCGAGACCCGCACGATGTCCTTGATCAGCGCGGAGGGGCCGACCATGAAGGCCTGGGGCTCGGTCTCGATCCGCGCGCCGCGGCACATCAGGCCGAAGGCTGGTACCTGCAGCAGCCCCTCGCGCTCGGGGATCAGCTCGAACTGCCAGATGGTGGAGACCGACCGGCGCGTGCGGCCGTTGACGATCTCGACGTAGCTCTGGTGGCTGGGGCCCAGGGGCGTGCCCAGGCGCGCGCCGTCGATGGAGGGCAGCCCGATCAGGGAGCAGTCGGCGCCCTCGGCGCCCGTGATCTTGAGCGTGGCCGTCATGACCAGGCCCACCTCCGGCCCCTCAGGCCCGATGTTGAGCGAGACCTCGGGCGCGGCCGCCAGCATCAGCGCGCTCAGCAGCAGGGCCAGGCTCACCAGTCGCGCTCCACGCCCACGCGCTCCCGGGCGCGGCGCGCGCGCTCCAGGGCCAGGGCCCGCTGCTCGAGCTGCTCCAGCTTGTCGAGCAGCTCGGCGCGCTCGGCGGCGGTGAGCGGCGGCACCGGCTGGGGCTGGGGCGGCTGCTGCGGATCCTGCTCGGGCGGCTCGTCCTGAGCGTCCTGATCCTGGTCGGGGGGCGACGGCTCGCCGTCCTGCTCTTGATCGCCGTCCTGCTGCTGGTCGTCGTCCTGGTCCTGGTCCTGGTCCTGGTCCTGGTCCTGGTCGTCGCTCTCGTCGTTCTCGTCCTGGTTCTCGTCCTCGCCGTCGTCCTCGCTCTCGTCCTGGCGCTGCTCGAGCTCCTCCTTCATGGCGGCCAGGGCGTCCATGCGCGCGGTCAGGGCGGCCACCGATTCGCGCGCCGCGGCGTCGGGACGCAGGGCCAGCGACTCCAGGAACTGATCGCGCGCGAGCTCGAGCTGGGGCAGGGCTGCGTCGATGGCCTCGATCAGCGCGGCCGGATCGACGTCGGGGCCCAGGCCGGCGACGTCCAGCGGCACGCCCGCCGCGCTCAGGGCGACCTCGGCGGCGGCGCTCATGAGCGCGCCCGAGTTGAAGCGCGCCCGGTCGGCGTGGGCGCCGCTCAGCGCCTTGCGGTACTCGATCAGCGCGGCGTTGATCTCGCCCCGCGCGGTGAAGGCGTCGGCCATGCCGTGACGCACCAGGTCGGAGTCGGGCCACTCCAGACGCGCCTGCTCCAGCAGCTCCAGGGCGCGCTCGGAGTCGCCCTGATCAAGGGCCGCGCGCGCCTGCCGCGCCAGGATCACGCCCTGCACCTCATCGGCCCGGGCGGCCGGCGACGTCAACGCCAGCGCGGCGGCGAGCAGCAGCAGCGAGCCG
>QNBX01000056.1 GCA_003644265.1 Planctomycetota bacterium
GCTGGTGCTGACGTTGCAGCCCGGTCTGTCCATCTCCGGTAGCGTCGTGAGCGCGGAGAGCCTCATGCCCGTGCCCGACGCCTACGTGGGGGTGGCCTCGGGCGACGATCAGTTCCGCGCTCAGGCCGACGGCGAGGGCCGCTTTGTGCTCATGCCGCTGGCGGAGGGGGCGCTGCACCTGGGGGCCTGGGCGCCCGGCTACGACATGCTCCGGGAAGACGAGCGGCTGGCCGGCTCCAGCGGCGTGCAGCTGGAACTGCCGCCCGGTCGGCTGGTGCAGGGCAGCGTGGTCGACGCCGACACGGGCGCGCCCGTCCCCGCGGCGCAGGTCACGTTGCTCGTCATCTCGCGCTCCCGCCCGGCTGGCGAGCCGGACCCGCCGGAGCAGAGCCAGGTGCTGCACGAGTTGAGCGCCACGGCCGACGCCTCAGGTGTGTTCCGCTTCGAGAGCGCGCCGTCGCGGTCGTTCCGTTTGGAGGTGCGGGCCGAGGGCTATGTGAACACCGTGCGCAAGCGCTGGGAGCAGCGTGTGCTGGCGCCCGATGAGCAGATCGTGCTGAAGCTGGTGGCCGAGCGGGTCATCTCCGGGCAGGTGCTCGATGGCCCGGCGGGCGACCCGGTGGCGGGCGCGCTCGTGACCCTGGCCGCGCCCTCCGGCGAGCTGGCCCGGGGCACGAGCGGCGCCGACGGCGCCTTCGCCCTGCCCTTCAGCGAGTGGTCGGGCGTGGGTCCGTTGCTGGTGGATGCGCTGGACGCCGAGGGGCGCTTTGCCCGCGACTTCGTGCGCCGCGGCGACGAGGGCCTGCTGTTGACGTTGACCGAGCCGCTCGACCTGACGGTGCAGGTGTCGGACAGCGAGGGGCCCGTGCAGGGCGCCCACGTGGCGCTCACCAGCAAGGACGTCGACCCGACCCTGGGCGTGACCAACGAGCAGGGCCAGGTGCAGCTCTCCCACCGCCTGGCGGGGGCCGACATCCAGCGCGTGTCGGCCTGGGTGCGGCACGGCGCGCGCGCCAGCCTGCGGGTCGAGGTCGACCTGTCTCAAGGCCGCCCGGTCGAGCCGCTGCAGGTCGACCTCGAGCGGGGCGCCTGCGTGCAGGGGCGCGTGGTCGGACCCGCCGGTGTGGGCATCCCCGCGGCGCTGGTGAAGGCCTCAGCCGGCCTGTTCGCGCGCACCAACGCCGAGGGCTACTTCGAGCTGGCGCCCATCGATCCCGAGTTCGAGCTGATCGAGCTGCATGTCTCGGCCGAGGGCTTGCGCCAGGCTGAGGCGGAGGCGCTGCCCGACCAGCGCGACGTGCTGGTGGTGCTCGAGCCGTCGGTGAGCTGGGCGCTGCATGTGACCGACGGCAGCAGCGGGCTGGCGCTGGACGGCGTGGGCGGTCGGCTGCAGCGCGAGTCGCTCAGCGTCCCTGGCAAGTGGCACCACACCAGCGAGCGTCTCTCGGCCACGCCCGGCGTCGCGGGTGGCTACACGGTGCGCCTGCCCGAGGTCGGCCGCTATCGGCTGACCCTGGGGCTGGCCGGTCGCATCCCGGTGGCGAGCCTGCCGATCGACTTTGGCGGTCTGCGCGAACCCGCTCCGCTGGACGTCGTGATGTTCCGCGCCGCCGTGCTCGAGCTGAGCGTGCTCGACACCGGCGGCCGGCCCGTGAGCGGCGTGGAGCTGGTCGTGGTGGAGGTCTTTGCAGACGAGCTGGCGCTGCAGCCCAAGGCGCTCGGCAAGCTCAAGCCCAAGCGCGAGGTGAACAAACGGCGCTCCAATTCAGCGGGCCGCGCGTCGTTCAACCTGGGTGAGGGCGGTTACGTGCAGGTCGCCCTGGGTAAGCGGAGCTGGGCCTTGCCGCGTGCGCTGCTGGTGTTCCCCGGCGCGCCCACGCCGTGCACGGTGCGCGTGCCCGCCGGCGGCGACCTGCTGCTGGACGTGCGCGATCAGGGCGGCGCGCCGCTGGACCGGGGCTCGGTCAGCGTGCGCTCGGTTGGCAAGCAGCGCCCCTTCGATCTTCGCCGCAGCCTGCACTCGTCAGCGCAGGGTCAGGCGCTGTTCGAGCAGTTGCCTGAGGCGACATACCACGTGAGGGTCTTCAAGCGAGGCTTCGTCCGGCATGACGAGGAGCTCTGGGTGGGGCCGGGCCTGACGCGACTGAGCGTGCGCATGCAGCGCGGGACGCCGAGCGGGAAGAAGAGCAGCGCCGGCGGCAAGAAGAAGATCAAGAGCCGCTGAGGGGCTGCGGTCAGGCTGAGCCGCGCGGCTCGATCTGCACCTGCTCCCCCGCTTGCACGGCGTGGGCGGGCCAGCCCAGGCGCTCGGTCACCAGCCGCGCCAGGGTGGCGGCGGGCTCGGGCTGCCCGTGGTTCACCAGCACCTGCCGCGGCGGCGCCTCTGCGCGGGCCAGCCAGGCCAGCAGCTGCCCTTGATCGGCGTGGGCGCTGAGCGTGGTCAGCGCGGCCACCTCCGCGCGCACGTGCAGCTCCTTGCCGTGCAGCTTCAGGTAGCGCTCGCCGTCGGCCAACGCCGCGCCGCGCGTGCCCGGCGCCTGATAGCCCGAGAGCAGGATCGTGTTGCGCGGGCTGCCGCCCATGGCCAGCAGATGGTGCAGCACACGCCCGCCCTCCAGCATGCCGCTGGCCGACACGAGCACCTTGGGCTGCTTGTCGCGATCGAGCGCGCGCGACTCGTCGGGGGTGGTGGAGATGCTGGTCATGCGCACCACGTCCTCCACCAGCTCGTGCGGCACGCCCACCAGGGGCGCGTGGCGCCGGTAGACCTCGGTGGCGCGCTGGGCCATGGGGCTGTCCATCCAGACCGGCAGGAACGGGATGCGTCCCTCGCGCCGCAGCTGGTACAGCAGGTACATGAGCATCTGCGTGCGGCCCACGGCGAAGGCCGGCACCAGCACCGAGCCGCCGCGCGCGGTCGTGCGCGAGATCACGTCGGCCAGCGTGTCCGCCGGGTCGCTGCGCTCGTGCAGGCGGTCGCCGTAGGTGGACTCCAGCACGATGGCGTCGGCGGCCGCGGGCGGGTCAGGCGACGGGCCGATGGGGCGGTCGTCCCGGCCCATGTCGCCGGAGAACAGGATCGAGCCCTCGTCGCTGGAGAGCAGCACCGACGCGCTGCCCACGATGTGCGCCGCCTGCAGGAAGCGCACGCGCACGCCGGGGCACAGGTCGATCTCGGTGTCGAAGCCCACGCCGTCGAGCCGCTTGAGCGTCTGCTCGGCGTGGTCCTGGGTGTAGAGCGGCTGCGGGCGCTGGTGCCGGCTGGAGCCGTGGCGGCGCGCGTGCTCTGCGCCCTCCTGCTGCAGCCGGCCGCTGTCGGGCAGGATCACGCCGCACAGATCGCGCGTGCCGGCGGTGACGGTGACGCGTCCGGCGTAGCCCGCCTGCACCAGGCGCGGCAGCATGCCGCAGTGGTCGAGGTGCGCGTGGGTCAGGACCACCGCGTCCAGTGTGGCCGGGTCAAAGGGGAAGTGCTCGCGGTCGAGGTCGCGCTGCTCGCGCGAGCCCTGGTGGATGCCGCAGTCCACCAGCACGCGCCGATTGGCGGTCTGCACCAGCGTCATGGAGCCGGTGACGCAGCCGGCCGCGCCCAGGAAGGTGGCCTTCATGAGCGCCCCGCGTCCCAGTCCACGGCCGCGCGGGCCAGGCGCACCACGGTGTCGATCACTTCTCTCAGTGGCCACGGCACGCCCGGGCTGCCGCGGCGTCCGGCGGCCTCGATCACGTCCAGCGCCAGCTGCGGCTTGCGGCGACTGCGCACGGCCCGGGCGATGACCTCGTGCGGGGGCAGCGTGGTTTCCTTGCCGGAGACGGTCACGGGCAGCTGCCGGCGGAAGACCTCGTCGTAGCCGTGGTCCCACAGGCAGCGCTCGATGTCGGTGGACTCCAGGCGCGTGACGCGGTCCTCGAGCGGCGCGTCGCCCCGCAGCGAGGCGGCGGAGCGCGCGTAGCTGGCGCCCGCGTCGTCACCGTCGGTGATCAAGTGCCAGGGGATGCCCAGGTCGTTGGCGAGCTTGGCCAGGGGCGCCACGCCGCACTGGGCGAACTCGATGCAGTGCACGCCCTCCACCGCGAAGTCGAGGCCCACCAGCCGCGCCAGCTCGGGCAGCAGCCAGGCTTCGGTCTCGCCTTCGATCAGCAGCCAGCAGCGCGCGAAGAAGGCGCCGCCGCGGCGCATGCGCACGTGGTAGCCGACGCGGCGCAGCTGCTCGCGCGAGAGCGAGCGGCGCTTGAGGCGGTGCACCTCGGTGTGGCTGCGTCGGCGCACCAGCCGGCGGATGGAAGACAGCGGCACGGCCGCCAGCAGCTCGGGCGAGTTGGTGGTGACGATGCGCTGGGCCTTGATGCCCTCGATGACGCCCCAGGCGCTGGCCAGCACGGTGGGGTGCAGGTGCGCCTCGGCGTCCTCCACCACCACCAGCGGGCGCGCGCCGGGGTGCAGGCCGGCGGGGCCCATGGCCTCGAGCATGGCGCCCAGCAGCACCAGCGGGCCGATGGCCGAGGTGGCCGAGCCCAGGGGGTGGTCGAGCGCGCGCTTCGGGCGGCGGTCGAGCGCCAGGTGCAGCGGCGTGTGCACCAGGTCGCGACGGTGCAGGGGCAGGGCGTTCTTGGGCACCAGCAGCTCGGGGCGTGAGCCCAGGGCCTCGCGCACGGCGTCCAGTCCGGCCTCCAGCTCGGCCCGGTCCGGCGGCGTCTCGCGCGCCATGAGCTTGCGGAACAGATGTCGGATCTGGAAGCGCATGCGGCGCACGTCCGGGTGCAGGCTGGGTCCCAGCTCCTCGTCGTCCAGCTCGCCGTCGTCGTTGGGCATGAAGCCGCCGGCGCCCAGGTGCACCACCGGGCTCACGCGACGCAGCGAGGCCAACAGCAGCTCGTCGTCCAGGTCGCTGATGGGCTGTTTGGCGCTGTCCAGGAACGCGGCCTCGGCGTGCAGCTCGCCGCCGAACGTGCGCCCCGTGATCTGCAGGCTGAGCTGCAGGCGTCCGCCGCTGCGCTCGGTCATGGCCGCGCGCACGGGGTCGAGCGAGCTCGTCTCCCACTCGCCGCCGGAGCGCTCGCGGAAGATTAGTCCGATCAGCACCGGTCGACCGCTGGGCCGCTCCGCGCCAAAGGGCACGTGGACATCGGAGGGCAGCAGCTTGAGCTCACCGCCGCGGGCGCGCGGCCCCAGCGCCAGGTCGAGCGCCGCCATCAGGTTGCTCTTGCCGAACGAGTTCTCGCCCACCAGCACCGTGGTGTGGTCGAGCTTCAGGCGCAGGCGCCGGATGCCGCGGAAGTTCTCGATCCGCACCTGGTGCAGGAACAACGGCTGGCCTCACGCCGGGGATACGCGCCCGTATGCGGGCGCTGTGTGGAGGCTACCACGGGCGCGTTGCGTGGCGCGCCCACGCCGATCAGCAGCGAGGCCTTGCCGCTTATCGAAGGCTCTTCATGAGTGCTGTTTCCATGCGTGCATATTCACCAGCGAGTGCTCATGGGGACGCAGCGAGCGTGTGCTCCCGTGACAGGACACATGCGTTGTGGGTCACGCGCAGAGGCGACCACGCGACCTGACGCAGGAGCGTCTCGCGCTCATGTGCGCGAACTCACACAGGATCCAGGAGCAGGCGTATGATGCGTGTCTCCTTCAGTGCCCGCGCGCTGGAGTTCTTACGGAGGCTCGGTGCTGCATGCCTCACCCCGAACCGCGCGGATCGACTGGGTGAGTCAACCCTTGCGCGTCGCGTTCCCGACATCGCGGCCGCTGGGCTGGTCCTTGGCGCGCTGTTCCTCCCGTGGAGAAGTCTCCAATGATCATGTCGATACTCCGGTTCGCGGCTCTCGCTGCGCTGACAGTGGGGCTCACAAGCCCGCTCTTCGCCCAGAACGGGTTCAATGCGCACGTGCTGACCAACGGCGCTGATGTGGTCTACCTCGGGTTCGGTGCCGGCGGCACCTGGATCCCGGGCGATGATGGTGTGGGCTACTGGGTGGATGGTGAGGAGATGCGCGGCAACACACTCACCGCGCTCGGTGACTTCGGCTACAAGCAGGCTGGCTGGACCGAGTCGCCTTGCTTGTTCGGCCCCACAGGCAGCGGCGGCGTCTACGACATCAGGTTCCCGATCATCGCGTTGATGGAATTCGATGGCCTGCATGCCTTTGACCAAGCGGCAGGCGTGTGGAACAGGGCTGCCTGCTCGGTCGCCTCCGTAGGGCCCTCGTGCTTTCCGATCGGTGGCAGCGGAGGGCTCCCCTACGGACCCGTGGGTGCTTCGGCGAACTTCCTGCTGACCGACTTGCCTTCGGGACTGAGTTCGTTTGCCCAGGGTTTCAAGATCGTCATCCCGAACAACGGTTTGCAAGGCGCGACAAGCGCCGGCACAGCGACCCTGATCGCGTTCGCATCGGATATCTCTCTGGCTGCCAGCGCCGGCTGCTGGTTGGTCGCGTTCAATTGGGTCCCCTCGGCTGTTCCCGCTCTGGATGACATCAACGGCTGGTACCACTGGTCCACGAGTTCCCCTGACAACAACCAGTACTACGCCTGGTCGAATGACGAACAGAACCTGTGGCAGAGCAACTCCATCGCGGGCGGCTCGCTGGGCCTGTTCGCTTTCTTTGGGAACCTCGAACTCGAGGTGATGAGCGTCGCGTCGACTCCCGTGACCAACTACGCGACCGCGCCGAACGGATTCAACGGCACGTCGCCGTACCAGTCCATGGTCGGCCAGCCCATGGCTGGCACAGGCCCCGAGTACCCGGCGATCGCCTCCTTCGGTCTGCCCGCCGGCGGACTGAGTCCGAACGGCGGCTTCGACCTCGGGCGTCACAGCGGCATCAGCTTGAGCGGGCGCGGCGGGGCCGGCACGGGGGCGGGCGGCCTGGGTGCGCAGGATCCCGCCACGGGGGGCTTCCTCAACCTTCCGACCCTGGGTTTCGTGACCTGGAACGGGGGCCCCAACACCGTCGCCACCGGTGCCGTGGGTGACCCCCGGAGCCACGTGACGTGGGTGCAGGGCTGGTTCGACGGCGTCCTCGCGGGCCTGTCGCCTGGGCAGGGAGACCCAGGCACCAACGGTAACCCGGACATCCTGGTGGGCACTGGGGGCGCCAACCGATTCCCGTTGACCATGCAGGAAAGCCTCGGGTTTGCGTTCCCGGCGGCTGACGTCGCGTTCTTCGGACCCGTCTTTCTGACCCCCGTTCAGGATCAGAGCGGCTCCTGGGTGGGCGTGCCGGGAGCGTCCTCGATCGTGGGGTCGTCAGTCCACCTTCCGCTGGGCGGCGGCGCGCTCTCGGCGAGCGCGTTCGGCCTCCCGGTCGGTGTGCAGGCTGGGACCAGTCAGCTCGCGAACTTCATGGCGCCGCCGCTGCTCTGGAACAAGAACCCTGCCAACCCGCAGCAGGACGCCGTCGGCACCAGCGTCATCATTCCGTTGATCGACTGACGCTTGGCCGCGTCCATGTTTGCCAGGGCCGGGGCCCTGCTCCCGTTCACGCCCAGGATGGGCCGGTCACGAACGAGCCGTCAGCTGCCCGAGCATGAGGTGGGTCCCGTCGGTGAGCGTGAGCAGGTCCCGATGTCCGTCCTCGTCGATGTCGCCGATGACGTTGCGGTGGGTGTTCGTGTCGTGGGTCAGACGGTGTCCGGCGAAGGGCGCCGTCTGCGTGCCGGCCTCGCCTCCCACGGCCAAGCTCAGGCTGGCCCCGATGACTACTCCGATGCGAACGAACATGCGGTCAATCTCCCGATCGGTAGGACGGTTCGGCCGGCCCCAGGCCGGGGGCCGCAACACACTGACCGTCCAGGCTACTCCCGTGCGGGGGTGGCATGTTGTGACGCACAGACGGCCGAGCGTGCTCACGGCGGCGCGGGGGCCCCTGGGTTCGACCCTGGCCGCGGCCGGCGCCGCGATTCCGGCGCCGCGACCGGCGCCGCGATTCCGGCGTGGGGTGCGGGCTCACGGGCGGCTTGACACCGAACCGCGCCGCGAGCCCCGTCTACTCGCCGGGCAGCGCGCCGCCGTTGGAGAGCAGGGCAAACAGCCGGCCGCCCACCACCGCCAGGTCCGGGTGGCCGTCGCCGTCCAGGTCGCCCGCCAGCAGGCGCGTGCCCGGGTTCGGCATGACCAGGCCATCGGCGCCCGTGGAGGCCGTGATGTCGCGCCAGCCCGATGGCGTGTGCTGTTCGATGCGCAGGCGCGTGCCGTCCAGCGTGGCGCGCTCGTCCGTGCCGTCGCCGTCGAGGTCCAGCAGCAGCTCGGTCGGCACGGCGGGGGCGGGGCCGGGTTCGTCGCGCTCGGCCTCCGTCCAGGTGCCCACCGCGGAGCCCACCAGCCGCCGCAGCTGTCCGTCGCGCTCCACCAACAGGTCGCGGCCGGCGGCGTGCACGCGCTGTACGGCGGGTACGCGCGAGATGCCCGAGCCCGACGACGCGTCGCTCCAGCCGCCCGGCTCGAAGCGCAGCAGGCGCAGGTCGCTCTCGGTGGCCACCACCAGGTCGAGATCGCCGTCGCCTTCGGCGTCCATCAGCGCCGCGTCGAGCAGATCGAAACCGTCATGGGCCACGGGCACGTGCAGCACGCGGAACGACAGCGCGCGCTCGTCGCAGGCAGGCAGCGCCGGACCGAGCAGCAGCGCCAGGCCGAGCAGCAGCGCCCGGCCTGGGCGCCCAGCAGGGCCCGCGACGAGGCGCACCCAGCCACGAGGGCAACGACGCAGGGCGAGGGTCAGTGCGCGCATCATGCCGCCATGGAACCCCGGCGCGGCGCCTACGTCAACGGCTGCCACCCGAGCCGGCGTCGACCGACAGCAGCGGCGTGAAGTAACGGTAGTACACCTCGAGCGAGAGCACGCACATGGCGGTGGTGTAGCTGCGATCGCGGTTGTCGTCGCCGGCGTAGTCGGCGTAGAGCGAGATGGGTTGCCAGCTGCCGTCGCGGCGTTGGGCCGGCAGCAGGGTGGACTGCAGCGCCTGGTTCCAACGCTCCCACTCGCTGCCGCCGTGCCGGAACAGGACCAGCGAGCCGTAGTACCAGAAGTACAGGTTGCCCGCTGCGCGCGACACGAACTGCTCGCTGCTGGGTTCGCGGAAGCCGTCGGGCCGGCGCGAGAGGGTGAACTCGATGGTCGAGCGCCAGCGCGGCGCGTCGAGCTCCTCGCCCAGCAACGACAGGGCAAAGAGGCCCGCGGGCGTGGAGCCCGGCAGGGTGGGGTAGCGCGAGGCCAGGCGCTCGGGGTCGCGGCTGTAGAGCACCACGCCCGCCCGCGCGTCGTGGTTCTGCAGCAGATACGTGCGCGCGTCCTCGAAGGTCTGATCCGGCACGGCCAGGCCCGCCAGGCGCGCGGACTCCAGGGCCATGATCTGCCAGGCGCTGACCGAGGTGCGCGGCCACGGGTCGAAGCTGCGGTCGTCGGGATAGTAGTAGCCCCAGCCGCCGAAGCGCCGGGCGTCGCGGCTCTTGTGCTGGTGCTGGACGATCCACGACACGGCCTGGCGCAGCGGGGCGGCCAGGCGCGCGTCGCCGTCCAGGGCGTAGCACTCGCTCAGCGCGTAGGTGGCGATGGCGTGTGAGTAGCTGCTGCTGTAGCCGAAGTGGCCGGTCAGCGCGTCCTGCACCGACAGCAGGAACTCGCGCGCGCGGCGCGCCACGGGCGCGTGCTCGCGACCGGAGCGCGGGCTGTGGCCGGCCCCCAGGAACGCCAGCAGGCACAGGGCCGTCTTGCCCACCACCACGTGGCCGTACTTGTCGTCGAAGTCGTCCGGGCTACCCCAGTGGCCGTCGCTCTCCTGGATGCGCGCGAGGTAGGCCAGCCCGGCGGCCACGGCGCGCTCGGTCTGCTCCGAGCCGCCGCCGTCTTCCAGGGCCTGGATGCGCGCCTCGCCGAAGCGCGTGCGGTAAGGCGTGTGGTCGAAGGGTCCGGCGCGGGTCTCCGGCAGGCTCGCGGCCAACACGACGGGAGCCGCCAGCGGGCGCGCGCTGGGGCTGGCGGCGGGCGTTGCGCTGGCGAGCACGTCGCTGGACGACCGCCAGCGCCCGGGGCGCGCCGGCTCTGCGCCCGCGCGGCTGGGCGCCGCCCGACTGCTCGGCGCCGACAGCGCGAGCGCGCCTGGGACCTCGCCTGCACCGGTGGGGTGCGCGCCGCTCGCCGCGAGCGCGCCCAGGTCCTGCTCAGCGGATGGCGACGTGGCCGGGGTCAGCAGCGTCGCGGGCGGCCCGCTCGTCAGCCCGCCGTCCAGCGCCGCCTGCGAGAACGAGCGCGCGCCCAGGTCGATGTCGACCGCGCCGCGCGACGTCGCCGGCCCGCCGCCCGCGCTCGCCGCCGGCAACGGCAGGGTGAGGGACGTCATGCGCGCGGTGGCCCCGGCGCCGGGCGCGCTCGCGCCACGCGGGGCGCTGCGCGTGGGCGCGTTGCCGCTGAACAGACCGTCACGCACGGCGGAGTGCAGGCTGGGACGCGCCGTGGCCGCCGTGGCGGGAGCCCCGAGGGCCAGGGTCGACGTCTCGGCCAGCTGCAACCCGCCGGCGTCGGCCGACGCGCCGCTCGTCGCCGCGCTGAGCATGGCGGGCGGCGCCGCCACGGCCAGCGTGCGCGCCGCCGCGCGAGAGCCCTGCGACATGAGCTCGACCGGCGCGTGCGTCGACGTGGCCGGTCCGCTGCTGGCCACCAAGGGCACGGGCAGCGCGGCGGCGTGGGCGCTGGCCGGTGGGGTCGCGCTCGCGCCCGCGGCGTCAGGGCTGAGACGCGTCGGGTCGGCCGCCGCGGCCCGCGTGCGCGCCTGCGTCGGTCCCGTGCTCGCCGCCAGCGACAGGCTGGGCGCCTCGGCGCTGTGGATCGGCTCGCCGCGCGTGGCGGGCTCGCGCACGCTGACGTCGAGCGAGCGCTCGCTGCGCGTGGACGCGGAGCTGTCCGCCGCGCGCGCGGGCGCGACCGCCGTGGCCAGGCTTGGAGCCGGCAGGGACGCCCGCGCGGCGGGGCTCAACTCGCCTCCCTCGGGCGCCGCGCCGTCGGCTTGCTCGGGGGCATGGGCCGCCGCGCGCAGGCTGGGAGCGGCCTGCAGTTCGCCCGCGCGCTCGGCCGAGGCCAAGCTCTGCTGCGGGTTGGCGCTCAGTCGCACGCGGATGGACGGCGCGGCGGGCGGCGGCTCGACCGGCTCCTGCTCGACGTACACCTCACGGAACCAGAGCATGAGCAACAGGTGTGCCACCAAGCTCACCAGCAGGCACTTGGCCAGGATATCGAGCGCCTCCCAGCGTCGGCCCAGCCAGGTGAGCACGGCCAGCAGCAGCAGCAGGCCCACCACCGTCAGGTCCAACCAGCCCACGGGGCGGCCGGGCAGGCGGAACAGCTCGCGCGAGCGGGCGCGGTGCAGGTCGGGCAGCCCGCCTGCGGGCGCGGACGTCAGCAACAGGCCGAAGCCGCCCAGGGTGGCCATGGGCGCGCGCTCGTGGCCGGGGCCGTTGACGCCCACGAGCGGCACGGGCGGCAGCCAGCCCTCGCGGCCCTGCATCGAGCGGTACAGATCGAAGCCGCCCGCGCCCCCGTCGCGGTCGCTGGCCAGCAGCAGCACGCGGCCGTCGGCGGCGAAGGCCGGGTCGCGTTCGTCGAAGGGTGAGTTGAGCGCGGCCAGGGGTTCGACGCGCCAGGCGCTCTCGGGGGCGGTCGGCGCGCGCTCACGCTCGGGTCCGTCGCCGCGGGGCTCTGCGCCGTCCGGCAGCAAGCCGTCGCCCGGCAGCTCGATGTCGCCCGGTCCGGGAGCGCGCTGCGGATCCTCGCCGGCGCTGCCCGCGGGCGCGCGGGGCGAGTTGGGCACGGCCAGGTACAGGTCGAGGTCGCGTCGCCGGCCGCGGGGCATGTCCGACGCAAACACCACGGCGCGGCTGCCGGGCACGGGCGCCGGATCCAGCTCGTCGTACTCGCTGGCCAGGCCGGGAGCCAGGCGCTCGGCCGGCTCGAACACGCCGTCTCGCCAGGGGCAGCGCAGCAGGTCGAAGCCGCCCTCGCCACCGGGGCGATTGCTGGCCAGCCACAACGCGTCGGGCCCGAACGCCGGCGAGACCTCGTCGAAGGGCGAGTTGGCCACGCGGAGCGGGCGCGGGTCGATGGGCTCGCCGTCCACCAGGTCGGCGATCCACAGGTCGGCGTTGAGGCCCGGCTCGCCCACGGCGAACACCAGCTGCGTGCCGTCCGGTGAGACGCTCGCCCGGCCCTCGCGCTCGGGGCCGTTGACCGCGGGGCCGAGCGGCACCGGCTCGTCCCAGACGGCGTAGCGCAGGGCGGCGCGGTCGTCCAGCGAGACCTCGCGCACGCCGTCCGTCCAGCCCGACTCGCGTTCGATGTGCGGCAGCAGGCGCAGGTACGCCAACGCAAAGCCCGCCGCCAGCAGCGACAGGGCGATGGTTGCGTTGCGGAACGCGCCCTCGGGCAGCTTCACGGGATCAGGTGCCCTCCGTGATGCTGATGCCGAGGTTGAGCATGCCGGCCTGCTCGCAGGCGTCCATCACCGACACGATGCGCTCGTGGTAGACGAGGCGGTCGCCGCGGATGGTCACGGGGCGGTCGGGGTCGGCCCGCGCCGCCGCGCGCAGCTCGTCCAGCAGCTGCTCGACCTCCAGCACCTGACCCGACAGCACGATGCGCCCGTCGGCGAACACGTTGATGATCAGCTCGCTGTCGTCCGCCTCGCCGGCCTGGCCGCTGCTGGCCTCGGGCAGCTCGATGTCGATCTCCTTCTCGGGGTCGAGAAAGGTCGTGGCCACCATGAAGAACACGAGCAGCTGAAACACCACGTCGATCATGGGCGTGAGGTTGAGCAGCGGCTCCTCGTCGCTCTTGGCGCGGATTCTCACGAGGCGGGGCCGGCCGGCGCGGGCTCGGCGGGCGCCACGGCGAGGGGCGGCGTGCGCCCGGCGAGCACGTCGGAGACCTCCAGGTACAGGTCCTCGGTGCGGCGCACGAAGGCGTCGATGCGGCTGCGGAAGTAGTAGTACGCCGCCTGCGCGGGGATGGCCACGGCCAGGCCCGCGGCGGTGGTCACCAGCGCCTGGCTGATGCCGCCGGCCAGGGCCTCGGGGCTGCCGATGCCCTCGCCCGACGAGATCACGTTGAAGGCCTCGATCATGCCCCAGACCGTGCCCAGCAGCCCCAGCAGCGGCGCGATCATGCCGATCACTACCAGCGGGCGCAGGTTGGCGGAGAGGCGATCGACCTCGCGCGCGCCGGCGTCCTCCACGGCCTTCTCGCGCTGCAGCCAGTCGGCGTCGGCGCGGGCGATGCCGGCGGCCAGGATGCGCGACTGGCTGGTGTCGTCTCCGACACACAGGGCCAGACCGGCGTCGGGGCCGCGGTCGCGCAGGGCGTCGATCAGCTCGTGGTGAAAGGCGCCGCGCGCCAGGCGTCCGCGGCGCAGGCGCACGCTGCGCTCGACCATGTAGGCCAGCGCCAGCACCGAGCACAGCGCGATGGGGATCATGAGCGGACCGCCGCTCGTGAGGATGCCGAACAGGGAGTCGAGTTGGCTCTCGTCCATGGGTTGCTCCGGGCTGGGTGCGGCCGCGCGTGGCGGGGCGCTCGGGTTCGAGCTGCGGTGCGGGTGGCGTGGTCTGCGGCGACCGGCCGTCAGGCTGCGTGTGGCCGCGGGTGTGTGTGGTCGTGTGTCTCGATGGTGTTGGGTGTGTGTGCTGCGCGTCAGACGCCGCCCAGGCGTCGCCGCGCGTCGGCGGCCAGGGTGTGTTGCGGTGTGCGTTGCAGCAGCTCGCGCCAGCGGTCGGTGGCGGCGTCAGCGCGCCCCAGCGTGGACAGGCAGTCGCCAGCCAGCAGCAGGGCCTGGGCCACCTCGTCCTCGGAGGCGTGCAGCACGGCCACCTTGAGGTACTCGCTCAGGGCGTGCTCGGTGTCGCCCGCGGCTTGGTGCATGTGTCCCAGCTCCAGCCGGGCGCGGGCCGAGAGCACGCCGCGGTCCTGCTCGACCACGCGCTCCAGGGCGGCTCGGGCGGCGCGCCCGTTGCCCAGCGCGGCCAGCGCGCGGCCGCGCCAGAGCTCGGCCTCCAGCAGGTTGGCGAAGTCGGAGTGGCGCCGGGCCAGGTCAGCCAGCGCGTCGGATGCGCCTTGCCACTGCTCGAGCTGGGCCAGCGACAGCCCCAGTCGGAAGCGCGCGCGGGCGCCGACCTCGTGGCGCGGGTGCTCGCTCAGCACGCGTCGGCAGCGCTGGGCCGCCTGCTCGAACTGGCCCAGGCGGAAGCAGGCCTCGCCCGCCAGGAACAGCGACTCGCCCACCAGCGCGCTGTGCGGGTGCTCGGCCACCAGCGTGTCGAAGCGCTGGGCCGCGAGCGCCAGGTCACCGGCGCGCAGGCGCGCGAAGCCCGACTTGTAGAGCGCTTCGTCCGCCAGCTCGCCACCGGCCGCCGCCGTGGCGTCGAAGAGCGGCGCGGCGGCGGCGTCATCGCCCGCGGCGAAGTGCGCCTCGCCCACGAAGAACGCGACCTCGGCGGCGGAAGCGGACGTGGGTTCTGCGTCCAGGGCGGCCCGCGCGCGGGTCGACGCGTCGTCCAGGTGTCCGGCGTCCAGGGCGATCCAGGCCGCCTCGACCTGCGCGTCAGGAGCGGCGCTGGACAGAGCGTCCATCAGGGCCTGGGCTCGGTCGGGCTGACCGGCCGCGGTGTAGGCGGCGGCCACGCTGCGTGCGCTGGCCAGCAGTCGCGCGGGCTCGGCACCCAGGCGCGAGAGGTCGGAGAGCACGGCCTCGGCGCGGTCGGGCTGACCGGCCAGGCACCAACTCCACGCGGCCAGCTCGTGCGCGGCCAGGCGCAGCTCGGGCTCGGGCGCGGGGCCGTCGCGGGGCGGCGTCAGCACGGGCGCGAGGGTGGCGCAGGCGCTCTGCGGGTCGCCCGCGTCCAGCTGCAGCCAGGCCAGGCTGTAGCGTGCCGAAGGGGCCGAGGGGGTGTGGCTGAACTGCTGGATGATACGGGTCAGGTGCGGCGTCGCCTCGGCGGGTCGGCCCAGCTCCGCGAGCGTGTCGCCCAGTTGGAGCAGCGCCGCGGACAGCTGCGCCGGCTTGTTGCTGCCGTCCACCACGGCCTGCAGCAGCGGCAGGCGTTCCCGCGGCGAGCGCTCGCCGGCCAGTCCGAGCTGCGCCTCGAGCACGAAGGCCCCGGCGGGGTGCTCGGCCAGGTAGCGTGTCCAGGCCTCGCGGGCGCCTGCGCTGTCGCCCAGCTCGTCTCGGCAGCGCCCGGTCATGAAGGCGGCCTCGTCGGCCTCGGGGGCGCTCGGGTGCTCACGCGCGAGGGACTCGAAGTCCCGGCCGGCGTCGGCCAGCTCGCCCTGCTGATAGGCGCACCAGGCCAGCCGCGAGCGCGCCCGCGGCTGAGCGCCGAGGTGCTCGCCGGCGATGACCTGCTCGAACTCCGGCCGGGCCTCGCCGGGGCGCTCCAGGGCAAACAGCGCCTCACCGCGGGCGAGGTGCAGCAGCGCGTCGTCGCCGCCGGCGGCCAGGGCCCGGTCGGCGAGCTGCAGCGCGGCGGCGGCGTTCCCGGCGTTCAGGCTGGTCACGGCGGCGGCGTGCAGGGCGTCGCTGGAGCCCGCGCGGGCGTAGGCGCCGGCGGCCTCGGCGGAGCGCCCGCTGGCGGCCAGCAGGTCGCCGCGGGCCGTCTGCACGTGGCCGGCCAGGGTCGGCTCGGGCTCCAGGGCCTCGGCCTCGTCCAGCAGGCGCAGGGCCTCGTCGGTCTGACCCAGGGCGCCGGCGCTGCGCGCCTGCCAGTAGCGCGCCTCGGCGGAGCGCGGTACGGCGGGGGACGAGAGGGCCTGCCAGGCGCCCTCGGCGTCGCCGGCGGAGAGTCGCTGCACGCCGAGCTGGAAGCTGGCCTCGGCCACGAAGCGGCTCTCGGGATGGCGAGCCAACAGGGCCGCGAAGTGCGCCGCGGCGCGCTCGGGCCGGTCCTGTTCGTCGGCCGCGAAACCGCGTCCGCGCAGGGCGGCGTCCGCGAAGGGACCTCGCTCCACCAGAGCGAAGGCGGCCTCCGCCTCGGCCGCGCGCCCCAGGGCCGCGAGGCTCTCGCCGCGGATGAAGTGCAGCTCGAGCGCCAGCGGGCTGCCGGGCTCCACGCCCTCGCTCAGCAGGGCCTCGGCGCCGGCGACGGCGTCCTCATGCCGGCCCAGGCGTTGGCAGCACCAGGCCCGGCCCACGCCGGCGTCCCGGGCGTGGGCGCCGCGGGGCCAGCGCGCGAGCGCCTGATCGAACAGCGGCAGGGCCTGATCGGGGCGCTCGCCGCGCAGCCACGCGTCGGCCAGCAGCACCGTGGCGGGCTCGGCCAGGGTGGGGTCGCCGTCCTCCAGCGCGGCGGTCAGCGGCGCGATGGCCTGGCGCGGGCGGCCCGAGCGCAGCTCGCATTGCCCCAGACGCAGGCTGGCTGCGGCGCGCCAGGCAAAGCCGGGCCGCTGACTCAGCCTACGGAAATGGGCGGCCGCGTCGTCCGGGCGAGACAGCTCCAGCAGGGCGCTGGCCAGGCGATAGCGCACCAGATCCGCGTGCTCGTGGTCGCCGTGCTGATCCAGGAAGTCCTGCGCCTCATCCACCAGCAGGTCGTGGAGCTGGCGGCTGTGCAGCCCGTCGATGTAGGCGGCGCGCGAGTCGGCGTCGTCCACGAGGGCCAGCGGGGCGGCCGCGAGGCAGCCGGCGAGGATCCAGGTCTGCAGCATGGCGAGGCGCTCCACGACGCCGGCCGACGGCGATCAAGAGGCCCGGTTCGCCGGCCAGGGGATGCTCCGGGGATGCAAGCCTATGACACGCACGATCCGCCGGGATGGCAAGTGGCGCCACGCTGTCGCGCGCCGTTGGGGGGCGTGGGGAGCGGTCGAGCGCAGCTGAACGCGCCCGGGGAGCGGCGGCCCGATCCGCCTGTGCGATGCCGAACGAGCGCCCCGGGCGCAGCGTTCCGCTTGGGCCGCGCGACTCCTGATGGCGGCCCCAGCTCTTGGGCGGCCGGCCCGCGGCTCAGCGCTTGGTGGCCACTGCGGTCCAGCCCAGGCACAGGGCGTCGTCCGTCGCGTAGCGCTCGGCCAGGGCGAAGAACAGCTGCGTCAGGGCGATCAGCGGCAGCACCAGCGGCCCCCGCAGGCGGCTCAACTTGACCGACCCGTCGTGCTTGCGCTCCCGGGCGGCGAGGTGGCGCAGCATCCACTGGGCGCAGACGGCGCCGGCGGCGGAGGCCACGTTGCCGCGGGGCTCCAGCAGCTCGAGCTCCAGGCCGTTGTCTTCCAGCAGCTCGGTCAGGCCACGCGGGGTGTAGCGCCGGAAGTCGAAGGGCAGCTGGTGCAACGGCTGCAGGAACGGCACGGTCAACAGCAGGCGGCCGCCGGGCTTGAGCACGCGGGCCATCTCGGCCACGCAGCGCTCGGGGTGCGGCAGGTGTTCGAGCACCTCCAGGCTCAGCACGGTGTCCACGCAGGCGTCGGCCACGGGCAGCCGCTGGCCGTCGCCGAAGACGTCGATGATGCCGTGCACGACGTGTAGGTAGCCGGCCAGCTCGGGGTTCAGGTTGCCGAACACCACCGGCGGGTACTCGAGCCCCAGGTAGCGCGAGACGTGCGGCGCGAACACGTCGGCGTAGGGGCGCTCGCCCACACCCACGTCGAGCATGGTGCCCCTCGCGAGGGGCGCCAGCCGAGCCACCGCGTCGTGCAGCCGACGCACGTCCAACCAGTAGGGGTTGAGAGGCGTGTGTTTCTGCCAGGCCAGCAGCCGGCGCACCCAGCCAGGGCGCGTGGAGATGACCGAGCGCGGCT
The DNA here is from genome assembly GCA_003644265.1 of Planctomycetota bacterium. The sequence goes on from QNBX01000056.1 coordinate 17,764, forward strand.
GCCCGTCGACGGGCGTGGGTTCGTGAGGCGTCAACGGCGTCTCGATCGAGGGCGAGCTGCCAGCGCCGTGCGGGGCGTGGCGGCGGTAGCATGCAGGCGAGAGCATTGTGGGGGCGTGGACGCCCCTCGCAAGCCTGAAGGCGACGGAGCGTGAGCCGTGGACGGCGAGGCCAGGGACAGCGAGCATCGGCGCGACGACCCGGCCGCGTCTGCCGGGCAGTCGGCCTGGCACGACACGGCCCAGCCTCCTGCCGTGACATACAGCGCGGACGAGGCCCTGGCCATGGATCGCTGGCTGGTGTCGAGGGGCTTCAGCATCGCCCAGCTCATGGCCACGGCGGGCGCGCGCCTGGCGGCTGCTGCGACCGAGTTGCTCGAGCAGCAACGCCTGGAGCGCGTGGTCTGCCTGGTGGGTCCGGGCAACAACGGAGGCGACGCGCTGGTGGCCGCCGAGCTGCTGGAGAGCGCGTGGCCGCTGACGCGCTGGCGCCCGCTGGCGGGCGACGAGGCGCCGGCGATGGGCCCCGGGGTGCTGGTGATCGACGGCCTGTTTGGCGTGGGTCTGGAGCGCCCGGTGCAGGGAGACGCGGCCGCCGCGCTGGCGGCGGTGGCCAGCACCGGCGCGCCGGTGCTGGCGGTGGATGTGCCCAGCGGGCTGCACGCCACCACCGGGGAGGTCCTGGGTGCGGCCCTGCCGGCGCGCTGGACGCTCAGCTTCGTGGGCCCCAAGACCGGCTTCTTCGTGGCGGCCGGTCCCGCGTATGTGGGCAGCTGGCGAGCGGTCGAGATCGGCTTCCCGGCGCAGCAGGCCCACGCCTGGCTGGCGGCCAGACGCGCCACGCAGGGGCCAGCGCGCGCCTGAGTCGTGCCCGGTCTGCGTCGTCCCGGGGCGGCGCCGGCATCGCTCCGAGCCGCGGTGCCCCAGCGGTGCGAGCTCGACGGCCGCGAGGCCAAGCGCTTCAGCGCCGCTGATGAAACAGGTGCTGCGCCAGCTCGAGCGGGTAGTCGTCGCCGTCGCGGCTGAGCAGCACGAACAGGCGCGCGTTGTCGCTGCGGTCGTAGTACTCGATGCGCAGCGGGTGCCAGCCGGCTTGGCAGCGCACGTCGCCGGTACCGGTCCAGCTCGAGTAGCCAGCGTCCTGCCAGTGGTCCACGGCGAGGGACTCCCCGAGCGTAATGCGCACGCCGTCGTTGGCCACCACGAAGAGCGTGTACAGGCCGTCCGCAGGCGCCTTCAGCCAGCCTTCCCAGCGCACGCTGAAGCGGTCGGCGGGCACGCCACGCAGGGGCGAGCCGCGCTTCCAGTCGAGGTCGAACTCCCGGTCGACGCGGGTCGCCACGAGGCGTTCGAATGATGTTCCCGCGTAGTAGCTGCCGAGCAGGCCGGGGCTGAGTCCGGACGGAGGATCGTCGAGCGGGCGCGCGCCGCCGCGGGCGTGGCCGGCGCTCCAGGCTTGCATGAGTTGCTCGGCGCGCGCGTGCCCGGGGTGCAGCAGCAGCGCGGTCTCCAGCGCTGAGAGCGCGGCCGGGATGTCGTCGCCGGCGTGCTGCGCCAGGGCCAGGTTGATCAGCGCGCTGACGTCGCCCGGATAGAGCTCGAGCGCCGTCTCGAGCGAGGCGATGGCCCCGGGCAGGTCGCCGGTCTCCGCGCGGGCCACGCCCAGGTTGCGGTGGATCTCGGGCAGCTCCGGCAGCAGCCGCGCCGCCAGCTCCAGGTCGGCCAGGGCGCGCTCGGGCCGGCCTTGCACCGACGCCACGAAGCCGCGGTTGTGCAACAGCACGGCGGCCACCTCTCGCGCCCCGAGGTTGCGCATGTAGATCGAGCTGGCGTGGTGGAAGTCACCCAGCGTCGCGCGCAGCACGTCATCGCTGACGCTCGCGCCGTCGCGCGTGAGCTCCAGGTTCACGCGCGTGGTGCCGTCGTCCCAGCGCACCAGGAAGTGGTTGGGCATGGCCACGCCGTGCAGCGGCTCGCCCAGGACTTCGGCCACCGCCAGCGCCAGCACCGACAGCGACAGGCAGTAGCCTTGACGCCGCGCCAGGACGGAGTCGATGTGCAGGGTCTCGGGCGAGTCGAGGTCGGCCACGGCGCCGAAGCGCTCTCGCTCGAACAGCAGCGTGGCGAAGGCGCGGGCGCGCTGCCGGGGCGAGGCGTCCGCGGGGAGCAAGTCGCGCCAGGTCTGACTGAGCTGCTCGATCCGCGCGCGGACCGCGGCCTCGTCGAGGCCCGGGTGATCGGCGCGGGCGGCGGCCAGCGCCGCGGCCAGCACGCCGGCGTGGCCGTCCAGCTCAGGCGGGGGTGTGGGCAGGCGACCGCCAACAGCCAAGCGGGCCGGGGCCTGCTGGAGGCGCGGCTCGATCGGGTTGCTGATCGTGACGTGGACCGCTGCGGCCGGCGGCGGCGGCGGCGCTCCGACGAACGTGGCTGAATCCGCCGGAATCGCAGCGGCCAACGCTGCGCCCGCGAAGCCGGCCGACGACGCGCCGCCCAAGGACACCGTGACGCCCAAGGACACCGTGACGCCAATCAGGGCAGCGAGGCCCAGGCCTGCGAATAGAATCGGGCGCACGCGTCGTCGCTCCGCGAGCGGTGGCGCGCGCGTCAGCTCTGCAGCGCGGCGAGCTCGGCCTTGAGCGCCAGCAGCTCCTTCTTGAGCCGCGCGACCTCCTTCTTGAGCAGGTAGTTGTCGTAGCGCAGGATCTCGTCCTCGGTGCGCTCACGGCCCTGTAGCTGCTTGAACTGTGCGTCGGTCAGCACGCCGATGGAGGCCTTCTCGAAGTTCAGCTCCATGGCCTCGTGGTGCCGGCAGCCCAGGCCGTCCTCGTGGCTGGAGGTGATCAGCTCGCGGTGCTGCTGCTGGTACTGGAAGACGTCCTTGAGCTGCTCGGTGTTCAGCTGCAGGCGCTTCAGCTTGACGATCAGCTCGTCGGTGTTGTCCCAGCAGAAGGCCGAGGCCTGGTTGGCGCCGAGCACGAGGGCGAAGACAGCGACGGCGAGAATCTTGCGCAGCATGGGGAACTCCTCCAGTGGATACACGGCCGGTGTGAGCCTTCGATCCTACGGCAGGCCCGGCCGAGCGGCGATGGCGCAACCGGGGCGCAACCGGGGCGTGGGCCGTGGGCTCCCGGGCCCCGGGCTCAGTTGAGCGTGCGGCGAAGCACGCCGGCGCGGTCGATCCAGCTGGCGCGAACCACATCGAAACCGGCCAGCGAGAGGTGCCAACGGCCGTCTTCGGCGGAGAGGTCCTCGGGCAGATCCTTCATGTGCTGGAGCAACACCTCCGACATGAAGCCGAAGGCATAGCGCGGCGTGGCCAGGGTGTTGAAGCTCTCGAGTACGTGTTCCAGCGGGAGGTCGTCGCCCAGCAGGTCGCTCAGGGAGCGTGCCCGCGAGGTCTCGTCGGTGCAGGCCGCGAGGCGCCGGTTGGCGATCTCGAACAGCTCGCGGCCGGTCCACTTGAGCTCGGGCACCAGGTTGCTCTTGTCGAGTCGCATGCGCTTGAGCTGCTTGGCGCTGGCGGCGCGCCAGATCGACTCCATCTCGATGGGCAGGAACAGCTTCAGCGCCAGGCCGGGATGCTGCAGCAGCTTGATGTCGAGCACGCTGCGCACGAACTCGCGCATGCGGTCGCCGCCGTCGGTCAGCAGGGTGGGCTCGTCGACGCGGTCCACCAGCACGTACAGTCCGTTGTGCCCGCTGGCCTCGAGCAGGGACAGCACGCGCTGCAGGTACTCGAAGCGCACGGCCTCCTCGCCGCCGTGGGGCAGCAGCAGCTCGCCTCGCTCCTTGGCGCCCATCTGCGACAGGACGCGCAGCAGCGGCTCGTGATCGCCGCTGATGACGCGCAGCGCGCGGGTGGCGTCGATGGCGCTGAGGCGCAGCTTGCGGCGGGCGTAGGCGCGCTGCGACCAGAGGCCCGCGAGCATGCCGGCGCCGGCGCCGGCGAAGGCGCCCCGGTTGTCGGTCAGGAAGGTCCAGTCAGCCAGCTCGGGAATGGACGGCGCGACGAAGGGCGCGACGCCGACAGCCAGGCTCAGCAGCGACAGCAGCGTCACGCCGATCGTCGAGCCGCCCGCGCCGCGGCCGGGGGCGCCGAGCTGCCTCGCGAGCGCGATCAGCGCTTCGCTCGGTGTGCGCGTACGTGAGCGGTAGTACAACGCCGTCGCGAGGTGCAGGTCGACCAGCTGCTTGGCCGCCGGCGGGCCCAGCGTGAGCTTCCCGTCGAGCAGCCCGTCCACCAGACCCGTCACGGCCAGGGACAGGATGGCGTCCAAGTGATCGGACAGGCGCCACGCCGCCAGGGCCTGGTCGGCGTCCGCGCGCCGCTTGCCGCCGGTGAGCTGCCGCTGCAGCGCCTCGATGTGGCCGTCGAAGTCGACGTACTCCACCACGAACACGCGCGCGTTGGGCTGGGCCTCGTTGTGGGCCGCCAACCGGCGCCTCATCATGCGGCGCAGGCCGCTCTTTCCGCTGCCCTTCTCGCCAAACACGATGCCGGGCGCGGGGCTGGCCGGGTCACCGAAGATGCGATCAAAACCCGAGTGCACGGCCGCGGGGTCGACGCGCCCGAGCACCGAGTCCTTGTCCGCGTCCTCGCAGGCGAAGGGGTCGGTGGAGAGGCCCCAGTGTGTGCGCCAGGTCTGAGTGAACATCGCGGCTCCGGAGGGCGGGGCCGGACATCCTCGCGCTCAAGCCGCGCCGACACCAGGGGCGTATCAAAAGGGAAGAGCCCCCCTCGCGATCGCTCGCGAGGGGGGCTCTCAACTGCAGCCTGCGTCGGCCGAAGCCTCAGCAGGACATCACCCGGATCAGTCGATCATCGGGATGATGGTGCTGGTACCGACCGCGTTTTCCTGCGGGTTGTTCGCGTTGCGGTTCCAGATCAGCGGCGGGCCCATGAAGCTCTTGAGCTGGCTGGTTCCGACCTGCACACCGACCGGGAGGCCGAGCGCAGCCGAGGAAATCAGCGTGCCGCCCACGGGGACGTGGACCGACGAGCCGATGACCGTGCTGGTGCCGCCAGCGCCCGCGCCGAAGCCGTACGGGTCAAGCCAGACAGTGGCCTGATCCTGAACGGGAGTCAGGAAGATCGGGCTGAAGAACGCGACGTCGCTGTCCGGGAAGATGTGACCGATGAACTCCTGTGCAGTCAGGGGGAAGCGGTTGCCTCCACCCTGGCCGACGAGGAAGTCAGGCGCGTTGGCAGGATCGCCAGGATCGCCAGCAGCTGACGGCGGGAACGGGTTCGCGCCGGCAAAGAGGCTGTCGAACCAGGTCTGGACCCACGTCACGTGGCTACGGGGATCGCCCACATCGCCGGTGGCGTAGGTGGCCGGGCCACCGTTCCAGGTCACGAATCCGATCGCAGGCACGTTGGCGAAGCCACCCGGGGTGGGATCTTGACCACCGAAGCCGCTTTCCGTCATCGCACCACCGACGCCGCTCATGCTGATTCCGCCGTGACGACCGAGGTTCCAGCCGGCGTTCAGGTTCAGGCCGCCAGCGGGGAAACCGAGGAAGGGCGGGTACTCAGGGCCCAAGCCATTGAAGGGCAATCCGCCCATCGCGGCGTACGGCGCCGTGGCGTTCAGACCGTTCGGGGCGAGCGCGTAGTTGGTGGTGGGCGTCGTGACGCTGTGCCAGGCTTCGATCTCCACGTTGCCGAGGAACGCGAACAAGCCCAGAGGACCGCCAGCGACGGTGTTGGACTGCCAGATGTTCTGCTCGTCGTCCGAGAACACGTAGTACTGGTTGTTGTCGGGCGAACTGGTGGTCCACTTGTACCAGCCGTCGATGTCATCCAAGGCGGGAACAGCGGACGGGACCCAGTTGAACGTGACCATCCAGCACAGACCGGTGGAGCCGATGCCCAGAGCGACGTCGGACGCCAGCGCGAGCGGCGTGAGCGTGCCGGCGCTTGAGGTGCCCTGCAGGCCGTTGTTCGGGACCAGGATCTCCTGGGCCTGCATGAACGGGCTGAAGCCGGAGCCAAATCCCAGCAGCAGGAAGTTGGCCGAAGCGCCAGTCGGGCCGTAGGGAAGGCCACCGCTGCCGCCAATGGGGAAGCAGGTGCCTGCTGGAAGCGACGAGGCGACCGGGCAGGCTGCGTTGTTCCACACGCCCGTGTTCTGGTCGTACGGGTGCAGGCCGTCGTACTCCATGAACAGCAGGATAGGGAACTTGATGCCCAGGCCAGCGATCGGGCCACCCAAGACGCAAGGGGACTCGCGCCAACCGTATTGCTTGTAGCCGAAGTCGCCGAGCGTCGTGAGCGTGTTGCCACGCATCTCTTCGCCGTCGAGCCAGTAGCCGACGCCATCCTCACCTGGGACCCAGGTCCCACCGGCACCCAGATAAAGCACGTCGCCGCTGTTGGCCAGCACATGGGAGTTCACTGCGTTCTGAGCGGAGACGGGGCTAGCGAGCCCGATCGCCAGAGCAGCAAGGGCCGAAGCCCGGAAGAAGTACCTATTCACGAGATGTCATCCTCAGAGAGATGAAGGAACCGAATGCTTTGGATTGCCCCGTCAGCCGACCACCTGCGGCTTCCGAGGTACTGCGTGCGCTACCGACTCGCCCGCTGAGGCCGCTCGTCGCGGGAGGGAGGAGTCCCCAGGGGCGATACGTGTCGGGTTCGGAGAGCAATCCATCGATCCCCTGCAGATCGATCGGGCCGCTATCCGGATGCTGCTGGACGCGCGTGGATTCGGAGACCCCTCGGCGGGAGGTGCCGACAGGGATGGGGCTCAGAGATTGAGTTTATCCTGCAAAGTCATGTTGTGGGTCATTGCTGAGCCACACAACATACCGGCGAACGAGGATCCCGGGGGCAAAAACTCGTTTGAGCTCAGAATTAGCGGTTGTCTCGCCACATGTCTCGGGAGTTGCCCGGTCTGATCTAGCAGCCCGTGGCGCAAGTCATTCCGCGCGCAGCGGCGCTCTCGTGGCGCAGCTCTGCGTTGCCAGATCTCGACGAATCCACGGATTCGCCTGCGATCTGTCGCCTTGATCTGCACCACGA
>QNBX01000057.1 GCA_003644265.1 Planctomycetota bacterium
CCTCTCCACCTCTCCACCTCTCCACCTCTCCACCTCTCCACCTCTCCACCTCTCCACCTCTCCACCTCTCCACCTCTCCACCTCTCCACCTCTCCACCTCTCCACCTCTCCACCTCTCCACCTCGGACATCCTCGTGACGACAGCTCTGGTCATCGGCGCCGGCGGACAGATCGGCAGCGATCTCATCCCTGCCCTGCAGCAAGCGGGTCACGAGACCTGGATGGTGGACCTGCGCCCCCCGGAGCAGACCGCCGGCGGCGCGCAGCTGGCCGAGGCCATGGCGGGCCACCCCGGCTGGCGCGAGCGCTGGATCACCGCGGACGCCGCCTCGCCGGAGCTGGCCGCGATCATTGAACGCGTGCAGCCGCAGCTCGTGTTTCACCTGGCGGCCCTGCTCTCGGCCACCGGCGAGCAGAAACCAGGGCTGTGCTGGCACGTCAACATGGACTCGCTGCGGGTCGCGCTCGACACGCTGGACGCGCAGCGGGGTCGGCCGGTGCTGGTCTGGCCGAGCTCCATCGCCGCCTTCGGCCCCATGCCCGACGGCCCCTCGTTCGCCGGTCGCGAGCGCGTACCCAACGAGTTCCCGCTGCTGCCGCGCACCATGTACGGCGTGACCAAGGTGGCCGGCGAACTGCTGGGAAGCTGGTACGCCGAACAGCGTCAGGTCGACTTCCGCAGCCTGCGCTTTCCGGGCCTGCTGTCCGCCACCGAGCCCGGCGGCGGCAGCAGCGACTACGCCAACCAGATGTACTTCGCCGCCGCGCGCGACGAGCCCACGGTCTCAGTCTTCGTGCGCGAGGACACGCGCATCCCGTTCATGCACATGTCCGACGCCGTGGCGTCCCTGCTGGCCCTGGCCCGCGCCGACGAGCAACGACTCACGCGCCGGGTCTACAACGTCTCGTCGTTCGCGCCCACCGCCAGCGAGATCTCCGCCTCCATCCGTCGCGCCGGTAAACACCTGGCCGTGGCTTGGCTGCCCGACCATCGTCAGGCCTTCGTGGACAGCTGGCCCGACGATGTGGACGACGGCCCGGCGCGCAAGGACTGGAGCTTCGCTCCCGCGCTGGACCTGGACGGCACCACCGCGCGACTGCTGAGCGAGATCAAGGCGCTGTCGACGGTCTGAGCCTCGGGACGCGCTCCCTCAACTCAGCACGCCGTGTGCTCGGCCCACCTTGATGAAGGCGGCGATGGCGCGGTCGACATCGTCGCTGGAGTGCGCTGCGCTGAGCTGCACGCGGATGCGCGCCTGGCCGCGCGGCACCACAGGGAAGCAGAAGCCGATCACATAGATGCCCTGCTCGAGCATGTCGGCGGCCATGGCCGTGGCCAGCTTGGCGTCGCCCAACATGACCGGCACGATGGGATGCACGCCGGGGCGGATGTCGAAGCCCGCCTCCGTCATGCCGCTGCGGAAGCGCGTCGTGTTGGCGCGCAGCTGATCGCGCAGCTCGTTGCTGCCGCTGATCAAGTCGAGCGCCTTGAGCGACGCGCCCACGATCATGGGCGCCACCGAGTTGCTGAACAGGTACGGGCGGCTGCGCTGGCGCAGCAGGTCGACCACGGCCCGCGGCCCGGCGGTGAAGCCGCCGCTGGCGCCGCCCAGCGCCTTGCCCAGGGTGCTGGTGAGGATGGACACGCGCCCCATGACGCCGCAGTGCTCGGGCGTGCCGCGGCCGCCCTGGCCCACGAAACCCGTGGCGTGCGAGTCGTCCACCAGCACCAGCGCGTCGTGGGCCTCGGCCAGCTCGCAGAGCTTGTCGAGCCGGGCGATGTCGCCGTCCATGGAGAACACGCCATCGGTGACCACCAGCCGCGTGCGCGCGCCGGACGCCGCCTTCAGACAACGCTCCAGATCCTGCATGTCGTCGTGTGCGTAGCGATGACGCTGGGCCTTGCACAGCCGGATGCCGTCGATGATCGAGGCGTGGTTGAGCGCGTCGGAGATGATGGCGTCCTCGTCGGTCAGCAGCGTCTCGAACACACCGCCGTTGGCGTCGAAGCAGGACGTGTAGAGGATCGCGTCCTCGAAGCCGAGGAACTCGGCCAGGCGCCGCTCCAGTTCGCGGTGCGGCGTCTGCGTGCCGCAGATGAAGCGCACCGATGAGAGGCCGTAGCCGTAGTGCTCCAGGGCCTCGTGCGCCGCCGCGATCAGGTCCGGGTGGCTGGAGAGCCCCAGGTAGTTGTTGGCGCAGAAGTTGAGCACGTCGCTGCTTCCGGCGCCGCCATCCGACACCGCGATGTGGCTGCCCTGGGGCCCGGTGATGAGCCGCTCGGTCTTGTACGTGCCGGCCTCGCGGCTGGCATCGAGCTCGGACTGCAGGCGCTCGATGAACCCTTGCGTGGCGACCATGGTGCTCTCCTCCGGGGGCGCGGCGCGCGGCGCCAACAGGGCGCGAGCGGACGCGGGGCGCGCGATCATAACGGCCGCGGGGCCGATCAGCGAGCCGTCGACAGCGGCACGGCAGCCTCCGCCCGGCGCGCCGCTCGTCGACCGGGCGCTGGCGCAGCGTCAGACCGTGGCGGCCGCTCGTCGGCGCGCCTCAGCGTGCGCGCGGCGGCCAGGCCAGGTCCGACGGGCGCAGCCCCTCGCGCGCGCCCCCGAAGGCGAAGGGTGTGGGCTCGAAGCGGCCTACCAGCCCGACCTCGGCGCGGGTGGGCGGCTCCAGGCCCAGGCCCCAGAAGACGGCGTTCACCAGCAGCCGGCGCGTGCCCTCGAAGGCCAGGTCCTGGCTGGCGCCCAGGGTTGTGGTCACCAGCCGCCGCGGACGACCGGAGCCCGGCGCCGACTCGCGGCACCAGACGACCGGCATGAGCGGGTCGTTCTGCGCGCCGGACGCGGGCGCGGCGCCGGGCGTCAGCCCCTGCAGCACCTGCCCCAGCACGAGCGGCGTGCAGCCCTCGGGCAGCGGCAGGCGCACGCGGTAGACGTCGGTGGCGCCGAACACGTCGCCATCGGCGAGGCCGGCCAGCACCGGGTGCCCCGAGGCGCCGGGCGCGATCAGACCGCGCGTGCCCTGCACGCCGTGCCGCCCGTGGTGCGCGATCCAGGTCTCCCCCAGCACCTGCCGCCCGAAGCCGCCCTCCCAGCCCGGCGCCGAGCTGTTCCAGGTCCAGTGGGCATAGCTGCTCTCGGCGCTCAGGGCGAAAGCGTGGGTGGAGGTGCGCAGGGCCAGCAGCGGCCCGCCACGCTCGATGTAGCGCGCGATGGGAGCCATCTGCTCGTCGGGCAGGTCGCGGAAACGCGTGAACAGCACCATCAGGTCGGCGTCGTCCAGCGCCGACAGCCCGGGGATGTTGTCGTTCACGTCGGGATCGATCAGGCCCTGCTCATCCACGGCGAACAGCACCGTGCAGGTGAAGCCGTGGTGCTCGGCCAGCAGGCGCGCCAGCTGGGGCAGGGTCTCCTCGCTGCGGTACTCCTCGTCGCCGCTCACCAGCACGATGTGACGGCCGACGCCCGGGCCGGCCTTGCCCCGCACCACGATCCAGGGCCCGGCGGGATCGGGCACGCGCGAGGCGGCTTCGGGGTCGCCCGCGGCAGCATCCTGGACAGCGCTGGCCGGCGCGGCGGCCTGCGCCACGTCCGGAGCAGGCTCTGGCGGGCCGTTCGACGAGCCGCTGGCGGCCGCGCCGGTGGCAGCACAGCCCGTCATCAGCAGCGGCAGCATCAGAGCGGACAGCCCGCGGGCCAGCTTCCGTGTGCGTCGTGTGGTCATGACCCCATGGAGCCGCCCGGCCCCGTGCTTGTCAAGCCGCTCGCACGGCGGCAGGCTGGAGCACATGCGGGTGGAGCCGCCCCCTGCCGCCCGCTGCCGCCCCTGTCTCGCCCGTGCCCGCCGGAGGCCTGCATGGCCAAGCGCTCGCGCTACGACCCCGTGATCCACGGCCCGCGCCGGGTGGTGGGAGAGGGTTTCCACCGACAGGTGTACGACCACGTGCGCGCGGTGCCCGCCGGCAAGCTCACCACCTACGGCGACGTGGCCCAGGCGCTCGGCCACGCGGGCGTGGCGCGTCAGGTTGGCTGGGCCCTGGCTGCGCTACGAGAAACGCACGACGACGTGCCCTGGCAGCGCGTGGTCAACGCCCGCGGCGAGCTGAGCCGACGCGCCGACGGCCGCCCCGACGCCACCCAGGCCGCCCTGCTGGCCGCCGAGGGCGTGGACCTCAACGACAAGGGCCGGGTGCAGGACTTCGCCGCACATCGTCACGTCTTTGAGAGCTGAGCGCCGGCCGACACACCTCTGCGACCCTGCGACCCCACGGCCCGCGCGCTGCCGATCGCACCTGCGCAGCGGCCCACGGCGGAGCGCCCCCGCGCCCGTCAGAGCACGAAGGCCACGTCCTCGTGCCAGCTGAGCTGATAGAAGATCGAGAGCCGCGTGTCCTCGTCCGGCACCAACACGTTGAGGTCGATCGAGCGGTACTTGCCGCTGCGACTGGTGTTGCCGTCGGCCACGGTGTACTCGCGGTCTCCCAGCAGCGTGGCCACCACCGCGCGCAGCGTCAGGCCATCGCGCCCGATGACGCGATAACGCCAGCGACACGGGTACTCGATGTCCGGACGGCCGTCGAGTGGTTCAACCAAAGCAGGCATCCGAGGGAGTGTGCGTGGCGCCGCCAGCGCGAGGGCGACACCAGCGGTGTCCCTTCATGTGTAGTCCAGGTTGCGGCCCCGCGCCAATAGTCAGCCCTCGACGAGCCCTCAGAACTCAGGCGCGCCGCTTCAGGAACGGGATCAGCTTGGGCACGCGGCGCTGGTAGGCGGCGTAGGCCTCGCCGTGCTCCGCCACCAGGTCGCGCTCCTCCACCACGGTGCCCAGCAAGAAGACGTACAGGCTGATCACGAGGGCGAACTGCAGCTGCCCCCAGGTCATGTGCGGCGTGCACCAGAACGCGATCAGGAAGCCCAGCAGCAGCGGGTGGCGCACCATGCGGTAGAGCCAGTTCTCCTGGAACACGGGCTTGGTGTAGGGCACGCCGCGCGCGTGCATCGCCACCTGCCGCAGGCCGAACAGGTCGAAGTGATCGATCAGGAAGCTGGACAGCAGCACCAGCCCCCAGCCCAGGGCCGATCCGGCCCACAGGGCCGCGGCGGCGGCGCCATCCAGGTGCCAGACCACGCCGGTCAGCGGCTGCCATTGCCAGAAGATCAGCCCCAGCAGCAGGCAGGTCGCGAGCACGAAGGTGCTGCGCTCCGCGGCCGCGGGGATGAGGGCGGTCCAGCGCGCCTTGAAGGCCGGCCGCGCCATGATGGTGTGCTGCACGGCGAACAGCGCCAGCAGGCCGGCGTTCACCAGCAGCGCCCGCCACACGCTGGCGGGCTGCGCGCCGTCGTTGATGCCCTTGGGCACCAGCGCCCCGGCCACGAAGCCAATGGCGTACAGGAAGGTGCCCAGGAACAGGGCGTAGACGGCCACCCCGTAGATCAGCACGAGCGCTCGTTGAAGCCCTCCGGCGGGTTGGTGGCTAGAGGCGTGCACGAGGCACTCCCGGGTGGCTGGGGACTGCAGGGCAATGGTCGAGGACATGAGACGGCTCCCGTCGGGATCGCTGGTGGGCGAGAGTCAGGTCCTCGCCCGTCATCATCCCATGGCGCAGACCGGGGCCCGGAGCTGCCACGACAATCTGCCCCCCCCCCGGGCAGCCCGAAGCCGACAGCCTCCGCGCGGGCTGCTAGCGGCCCGAGCGCGACCCAGGCAGCAGCCGCTCCAGGCCATGCACCAGCAACGACAGCATGACCACCACCGGGCCGTCAGGCAGGTCGACCCGCAACAGCTGACTCAACTGTACGGAGAGCACCAGCCCGCCGCAGGTGATGACCGCGCACAGGACCGTGGCCAGCAGCATCATGCGCGCGAGGTCGTCGGTGCGGCGCCGCGCGGTGGCGGCCGGCACCGTCAGCAGGGCGATGGCCAGCACGATGCCCACCACGCGCACCACGGCCACCACCGCCAGGGCCGTGAGCGCCATGAGCATGTGCCGCATGAGCCGCACCGGCAGCCCGGAGGCCCGGGCGAACTCCACGTCGAAGGCCATGGCGCGCAGCGGGGCGAAGCGCCACCAGACCACCCCCAGCACCACCGCATCGAGGGCCGCCAGCAGCCACAGGTGCGCGCCGGACGCCAGCGACACGCTGCCAAACAGGTACTCCTCCAGCTCGCCGTGTTGCTCCGGCGCCAGGGAGAGCAGCAGCACGCCCAGGGCCATGCCGCCGGCCCAGGTCATGGAGACCAGCGTGTCGAAGCCGGCCAGCTTGCGGTGCTCGGCCTCGGCCAGCACGGCCCCGCACAGCACGGCGAAACCCAGCGCGCCGGCCAGGGGCGAGAGGCCCACGAACCACGCCAGGCCCACGCCTCCCAGGGCCGCGTGGGAGAGCCCGCCCGCTACGGATGACGCACGCCGCACCAGCACCAGGCTGCCCACCACGCCGCAGGCCAGGCTGGCCAGCAAGCCCGCCATCAGCGCCGGCGCCAGCTCGCCCGCAGCGCTCGCCTCGGGCAGGCCGGTCATGACGGGGCGTCCTGCGGTCCGTGATCGTGATCGTGGCCGCAGTCGGCGCCGTCGTGATCGGGCAGCACCACGTGGGTGTGCGCGTGCACCACGAAGTCGACCGGGCAGCCGTAGACCTCTTCGACCGTCTCGCGACTGAGCTCCTTGGCGCCGTGGTGCACCAGGCGTCGGTTGAGGCAGGCGATGGAGTCGACGTGACGGCTCACCACGGCCACGTCGTGAGAGACCAGCAGGATGGTGCGCTCGCCCGCCAGCTCGGCCAGCAGCTCGTGCAGGGTGGCGGACTGCGGGCCGTCGAGGCTGGCGCCCGGCTCGTCGAGCAGCAGCAGGCGCGGGCGAGCCACCAGCGCCCGCGCGATGAGCACGCGCTGCACCTCGCCCCCTGACAGGCTGCCCACCTGCCGCGCCGCCAAGGGCGCGAGGCCCACGCGCTGCAAGGCCTCGTCCACCAGCGCCTGATGCTGCGCCCGCGGGTGCTCGCAGGCCAGCAGGCCGCAAGCCACCACGTCGGCCACGCGGATCGGGAAGTCCGGGTCGAAGCGCGCGAACTGCGGCACCCAACCCACCAGCGGACGGGCCTGCTTGGGAGACATGCCGAACACCGTCAGGCTGCCGGCGTCGGGCTGCTCGAGCCCCAGGATGCACGCCAACAGCATGGACTTGCCGCCGCCGTTGGGACCGATGACGCCCACGAACTCGCCCTTGGCCACGGTCAGATCGATCTGATCGAGCACGACGCTGCCGCGCCTGGTCAGCGTCACTCCCGAGAGGTGCAGGGCCGGCTCGTCCATGGGGCGGCGTTGTAGCACGGGGGGCCCCGTCGCGCGCATCAGGCGCAGCGCGCCGAGGGCACGCGAACCCCGCGCCGCGCGGGATCACGCACCACGCGGCGCGGGGCCGGCGACCCGCAGCTCTCAGCCCCGGGCCAGGGGCCGCAGCGCCAGCGACGCCAGGCCGCGCGCCAGGGGCGAACGCATGGAGCTGAGCGGCGTGGACCACCAGAAGCCGAGCTTCTCCAGCACGGCATCCACGGCCATGTCGTCCAGGCCCTCCGCCAGTGAGTAGCAGGGCGTGCCGCCTGCGCGGGCGGCCAGCAGGCGCCGCAGGCCCACGCGTTTGAGGCCGTGCATGTGCTGCGTCACCCGTTGGCCGGGGGCGGCGGGGCCGAGCAGGGCCAGCTCCTGCGGCTGCAGGGGTTCGATCAGGTCGCCGAGGCGCAGGCAGAGCTGGCCGTCGGCTCCGCGGTCGAGCTGCAGCGGCAGGGCACCGGGCACGCGCTCGGGTGCATCGCTGGCCACGCCGTCGCGGCCGCTGATGACGACGTGACCGCTGGCGTAGTCACGCGGCTCGATCAGGACGCCCCTCGCTCCCCCGACGAAGCGCAGCTCGACGCGCGCGCCGCCGTCCGGCCGGGGACGCCGACGTCCCGAGCGGAGAGGCGCGTCCAACAGGGCCTTGAGCAGGGCCACGCCGTGATAGCGCCAGGCCGAGCGGTCCAGCAACACGTCGTGCAGCGGGCCCAGGGGACCGTCGCTGGCGGCGCGGCGCACCAGGTCCACCCACGGCAGGGCCGCGCAGTCCTCCGCCACCTCCACCGTGGGAAAGAGCGCGGTGCGTCGCAGGTAGCCCAGGTGCTTGAGCAGCAGGCCCGGCGTCTCCAACAACAGCGCGAAGCGCGGCGGACCCGACGATGCCAAGCGCCCCAGCACGCCGGGCACGGCGCCCTTGGCCACCACCACGTAGACCACGTCGGCCTCGTGGTGCAGCCCGCTGGACAGGACCTCGTCGAGGGCGGTGACGTGGCGCGCGCGTCCGGCGAGCTCCTGGCTGCGCGTGCTGCGTGCCGCGATGCCCAGCAGCTGCACCGAGTCGTTCAGACTGTCCACCACGGGCAGCACATCCTCGACCACGCGGCGGCCCGCACCGATCAGCAGCAACTTGAGCGCGGTCATGACGGCTCCTCGGGACTCGCTGCGGTGGGGTTCGGCGCGGCCTGCGCCGATGTGTCGGGACTCGATGTGTGGAGACTCGATGCGGCGGAAGGCGAGGCGGACGCTGGCGTCGCACCCGCGCCGCTCGGCACGCCCAGACGAGCCTTCAGATGCGCGGCCAGGCGGATGCTCAGCGCCACCAAGGTGAAGGTCGGGTTGGCGCAGCCGCTGGTGGGAAACACCGAGGCCCCCGCCAGATAGACGTTGTCGGTCTCGTGCAAGCGGAGGTCGGCGTTCACCACCGACGTGGCCGGGTCGGCTCCCATGCGCGTGGCGCCCATGTGATGGCTGGCGTCCTGATCGATGGGCCAGGGGCTGGCGTCCGGGCGCAGGGCCCCGTCCAGTCGACCGAAGCCGTTGCGCTGCAGCTCACGCGCCAGGGCCTCGTGCACGGCGGCCATGGAGCGCCGGTCGCGCTCGCTGGGCGCGTGCATCACGCGCGGCAACGGCGAGCCGTTCAGGTCCTTGGCCTGGCCCAGCACCACGCGCTGCTCGGGCTGCGGCTCCATCTCCATGAAGTTGCGCAAGCGCACGCGGTTCACCAGCGGCGCGCGGCCTTCGCGCAGACGGCTGTGCACGTAGCGCGCCACGCTCGGCGCCTCGAGCAGCACGCGCCCCACCAGGCCGAGGCGCTGCCAAGCGGTCTTGCGCGCGTTCTGCAGCTCGCTGTCGTCGCCGGTCTCCGAGTAGTCGCGCAGCGAGGTGACCTTGCCCTTGTTGCGCCGTTTGAAGGCCGACAGCAGCGCGCCGCTCTTCTTGGCCATGAGCACGAAGGCCTCCACGCCCTCGCTGTCCGACCACGGGAACAGGGGCTCGAAGCGCACGTAGCTGTTGAGCAGCCCGTCGCGCGCCTGGGCCTCGTCGGACAGGCGCAGGCCGGCGTAGCCCGCGTGCCCGCCCGCCATGCAGCCGAAGTGCCAGGGCAGCTCGCGCACGGGCTCGGCCAGGGTGATGACGCCGTGGTAGTTCTTTGGGTGGTTCATGAACCAGCGCCCCACCTGGTCGCGCTCGTTGCCCAGCCCCGCCGCGCAGCCATCGGTGGAGAGCAGCAGCAGCCGCGTGTTCTCGATGCCGCCCGCGGCCAGCACGAAGACGCGCGCGCGCAGCTCGTGCTGCTGCCCCGAGCGCGTCACCAGCCGGGCGCTGCGCACGGCGTCGGCCGCGCCGTCGCTGGAGAGGCTCAACAGCGTGGCGTCCAACAGCAGCTCGACGCCGGGCCGCTCGAACACGTCGGCGTGCTCGGCGCCGAAGTCCTGGGGCGGGTCGGCGGCCAGGAAGACCTTCTCTTCGAGCTCGTCCCAACGGGGCGGCGGCGCGCCGCTGGCCTTGACCTCGTCGAAGCCCCCGGGCTCGTAGCGCGACAGGGGCGCAAAGCGGTAGCGCTCGGCGGCGGCCTGCCACAGGGGCAGCAGCTCGTCGCGGGCCAGGGGCCAGCCGCTGCTCTGCAACCACGGTCGCGGCACCAGATCGATGGCGTCCATGGGGCTGGACAGGCCGGCCCAGGTGCTGCTGGAGCCGCCCAGCACGCGCTCGCGGCTGTACTCCTTGATGGCAATGCCTTCGTGCTCGGTGGCGCGCAGCGCGTCGCCCCGGGCCGTCACGCGCCGCAGCCCGCTCTCGAGCACCATGATGGACAGGCCCGCGCCGGCCAGCTCCCGCGCCAGGGTCATGCCGGCGGGCCCCG
Organism: Planctomycetota bacterium; assembly: GCA_003644265.1. The sequence continues at coordinate 10,196 of QNBX01000057.1, forward strand.
AGCCCACGATGGCCACGTCCACCTCGGGCAGGGCGGCGGAGACCTGGTCGAGATCGCGGATCACCGCGGGCGGCTCCAGCGCGGAGCGAGCAGGCGCGCCGACGGGAGAGCACCCGCGCAGCGCAGCGACCAGGACACGACGAATGACATCCCGGGCGAGAATACGAGAATGGGCGGGCGCAGGCGGACACCCGTCTCGGGAAGACACGCACAGGAGCCGGACCATGGCAGAGCCAGCGACCACGACCGAGGTCACCCCCACCCGCGAGAGCGAGGTGACCCTGGAGCCCATCACGCGGGACACGCTGATCTCGGTGCTGCGGCTGAAGGTGGCCGAGCACCAAACCAGCTACGTGGCCACCACCGCCGTGTCCGTGGCCCAGGCGAGCTTCGACGGCCGGGCCTGGCAGCGGTCCATCCACGCCGATGGCGTGCCGGTGGGCTACGTGCTGGTGGACCTCGGCGGCGGCGACGACCCGCGCCCGTATCTCTGGCGTTACATGATCGACGCGCGCTACCAGGGCCTGGGCTTCGGCTCCCGCGCCCTGACGCTGATCATGCAGCGCGTACTGGAGCTGGAGGGCCCCGGCCGCTTCAGCACGAGCACGGTCCCCGGCGAACACTCGCCCCAGGCCTTCTACGAACGCCTGGGCTTCGCCGCCACGGGCGAGATCGAAGACGGCGAGGTGGTGCTGGCCCGGCAGCTGGTCGCCGCCGAGCCCCGCAGCGCCCCTGGCCCCGACACCGGCGCGCCGGCTCCCGGCTCCGACTTCTACTGCGAGCGGGTCCTGTCCGGCGACGTGCACGTGAGGATCGTGGAGCGCAGTGGCGACGTCCTGGCCTTCCACCACACCCGGCCGCGCTGGCCCGTGCACATCGTGGTCATCCCCACGCGCCACGTGCCCAGCCTGACGGACCTGGGCCCGTCCACAGATGGTCCTCCGGAGCAACTGCTGGCCGACCTGCTGGCCGCGGTCCGACGCGTCGCCGCCCAGGTCGAGCGCGAACACGGCGCCGCCCGGGTGATCACCAACCTGGGCAGCTACCAGGACAGCAAGCACCTGCATTGGCACATCTGCAGCGGAAAGCCCATCGGCGACGACGGCCTCTGAACACCGGCTCGACCCCAACAAGTCGCCGGATTCTGCTTGTTCCCGCGCAAGCCGGGCTGCTACCACCTGACCGCTATGACGAACCAAGAGAGACGGGGGCCGTTCAAGGCCTACGACAACAAGCACTTCCTCACGGCCCCCGAGGCGCGGCCGCTGCGCATCCTGGCCGAGTACCTCGAACCCAAGACGCGCTTCGAAGAGCTGGACGTCAAGGACACCATCGTGGTCTTCGGTTCGGCGCGCATCCGCTCCCGGAAGGTGGCCGAGCAAGAGCTGGCCGAGGCCCAGGCCAACGACGGTGACGTGAAGGTGGCCGAGCGCAACCTGACCATGTCCAAGTACTACGAGGACGCCCGCGAGCTGTCACGCCGGCTGACCGAGTGGAGCAAGGCACTGGAGGGCCACGACCGGCGCTTCGTGATCTGCTCCGGCGGCGGGCCCGGCATCATGGAGGCCGCCAACCTCGGCGCCAGCGAGGCCAAGGGCGAGAACATCGGCCTGAACGTGTCGCTGCCGTTTGAACAGTCGGGCAACCCCTACAGCACGCACCGGCTGACGTTCGAGTTCCATTACTTCTTCATGCGCAAGTTCTGGTTCACCTACCTGGCCAAGGCCATGATCGTCATGCCCGGCGGCTTCGGCACGCTGGACGAGTTCATGGAGGTCATGACCTTGATCCAGACGCTGAAGATCAAGAAGCACCTGCCGGTGGTGCTGTTTGGTACGGAGTTCTGGAGCAAGGTGCTCAACTTCGACGCCTTGATCGAAGCCGGCACCATCAACGCCGGGGACGTCGACCTGTTCCTGCGCACGGACTCGGTGGACGAGGCCTACAACTACCTGGTCACCGAGCTCGAACAGCACGCGCTGAAGGACGACCCCGAGCTCTCGCTCTAGCAGCGTCTTCGGCGATGCCGGCTGAGTGAAGCAGCTCTGGCGGTCGGGCAGGGCCGGGTGCGCACACGCGGGCCCCGGGCCGCGCTGCCGGCCTGCGCGCACGCAGGGGCCACAGGACGGGAGGGTGAAAACGGCTCCAGATCGCCCCGGCACGGGCTACAGGAACTCAGAATGCCGGTACGATAAGGGACGTTCACCCGGACACGGCGCCGCCGTGCCCGACCCCAGCCCGCCTCCCCTGGGAGCAGCGTGCCCTCACAACGCAGCACGTAGTCGCTCTCCTGGCAACAGGTTCGACCCACCATGCGCTCTCACCTTGCTCTCGCGACCCTGCTCGCAGCGGCGCTGTTCTTGGCCGCCCCACTGGCCAGCGGCCAGGCCCCGCTCGCGCTACAGCTCGTGGCCCACGGCCTCGAGATCCCCGTCTTTGCCACGGCCCCCCCGGGTGATCTCACGCGCATCTTCGTGCTGGAGCTCTATACCGGGCGCGTGCGGCTGATCAAGAACGGCCAGCTCCAGGCCGAGCCCTTCCTCGACCTGGGCGGGCAGATCCAGCCGGTCGGCGAGCGCGGTCTGTTGGGCATGGCCTTTCACCCGCAGTACGAGCGCAACGGCAGCTTCTTCCTGTTCTACAACAACGTCGACGGTCACACGGTGCTGGTGCGCTACCAGGAGGACCCCAACGACCCCGACCGCGCCCTGCCCGCTGGGCAGCTGCTGTTGCAGATCGAGCAGCACTTCCTCGAGCACAACGGCGGCATGATCCAGTTCGGACCCGACGGCATGCTCTACCTGGGCTCGGGCGACGGCGGCGGCCCGCTCGATCCCCTGGGCAATGCCCAGGCGCTCGACAGCTTGCTCGGCAAAGTACTGCGACTGGACGTGGACGGCGGCTCGCCCTACGCCATCCCAGCCGACAACCCATTTGTGGGCGTGGCCGGCGCGCGGCCGGAGATCTGGCTGCTGGGCCTGCGCAATCCCTGGCGCCTCTGCGTCGACCCCGTCTCGGGCGCGCTGCTGGTGGGCGACGTGGGCGTCTCCACGATGGAGGAGGTGACGCGCGTGCCCGCAGATGGTGGCGGCGCCAACCTGGGCTGGCGCTGCATGGAGGCCAACCTCTGCACGGGGCTGTCCGGTTGCGCCTGCTCCTCCGCGGCGCTGGTCGCTCCGACCTACCAATACTCCCACGACGAGGGCTGCGCGGTCATCGGAGGCTTCGTCTACCGCGGCCAGGACCTTCCCGGCTACGCGGGGCGCTATTTCCTGGCCGACTGGTGCAGCGGCTTCGTGCGCTCCATGCGCATCGGCCACGGCCCCGCCACCACGGTCGTCGACCATGCCGATCAGCTCGTCTCGGGGAGCGGGCAGCCGCTCGTGGGCCTGACCTCGTTCGGCCTGGACGGGCGCGGTGAGCTGCTGCTCATGAGCGCCTCAGGCACCCTGTACCGCATCGTCCCGGCGGCGGATTGCGACGGCGACGGGACGCCCGACGCGGTCGAGTTGGCCGACGGCAGCGCCTTCGATGTGGACGCCAACGGCGTGCCCGACGCCTGTGAACCGGCTCTACACGCTGCAGCACTGGCGCTGGGCGAGACCAACTTGCTGACCTACCTGGGCGCCGAGCCGGGGCAGCCGGTGGCGTTCTTCGGCTCGATCTCAGGCCTGGGAGCGGGGCCGTGCTTCGTCGGGGGGGCCATCTGCCTGGACATCCTGCCCTTCGAGCAGAGCGCGGGCATCGAGTCGGTGCTGCTGCTGGGCATTGTTCCGGCCGACGCCCAGGGCGCCGCCTACCTGCCGCTGCCCTTGCCAGACTCCGCGCCCGCGTCATTCACCGAAGTGGCCCTGCAGGCCGTGGCATGGGCCGGGGCCCATGGCAGCACCGTGTCCCCGCCGCTGCTGCTCCCGGTCACGCCCTGACGCAGCTCCAGCGAGGCCTGCAGTCAGGCCGGGTGCGGGGCAGCTGGGGGCCTTCGTCCCACCTGGCCGGTGCGCCCCTTCTCCAGCGCCAGGGCTTGCCCCAGCCAGGCCCCGGGCAACGGCACGGACCGATCAGCCGGCGTGGGCCGCTCCCCAGGTCCCGAAGGGGCGCTGGGCGAGCTGCGCGTTGGTGTAGCGCGGATCGTGGCTGACCTCCTCGCCGATCCAGGCGGGGAGTTGCACGGACTCGTGCTCTGAAGACAGCTCCACCTCGGCCAGAGCCAAGCCCTCGTTGGCTCCGGAGAACAGGTCCACCTCCCACAGATGAGGCCCCAGGGGCAGCTTGAAGCGGGTCTTCTCCACCAGGGAGGGCCGGCAAAGTCCCAGAAGTTCCTGGGCTTCGGCGGCCGGAATCTCCCACTCGTACTCGCGCCGCGTCAGGCCCTGAGCGAGGCCCTTGACCGTCAGCGTGCCGCGGCCGTTGGCCAGCCGGACTCGCACCGTGCGCTCGGGGTCGAGGCACAAATAGCCCTGTATCAAGGCCTCAGAGGGCGCATCGCGCCAGGGTTCGGCTGGACCGCTGAGCAGGAACTTGCGCTCGATCTCGAGACCCATAAGCCCTCCCTGTGGAGGCCGCGGGCCTGTCTCCGCCCCGGCCAAGCTGCAAAAGTAGCCCACTCTTCCCGATCTCGGGCTCGAAATCGGGGCCTCGGCATGGGTAGCCTCCTGGGAACCCGGGGGCAGGATCTCCCGGCCATCCCTGTCTCCGAGGAGCTCAACATGAGCCTTCGTACGTCTGTGCTTGTTCTGCTGCTGTGCGTGCTGGCGCTCGCCCCCGGCTGCTACGGTCCCTTCAATGCCACCTCGAGCCTCCATCACTGGAACGGCACCGAGTTCGAGAACGAGTGGGCCCAGGAGGGCATGTTCCTCGTGCTCACCATCATCCCCGTGTATGGGCTCTGGTTCCTGGGTGATGTGCTGATCTTCAACTCGATCGAGTTCTGGGGTGGCGAGAACCCCATCGACCCGCCGGGTTCCAGCGACGACGAGTGAGCGCTGATTGACTCGTTCGTCGACTCGGGGCTCGACCCCGGGTTGCAGGGCCCCGGAGCAGGCTGACAACAGCTGCTTCGGGGCCCTTCTGCGTCACAGGGGCCGGCAGGCGACATCACGGCGCCGCGAGGCAGCCGCCCGGGTGGCCGCTAGAGTGACCAAGCGCCCGGCTCGACCCGGCTCTCCGCAGAGACGCCCGCTGCTGGGACTCTCTTGCGGGACCCGAGCAGGTGGGCGCTGCCCCACTGGAGCCCCGACATGCTGCTGATCCCATCGCGCGACGCGCGCCCCTCGCGCCCTAACCTCGGCCCCGGCGCGCCGCCCAGCGCTCTCGCCGGTACCCGCCGCGTGACGCGCCGCGCCGCGCCCCTGGGCTCCGCGCCGTGCGTACTGGCGCTGGCGCTGCTGCTCCTGCCCAGCGTGGCGCGGGCGGCCGAGAGCCTCGAACAGCCCCTGCTGAGCCTGGTCCCCGGTGACGCCGCCGCCGTCTGGTCCTGGCGCTCGGGCCCCGGCAGCGCGCCGCTGGAGGCCCACCTGGAGACCACCCTCGACGCCTTCGTCGAGGCGCGCTTCGATTCCTGGGTCTTCGAGACGGCCGACGTGGCCGGCGTACCGCCTGAGCTGCTGCGCGAGGTGGCCGCCATCCGCAACGTGCTGGTGACCGTGGGCGCCGTGGTGCCCTGGCGCGAGCTGCTGCGCGGCGAGGTGGTCCTGGCCCGCTGCGGCACGGCCCCGCTGGGCGGCGGCGCCGACTCCGGGCGCGGGCTGCTGCTCATGAGCCGTCCGGACCCCGAGCACCTCGAGCTGATCGAGGCGGGCCTGTCCTCCATGCTGGGGGCCCTGGCGGGCACCATCGGCGGCCCGGTGCGCTACGACATCGTCGAACACGACGATCTGGGCACGTCCGTCTACCAGCTGACCCTGCGCGGCCCCGGCGACAAGCCGCTGGTGCAGGCCGCCATCGCGGACGGCATCGTGCTGCTGGGTTCGGGCAAGGGCTGCCTGGACGGCGCCGCGGCGCTGCTGGCCGGGGGCGAGGGTCCGCGCCTGATCGACACGCCGCGCTTCGGCCGCGACCTGCCCCTGCATGAGGGCCGCACTCCGGCGGACGCCGCCGGCGTCTGGTTCGTGGACGTGCAGGCCCTGGCCCCCGACGCCGGCGAGCGGCACTCCATGCTGGCCGGCCGCGGCGTGCTGGACGGCCCCTGGCAGGCCCTGCTGGCGGACGCATTGAGGCTGCCCGAGGCCCTGGACTCGATCTCGGGCACGCTGCGCTGCCACGACGACGAGCTGGTCTCCCAGACCGTCACGCGCTTCTCACCCGACGCCCCCCCCGCCGCCATCGCCGGCCTGGCGGCCCCGATCCAGAGCGACCTGATGGCGTACATCCCCGGCGACGCCATCGCCTTCACCATGCGCGGCAGAGTCGACCTCGCGCCGGTCTGGCAGAGCGCCATGGAAGGCCTGGTGCGCGACTGGCCCGCCATGGAGGAGGTGCTCTGGATGGCCGAGCTGGCCCAGGCCACCCTCGATCTGTGGGTCGAGCGCGACGTGCTGCCGTGGCTGGGCAGCGCCCACGTGGCCATGACCCTGCCCTCTCGCAGCAACCCCAGCGCCAAGGCCATGACCGACACGGTGGTCCTGTTCCAGCTGGAGGACCGCGACGGCGCCGCCAGCTGCCTGCGCCGCATCGACGGCGTCATGGAGCGGGTGCTGCCGCGCGTGGCCGAGCGCCTGCGCTCCTGGGCCAGCGAGGCCGAGCTGCCCTTCAGCTTCGACGTGAGCTTCGGCCAGGCCGAGGGCATGTGGCGTTCGCTGCGCACCCTGCGCATCCAGGCCGGACCGATCCCGGTGCCGCCGCTGACCTACGGCCTGGTGGGCAACCTGCTGGTGTTCACCACCTCCGAGCACGCGCTCACCTCGTGCATGTCGGTGGCGGCGGGCGAGGAGGACGGGCTGGAGGTGCACCCGCTGCTGTCGCAGCACGTGGGGCGTGACGACCTCACCAGCCTGCAGCTGCATCCGCTGTCGCGGGAGCTGGCCGGCACCCAGGCGGGCCTGGCCAGCCTGGACGGCATGCTGCGCGGGCTCACCGGGCAGATCACGCAGGACGACCCCAAGGCGGCCGCCATCGTGGAGCAGGTCAGCGGTCTGTTCCGCCGCGTCGAGACCGTGCTGGCCACGCTCGACTACCTGGGCGACGCCGTGACCGTGGGCACCCGGGCGGAGGGCGGCCTCGTGCGCCGGCAGCGCGCCAGCGTGCAGCTCGTGCTGGCTGAGCAGGCTGCCCCCACGCCGCTGGCGGCCGGCAGCCGCTGAGCGCTCCGCGGTCCTGACATCGCAGACAATGCTCTGCATCGGCCGACCCGACCGTCGCACACAGCCGCTGAGCGCTGCACCGAGCAGCTCCTGATAGGCTGCGCTCCACGCCCCGGGCAGGGCGCGGGCCGCTGGGCCCTTCGCGCAGGAGGAGCCGGTTCATGAGTCAGCCCCCGTCTGATGCACCCACTGATCCGACGCCCGCCCCCGACGAGCCCCAGTTCAGCGTGCTGCGCGAGGTGGCGCGGCGCATCGGCCAGCCCAGCAAGATCACCCTGCCCGACGAGGGCAGCGAGCACGGCGCCTCGCCGCTGATCGATGCCCGCGCCAAGCCCGCCGGCCTGGCGCCCCGCGACCGCGGCAACTACCAGGTGCTGGGCGAGATCGCGCGCGGCGGCATGGGCGTGATCCTCAAGAGTCACGACACCGACCTGGGCCGCGACGTGGCCATGAAGGTGCTGCTGCCCGAGCACGCCAAGAGCGACGCCATCCTGCAGCGCTTCGTGGAGGAGGCGCAGATCGGCGGACAGCTGCAGCACCCGGGCATCGTGCCCGTGTACGAGATGGGGCTCATGGCCGACGAGCGGCCGTACTTCACCATGAAGCTGGTCAAGGGTCGCACCCTGGCCAAGCTGCTGGCCGAGCGTCAGAGCGGCGAGGCCGACCGCCGGCGCTTCCTGGGCATCTTCGAGAAGGTCTGCGAGACCCTGGCCTACGCCCACGCGCGCAACGTGCTGCACCGCGACCTCAAGCCCGCCAACATCATGGTGGGCGCGTTCGGCGAGGTGCAGGTGGTGGACTGGGGCCTGGCCAAGGTGCTCACCGAGGGCGGCACCAGCGACGAGAAGCTGGCCCAACTGCAGCACACCGAGGTCTCCATCATCGAGACCGTGCGCAGCGGCGGCTCCAGCGGCGGCAGCGAGTCCATGGTCGGGTCCATCATGGGCACCCCGGCCTACATGCCGCCCGAGCAGGCCCTGGGCGAGATCGACCTGCTGGACGAGCGCGCCGACGTGTTCGCCCTGGGCGCTATCCTGTGCGAGATCCTCACCGGCCGCCCGCCTTACACCGGCGACCGCGACACGATCATCAAGAGCGCCGCCCGCGCGCGTCTGGACCAGGCCAAGCAGCGCCTGGCGGCCTCCGGCGCCGATGACGAGATCATCCAGCTCTGCCTCGAGTGCATGGCCCCCGCGCGCGCCGCGCGCCCGCGCAGCGCCGAGCCCGTGCTCGAGCGCGTGCGCGCCTGGCTGGAGAGCCAGGAGCAGCGCATGCAGCGCGCCCAGCTGCGCGCCGCCGAGGCCGCCATCAAGGCCCGCGCCGAGGCAGCGGCGCGTCGGCTCACCCTGGCCCTGGCCGCCACCGTGCTGGCGGTGGGCCTCGGCGGCGCGGGCTTCTGGATGCACCTGGAGCGCCAGGCCGCCGACGCGCGGCTCGAGCTGGTGGCCCAGGTGGACGGCCACATCCAGCAAGCCGGCGCGTTTCGTGGCAGCGGCGACTTCGCGGCGGCCAACGCCGCCTGCGACGCGGCCGCCGCCGTGGTCGCGGCCGGGGGCGCCGCCGCGGACCTCGCCGAGCGCGTGCAGCTGGCCCGGGGCCAGGTCGACACGGCCCGCGCCGCGCAGGCCCGGCGCAACGCCGACGAGGCGGCCCGGCTCGCGCTCCTCGCACAGCTCGAGGAGGCCATCCTCGACGAGGGGCTGGACGTGCTCATGACCAGCTCCCAGCGCAACCGGCTGCAGCTGTTCGAGGCCGCCTTCGCCGCGTACGACGTGGACCCCACGGCCGTCGACAGAGACGCCGCCCTGGCCCGCCTCACCGCGCTCGACGCCCCGCTGCTGCTGGGACAGGCGCTGGACGAGTTCGCCCGCGTGCAGCGCTTCTTCGGCTGGAACAGCGCCGAAGCCCGCCGGCTCACGGCCCTGGCGCGCGCGCTCGACCCCGACCCGCTGCGCAACGCCGTGCGCGATGCCATCGAGGGCGAGGATCGCGCGGCGCTGTCCGCGTTCATCGTCTCGGACGCGGCGTCGAGCTGGCCGCCCAACTCCGTGGCCATGCTGCAGGTGGCCATCCGCTCGCTGAACATGGGCCTCGACACCACGCCCATGCTGCGCGCCTGCCAGCTCAACCACCCGGCCAACCCCATCATCAACCAGCTGCTGGCGGGGCGACTACAGTTCGCGAGCGATGCCCCGCCGGTCGCTGATCTGACCGAGGCTCTGCGCTTTCTCTCCGCGGCCCTGGCGGCGCGCCCGGACAACGCCATCGTGGCCGCGCGCATGTCCTGGATCCTGGCCGAACTGGGCCGCACGGACGCGGCCGTCGCCGCGCTCGTGGCCACGCGCCGGCGTTCCCCCGAGGTCATGTGGATCCCCGGTATCGGCGCAGAAAACCTGCTTGGGCGCATCGACCCGGCCGAGCGCCCGCGCGCCCGGCTCGCGCTGTTCCGCGGGTTTGCCGCCGCCCTTCCCGAGAGCCTGAGAGACCAGAACAACTGGGCCTGGGCCCTCGTGACCTGGCCGAGCGCCACGCCCGAGCAGCTGGCTGAGGCCCTGCAGACCCTCGAGCAGGTGGTCGAATCCGACCCGGACGATGACGCGAGCCGCAACTCGCTGGGTCTGGCCTACGTGCGAGCGGAGCGCTGGGCGGACGCCGTGCCGCAGCTGCAACGATCCATGGAGATCGCGGGCGCGCCGCACGTCGCCGACATGCTGGGCGTGGCCATCGCGCTGTGGCAACTCGACAAGCGCCTGCTGGCCAACGAGTGGATCTACCAGGCGCGCGCCCAGCGCGACCCGAACGACGGGGACACCGAACGCGAGCTGGCGCTGTTCTGGGAGCTGGCCGACGAGCTCATGCCCGCGCGCTGAGCGGTCGCCCCGGCGACGCGCCCCGCCCTCCGGCGCAGCTCACCACGGCGGCGCGCGCCCCGCGACGCGTGTAGACTCGCTCGCGCGTCCTCCGGAGGCTGCCCGCCATGCCTGTCATCCTGGCCCTCGACCAGGGCACCACCAGCTCGCGCGCGCTCGTGTTCGGTGAGGACGGCGAGCCCATCGCGTCGGCGCAGCGGGAGTTCACGCAGCACTATCCGGCGCCGGGTCAGGTCGAGCACGACCCCGAGCAGATCTGGCAGACGCAGCTGGCCACGGCGCAGGCGGCGCTCGCGCAAGCCGGCCTGTCGGCAGCGGACGTCGCGGGCATCGGCATCGCCAACCAGCGCGAGACCACGCTGCTGTGGGAGCGCTCCACGGGACGAGCGCTGGCGCCCGCCATCGTCTGGCAGGACCGGCGCACGGCCGCTGTCTGCGCGCAGCTGAGGGCCGACGGCGCCGAGACCTGGGTGCGTGAGCGCACGGGGCTGCTGCTCGATCCCTACTTCTCCGGCACCAAGCTGGCCTGGCTGCTCGACCACATCGACGGCGCCCGCGCGCGGGCGGAGGCCGGCGAGCTGTGCTTCGGCACCGTCGACTCGTGGCTGCTGTACCGCTTGACGGGCGGCGCGCTGCACGCCACCGACGTGTCCAACGCCTCGCGCACGCTGCTGTTCGACATCCAGCGCGGCGCCTGGGACGAGGAGCTGTGCGCGCTGCTGCGCGTGCCGCGGGCGCTGCTGCCGGAGGTACGCTCCAGCAGCGAGGTGTTCGGAGAGTGCATCAGCGACACGGGCCTCGGCGGCGTGCCCGTCGCGGCGCTCATCGGCGACCAGCAGGCGGCGCTGTTCGGCCAGCTGTGCACCTCGCCGGGCATGGCCAAGAACACCTACGGCACGGGCTGCTTCCTGTTGTCGCACGCGGGGGGCGAGGCGCCGGTGTCGGCCAACCGCCTGCTCTCCACCGTGGCCTGGCGCATCGGAGGCGGGCCGCTGGAGTACGCGCTCGAGGGCAGCGTCTTCATCGGCGGCGCGGTGGTGCAGTGGCTGCGCGACGGCCTGGGCATCATCAAGACGGCCGCCGAGGTGGAGGCCCTCGCGCTGAGCGTGCCCGACAGCGGCGGCGTGGTGCTGGTGCCGGCCTTCGCGGGGCTGGGCGCGCCGCACTGGGACCCGTCCGCCCGCGGCACCCTGTGCGGCATCACCCGCGGCACCACCTCGGCGCACATCGCGCGGGCCGCGCTCGATGCCATCACGTTCCAGGTGGCCGACCTGCTCGACGCCGTCACGGCCGACACCGGCGCGCCCCTGCCCGAGCTACGCGTGGACGGCGGCGCGGCCGACAACGACACGCTCATGCAACTTCAAGCCGACGTGCTGGGCGTGCCGGTGGTGCGCCCCCGCGTCACCGAGAGCACGGCCCGCGGCGCGGCCTTCCTGGCGGGCCTGGCCACGGGTGTGTGGTCCGGGGTCGACGACCTGGCCGGACGCTGGCAGATCGATCGCCGCTTCGAACCGGCGCCGGGCGCCAGCGAGCGCGTGGCCCAGCAGCGCGCACGTTGGGAGCGCGCGGTGGAGCGCACCAAGGGCTGGGCGGACGATCCGAGCTCGCCTGCGCCAGCGACCGCCTGACGCGGACGCGCGCTCCGCGGCTGCTCGGGACAGCTCAGCGCACGAGATCCCGCGCGGGGCGCACGCCGGCGACATTGGAGCGGAAGTCGCGCGGGGCGCTCCAGCGCGTGGCGGAGCGGGCGCGCACCGGCGGGTTGCTGTAGGCCCCGCCGCGCAGGATGGCGGTGTCGCCGTCGGGCGCGCCCTCGGGGATGACGCGCGCGCCGCTCCCGGGCGCGAGCGCCAGCCGGTAGGGCGCGGCCTGGTCGAAGCACCACTCCCAGACGTTGCCGTGCACGTCGTGCAGGCCGAAGGCGTTGGGCAGGAACGAGGCCACCGGCGCGTGGGTGCTGTGCCCGCGCTGCAGCACGGGCGCGTAGTTCCAGCCCGTGCTGCCCACGCCGTCGCGGGCGGACAGGTCCGCCAGGTTGGCCACCGCATCCAGGGCCGCCGGGTCATCGCCGCACCACCAGGGCGTGTTCGTGCCAGCGCGCGCCGCGTACTCCCACCGCGCCTCCGTGGGCAGCACCAGCGCCGAGCGGCGCAGCACCTCGGACGCCTCGGCGTAGCTGACCTGTTCCACCGGGTGGGCCAGGGTCAGCTCGAAGTCGGAGTTTGTACCCGGCCTGTAGTGGCTGGGCGAGGCGCCCGTGAGCCGCAGCCACTGGCCCTGAGTCAGCTCCGTCTTGGCCAGGAAGAAGGGCGCCAGCGTCGCGCTGCCCACAGGCTGCTCGTCTGCGAAGGCCAACTCGTCGTAGCCGGGCGCGGACGGGTCCTGGGCCTGGGCGCCCACCTGCGCCTCGCCACCGGGGAGCAGCACGAACACCAAGGCGGAGGCGTCATCGACCAGCATTCGTCCGGCGCGGTCGTCCCCGTCGGGCGCGTCGGAGCTGGGCGGCGCGCCGCTGCCCGCCAGCCAGAACTCCCACAGGCCGCTGTCGGGGTCGACGCGCCAGGGCACCAGGCCCCACTGGGGCGGCAGGTCCAGGCCGGCGTAGCGCGGCGAGGCGGCGATGGCTGCGCGCGCCGCGACCCAAGCATCGGCCGCATCGATCATCGAGCGCTGCTCCAGCTCGTCCACCAGGGCGCGGCGCCGGCGCACGGCGGCCAGGGTGTCGCCCCAGGGGGCGTCGGCGGCGAAGGCGTCGAGCGCGGTCACCAGCGCGGCCAGCTGCTCCTCCCACCAGAGCACCTCCTGGCTGCGGTCGCCCCCGTCCCGGCGGGCGCGCAGCTCGGCCAGGGTCGCGCCGTGCTCACCGCGGCGCGCCAGCAGCTGCTCGGCCCGGGTGAGCCAGTCGTCCAGCGGGCCGCGCTGCTCGGGTGTGGGCGGCCACAGAGGGCCGGCCGCATCGGACACCAGCAGGGCCAGGCGGCGCGCGTCGGAGAGGCGCCCGATGGCCAGCAGCCCGTCGCGCTCGCGCCGCAGGGCCTGGGCAGTGGCGCGTTCCTGGTCGGCCTCGCGCTGCAGGGACTCGGCAATGGCGCGTTCCTGGTCCGCCTCGCGCTGCAGGGACTCGGCGATGGCGCGTTCCTGGTCGGCCTCGCGCTGCAGGCCCTGGACGTAGTTGTTGGCGGCGACCACGCCGAGCGCCAGCAGCAGCGCGCCCAGCGCGCAGGCCGTCCGGTGCCGGCGCACGAACTTGCTCAGGTGGTACGACAGGGTGGGCGCCCGCGCCAACACAGGCAGGCCGCCCAGGTAGCGGCGCAGGTCGTCGGCCAGGCCCGCGGCCGAGGCGTAGCGCCGCGCGGGTTCTTTGGCCAGGGCCTTGAGCAGGATGTTGTCGAGGTCGCCGGAGAGCTGGCGGCGCAGGCGCTGCTCGCTGGTGCCGCGCGCCGGGGCGTGCAGCGTGGTGGCGCGGCTGGGTCGCACCGCCTGCTGCTCGGTCACCGCGCGCTCCACCGCCGCCACGCTGTCCTCCGACACGACGTAGGGCGAAGCCCCGGTGAGCAGCTCGTACAACAGCACGCCCAGTGAGTACACGTCGCTGGCCGTGCCCACCGACTCGCCGCGCACCTGCTCGGGGCTGGCGTAGCCGGGTGTGCGCGGCACGGCGCCGTCGACCGTGAGCGCCGCGTCGCGCTCGTCGTCGAGCACCTTGGCGATGCCGAAGTCGAGCAGCCGCGGCTCGCCCTCGCCGTCCACCAGCACGTTGGAGGGCTTGAGGTCGCGGTGCACCACCAGCTGCGCGTGGGCGAAAGCCACCGCGTCGCAGACCCGCGCCACCAGCGCGACGCGCGCGGCCACGCCGAGCTGCGACTCGTCGCAGGCCTCGTCGAGCGCTTGGCCCTGAACCAGCTCCATGGCCAGCCAGGGCACGCCGTCCTCGGTGCTGCCGCCGTCGAGCAGGCGCGCGTTGCCCGGGTGCTCGAGCCGCGCCAGCGTGGCGCGCTCGTGCTCGAAGCGCCCCTGAGCCGCGGCCCCCACCAGACCGACACGCAGCAGCTTGATGGCCGCCCGCTGCTCGAAGCCGCCGTCGCTGCGCCGCGCACTGTAGACGCGGCCCATGCCGCCCTCGCCCAGCAGCGCCTCCAAGGTCCAGGCGCCCAGCGTGCGGCCCAGCCAGGGGTCTTTCCCCGACGCTTCCAGCGCCTCGGAGAAGACA
>QNBX01000058.1 GCA_003644265.1 Planctomycetota bacterium
CACTGCACCGACGTGACCAAGCTCACGCCCCACGGCTGGAAACAGCACTTCGCCGAGCAGGTCGCCGCACGCCGACAGACCGCGCTCGCCGCCCTGGCCGGGGTCGCACTCGATCGCGGGGAAGCCAGCCAGGGCTGAAGTCGGAAGCGACGGGGCCGAGCGGCCTGCGCGGGAATCGGGGCGTGGGGGTGGGGATCACAGGACGGTTACGACCCAGGCGTGGGCATCGCCCAGCGATGCGAAGTAGTGGCTCTGAAAACCCGGCGGGTGTTTCAGCACCCGGGAAATCGACTCTGCCCCTCCCTCGGTGTCCGATCAACCGGGGAGGGGCAGATCAGCAACAGCAGGCGGCCGTGCCGCACGTTGAGACATGGGCCTTTTCTCGGGCCAGGCGCTCTAGCAAGGAGGCTCCCGCTTCAACGCCGCCGCCAGAACGCATGAGCGAACTGTAGTTGGAGCACGTTTCGAGCACAGCGTCGTCAGCCAAGAGCTCCTGGAGCTGGTCCAGTAGTCTCGTTCCATTGAGACGATAACTCGCGTTGGCCATTCGCTTTGTTATGCGCGAGGGTATGCGCATGCACAGCTGCCTCCACGCACGAGACAGGCCTGGCAGCATCGAGACAGGTACGGCGTTTCCGACCTGGAGGCGTTGTAGTTGGAGCGAGCCGTAGTGCTGGTCTCCCTGATACCAAGGAACCGCCAGCATGGGGCTTCCCGCTAGCAGACCGTGCCATATGTATGCGTTGCCCCCATGCCCGATGACGACCCGGGCTTCTCGGAAAGCCTCGTCATAAGGCATCCATTCTGCGATCGTTGCGCTTGGCACATCACGGAGGATGTCCCGGTACGGCTCGGTGTGCCCTCTTCCGGTGAGCACGAGCGTAGGGATGGATCGAGAGATGATGAGCGGTCGCAGGAGGCGCAGCAATCTCAATCGGACGGGGAAGGCGAATGTGTTCCCGAATGTGATCAACAGCTTGTCGCGCGACTTGAGAGTGTCGGGGACGGGGCCGGCGCCGAGGAAGTGAGAGCACGCCGGAATGCTCTCGCCGGTCCCGTCATCGTAGAGGGCCCTGGGCAAGAATGAGATGTTCAAGAAAGGGGAGGTCGCTACGAAGCTGCGTCTCCCGGGCGCCGGAAACCCCTCGTGGCAGAGGCTCGAAGCCAACGACGCGACTTCTGGAACGGTCCCAGGAGTCGGGACGAGCTTGCGATTCAAGCCGAACCACTGATGCGTCCACTCTCTGCCATCCGTGCCCACGACAGCCCAGGGCACTCGGGCGGCATGAGCCGCAAAGCCAGCGCCAACGCAGTTGCGGTCGACGACGAGGCAGTCATCGTCTCGCGACGAGAGATAGGATCGAAACGCAGCTGTGCTCGCACCCAGGTCCTCATCGTGTTCGGCGACGCTGAGGTAGAAGCGTTCGCTCGTATCGACTTGGATCCCATGCCGGCGCATGACAGACATCACTTCCCGGTACGGAATGTCATATGGAGTGCGGGAGAAGACCCACTCGACTGCATGCCCGCGGTCCATCAATTCGCGCGCCATGCGGACGAAGCTCATTCCTCCAAAATCGCAGTGCCCGCTCCCTGCGCAAGAAACGAACCGGAATTTCGCCACTGCAATCTCCTCGAGCGATCGGGTGAAGCTTCCTTCTGACGTCAACTCGGCGAGTTGATCTCAACGTTGCGTACTTCGCCGTTGATCAGCCGGGTCGTGCGCACGGATGACTTGCCGTGCGCGACTACGCAGCGCTGCCAATTTTCAATGTAAGTATCTTCGGGTGTGCATTCTGCTCAACGTAGTCGCAGGAGCGGCGGCTGAAACGGCGGGGCCCACTCCGCAAGCTCGTAAGTCGTTCCAAGACAACGAGTTGGCCTGAAAGTCCCGGAGGAGCGCCCCACTATGAAGTATGCGTAATGATACGCGAAGCGACGGTGTTCCGACAAGGCCTGGCGGGATTGCTCGAAGATGTGGCTGGGGGAGCCCTCACGGCAGAGTCCTTCGGGGTTTGATCGAGGGCCTGAAGGCCGTTCGCAATTCCCATGGTCCGGGCGTACGTCTCCCATGGCCCGGGCGTACGTCAGGGAGTGGTGCGGCACGCCGCTATGGGTCTGGAGAACGCCATTGGGCGCCCTTTCCGAACCGGACGTGTAGAGCACGTAGGTGACGTCGTCGATCGAGCCGCCCTCGAGCGACGACTCATCACCCGGCGGCTGCAGCTGCTCGAAGACCAACACAGGCTGTTCCGGGCCGGCCAGTTCATGGGCGCGTGCCTCGTTCGCGGCATCACAGACGATCAGCGTGGCGCCCGCGTCCTCGAGCATGAAGCGTGAGCGCGGTACGGGATACGCGGGGTCGAGAGCGACGTAGGAACGCCCGGCCGAGAGGGCTCCGAACAGACTGGCGACAAAGGGAGCGCCTGGATCGAAGAGCAAGGCCACTCGCTGATCGCTCGCAGCGCCGGCCGAGGCCTGCACGGCGCAGGCAACGGCGCGCACCTCTCTCAGCAGGTCGGCGTAGGTCCAGCGGTGCTCAGGAGTGAGGATGGCCAGCTGGCCCGGCGATCCGGCCGCCTGAGCGCCCAGGCGCTGCTCAAGCCTCTGTCCGGACGGGGCCGGATCCGTCCGGGCAGTCTGTTGTGTAGCGATCGTCCACTCCTCCGTTGTCTCTAGCGCCCTGTTGGCAGTTCACCAGTCTCGATTCTATCGCAAGCGCGGGCGGGGTGTGACGCGCCGCCGCCGCTCAGCCTCCCGCCGCCGCCGTCTCGCCCTTGGCCAGGGCGTGCAGCTCGTCGTCCTCGAGCAGGCGCGAGGCGTCCTTGGCGGCCTCGAACAGGCGCTCGACCACGGCCTCGTCGGGCGCGTAGCCGTTGCCCTTGAGCCAGTGCACCACGTTGCTCTTGCCGCACATGGGGCCCACGCGGATGACCTGGTGCAGCCCCACCATGTCGGCCGGCACGCCGGAGTAGACGCGGTTGGCCAGCCACTCGTCGCCCTTGTTCTGGGCCTTGATGACGGCGGCGGCGTGCACGCCCGTGCCGGTCTCGAAGGCGTCGCGCCCGAACACCGGGTAGCTCACGGGGATGGGCACCTCGGTGCTGCGGCTGGTGAGCTTGACGTAGTCGCCCAGCTTGGCCAGGTCGTTGTCGATCCAGCCCACCAGGCGCAGGTTCACCAGCAGCTGGTCCATGGGCGTGTTGCCGGCGCGCTCGCCGATGCCCAGGGCCGTGCCGTGCACGCGGTGCGCGCCGGCCTGGATGGCGGCGATGGTGTTGGGCACGCCCAGGCCGCGGTCCTGGTGGCCGTGCCAGTCGATCTTCACGTCGGTGCGCCCGCTCTTTTCGATCAGCTCCACCGCCCAGCGCACCAGGTTCACGGCGCCCTGGGGGATGGAGTGGCCCACGGTGTCGCAGAAGCACAGGCGGCGCGTGGCCGGGCTCTCCAGCGCGGCGCTGTAGAGCGCGTGCAGCGTGCGCGGGTGCGCGCGGGTGGTGTCCTCGGTCACGAACATGACCTCGAGCCCCTCCTGCTCGGCGAACTTGAGCGCCTTGCGGCTGTGCGCCAGCATGGTGTCCAGCGACCAGTCCTCGGTATAGGCGCGGATCTGGCTGGAGCCGATGAAGGTGGACACCTCGATGGGCACGCCGGTCTTCTGCTGGATCTCGGCCACCGGGCGGATGTCGGCCTCGACGGTGCGCGCGGCGCAGTTGGGAGCCACGCTGAGCTTGGCGTCGCGCATCTCCTCCACCAGCTGGGTGACCACCTTGACCACGTGCGGGCCGGCGCCGGGCAGGCCGACGTTGGCGAACTGGAGGCCCAGGTCGGACATCAGGTGCAGCAGCTTGATGCGGTCGGCCAGGGACGGGGCCGTGACGGAGGGGCACTGCAAGCCGTCGCGCAGGGTCTCGTCGTCGAACTCGATCGGGTTCGGCGGTTCGGGATAATCGGCGACCTTGTTCCAGTCGTAGATCAGGTCGTCGTGGGCGTTGTCAGCCATGGCAGGTCCTCCGGGCGGCGCGCGTGGTAGCTCGGGAGACGGGCACCACGCGACCCTCTATTCTACGCATGCTGGGGCTGGTCACCCGCGGCCCGTCTGCATCCACCGTGACCATTCCTCCCAGCTGACGGATGTGGGACAGCAGCTGCAGGGCCTTCATGGTGTGACTCCGATGACACTCAAAGTTCGAAGTCCTCGCCATCGACGACGACATCCGGGTCTTTGTGATCTGTCGCTGCCCAACGCAGGACATCGACAACCTCCGCCAAGCCGGCGACGGTCGGGCTGGAGAACATCTCTTGAACCGGGAGCTCCACCTCGAGCTCCTCGCGTAGGCGACTGATCACCTGCATGGCCATCAGCGAGTGCCCGCCGCGCACGAAGAAGTCGTCGTGGATGCCCACTCGATCGACGCCCAGTAGGCCGGCCCAGATCAAGGCGATGCGCTCTTCGGTGGGCGTCCGTGGCTCGACGTACTCGCCCTGCTCTTCGGTCTGAACGGCGTCGATGCGACCCAGGGCCGCACGATCCAGCTTTCCGTTTGCGCTCAGGGGGAGCCTGTCCAGCACGGCAAAGGTGGAGGGGACCATGTAGCTGGGCAGCGCATGCATCAGGTGCTGGCGCAGATCGCCGATCTGCAGCTCTGCGCCCGAGGGGTCCGCTCCTGATGAGTCGACCGGGACGACGTAGGCCACCAGCTTCTTGTCGCCGCTGGCCTCTCCCTGGCACAGCACCGCGGCCTCGCGCAGCGCCGGATGTCGCACCAGCGCCGTCTCGATCTCGCCGAGCTCGATCCGGAAACCGCGCAGCTTCACCTGATGATCCTTGCGCCCCAAGAACTCCAGCGTCCCGTCGGGAAGCCAGCGCGCCTGATCGCCGATGTCGTAGAGCCGGGCGCCCGGGTCATCGCGGAACGGATCCTGCACGAACTTGCGCGCCGTGAGCTCGGCGTCGTTGAGGTAGCAACGCGCCAGGCCGTCTCCGCCCGCGTAGAGCCTGCCGGGAATGCCCACCGGCGAGAGCTGCATGTCTTCATCCAGGACGTACACCTGCGTGTTGGTGACCGGTGGTCCGATGGGCACCGACCGGCCAATTCTGGTGTGGCGTGTCATCACGTGACAGCAGGTGAACGTCGTGTTCTCGGTGGGGCCGTAGCCATTGATGAGCCGGCGATCCTCGAGCGTCGCGAGGAAGCGCTGAAC
The DNA here is from genome assembly GCA_003644265.1 of Planctomycetota bacterium. Next base: position 5,206 of record QNBX01000058.1, read on the forward strand.
GTGAACGCTGGACAGCTCCTCGCCCCCGGCCAGCAGCTGTCGTACGCCGCCCAGCTGATCGGCGTGCAGGTCGGCCATCTGCTTGAAGAGCGCGGCGGTCAACCAGAGCGTTGTGACGCCGTGCTCGGCGATCGTGTCGGCGAGCTGCTGCAGCGACGGTTGCTGCTGCACGATGACCAAGCGCGAACCGTTGAGCAGGCTGCCCCACAGCTCGAACGTCGAGGCGTCGAACGAGATGGGCGCGAACTGAAGGAAGACCTCGTCCGGCCCGAGCTCGACGTAGTTGGTGTTGCTCACCAGGCGCAGCACGCTGCGGTGTTCGACGCACACGCCCTTGGGGCGCCCGGTGGATCCCGAGGTGTAGATCACGTAGGCGAGGCTGTTGGCAGCCGCCTCCGATCGCGGTGCGCTCTCGGGCCACTGCGCGAGCTCTTCTGCCAGCGTGTCCAGCGTGACGATGGTGCCGTCGAACGCAGGCAGCTGTGCGCGCAGCTCCTCCTGCGTGAGCAAGAGCGTGGCGCCGGTGTCCTGGAGCATGAACTCCAGCCGAGACGATGGGTACGACGGGTCGAGCGGGACGTAGGCCCCGCCGGCCTTGAGGATGGCCAGGACACCCACCACCATCTCAAGCGAGCGCTCGACGCACAGTCCGACGAAGTCCTCATGGCCGACGCCCCAGGCCTGGAGCTGGTGTGCCAGCTGGTTCGCTCGGCGGTCGAGTTGCGCATACGTCCATTGCAGCTCCCCGAAGACCAACGCCACCGCATCGGGCGTGGCGCTGACCTGCTCGGCGAAGACGCCGTGGATGCTGCCGTCCCTCGGATGGTCGCGGACGGTGTCGTTCCAGGTCGCCAGCAGCTGGCGTTCCGCGTCCGTGATCAGCTTGATCTGGGACAGCGGGCGAGCGCTGTCGCTGAGCACGATCTCGAGCAGGCGTTGGAAGCGCTCGGCCAAGCTGCGGATCGTCGCGGCGTCGAACAGCTCGGTGGCGTAGGTCAGCGACAGGTCGATGTGCTCGTCTGATTCGAGCGCGCGCACTTCGAGGTCAAAGCGAACGGTCCCCGCGTCGATGGGCAGTCGATCGACGTGCAAGCCTGGAACTTGTTGGCCCCGCTCCTGCTGCTGGCGGTGGCTGAAGCTCACTTGAAACAAGGGGTTGCGGCTCTGGTCCCGGTCCACGACCAACGCCTCGATCAGGCGTTCGAACGGGAGCTCACTGTGTTCATAGGCCTCGAGCGCGACCTTGCGAACACGGCCGAGCAGAGCCGCGAAGGAGGGGTCCTGCGACAGGTCCGTGCGCAGCACCAGCATGTCGACGAAGAAACCGATCAGCGGCTGGGTCTCGCTGCGGCGGCGCGCTGCGATGGGTGAGCCGACCACGAGATCAGTCTGGCCGCTGTAGCGCTGCAGCAGGGCCTTGAAGGCAGCCAGCAAGACCATGAACACGGTCGCTCCGTGTTCCCGGCCACAGGTCCTCACGGCGTCGGTCAGGGCGGCAGGCAGGCGAATCGACTCGACGGCACCCTGAAAGCTGGGCCGCAAGGGGCGCGCGCGGTCGACGGGGAGTTCGAGCGTGGCGACGTCTCGCAACTGCTCTTGCCAATAGGGGAGCAGCCGCGCCAGGTCCGCTTCCTGCCCAGGGCTCCGCTGCCAGCAGGCGAAGTCGCCGTACTGGATCGGCAGGCGCGGGAGCGGGCTCTGTCGCTGCGCAACGAACGCTCGGTACAGCACGACCAGCTCGTCCCACAGCAGCTCGAGCGAGACGCCGTCGGCCACGATGTGGTGCACGTCGTAGACGAGCACGTGATCCTCGTCGGAGATCCGCACGATGCGCGCGCGCACCAGTGGTCCGCGAGTCAGGTCGAACGCTGTGCCCGACTCCTCGCGCACGACGCGGGCGACGACCTCCGTCGCGTCCTCGTTGTCCGGGGCCTGTTCCTGTCGGAGCGGGAACACGCCGGTCTCGGACACGACCTGACAGGGCTCGCCGCCGCTTTGCGCGAACGTCGTTCGCAAGGCCTCGTGCCGCCGCACGATCTCGTCCAGAGACCGCTGCAGCGCCGTCAAGTCCAGCGGCCCCTGCCAACGCGACGCCCGCAGCAGATGATAGGCGCCTGTTCCCGGGACGAGCTGCTCAACGAACCACAGGCGCTGCTGGGCGAACGACAGCGGGACCTGGTGGCCAAGCGGCCGCTGGGTGATCGCGACCCCCGCCGTTGCAGCCTGCTGCGGTTGCCCAGGCTCCGCCGCCTCGGGCGCCGGCAGATCCTCGTAGCCCAGCAGCGGGGCCAGGGCTCGTGTGCGCTCGCCCAACTCGGCTGGGTCCAGGTGCTTGCGCCAGCGCTCCGCCACGGCAGGATCAATGCGGCGGTGCTCCTGGAAGCGGATGTCCCCGATGCCGCGAGACACCTCATAGAGTCCGTTGGTCATGCGCTTGTCGGGGTCGCCGTACGGGTCCAGCATGGCCTCGTCGAAGGCCACGCCGAGGGTGCCGCAGATGCGTTCGAGCGTCTCGCGCGGATCGGTCACCAGGTCCTCGTAGCGCACGTGTAACTGGCGCGAGGCGGGCACGTCCTGCAGGAACTCCAGGATGTTCTCGTTGCTGATCTGCCACAGCAGCTCGCCCAGGTGCCGGGGCGAGAAGGGCTGCTCATGCCGGAAGATGCGATCGAGTCGAACCTCGAGGAACGAGCGAGTCACCGCACCCGGGTGGCGCACGAGATGCACGTAGAGCGCGCCGTCGAAGTCCTGCTCGGCACGGCGCAGGATCGAGGGCTCGTTGCTGTAGGCCGCCGTCTTGTCCACGAGCAGACGGCTCCCGGCCCAAGCCTGGAGCTCCGCGTAGAACGCGCGGACGGACGTGCCCTCCTGCTCGAAGGGGGCCATGATCTCCATGGCGCGAGCGGCGTCGCACTCGTGCAGGCTCATGATGGCGCGCAGCAGGCCCTCGCGCATGAACGCGTAGCGTCCGGTGCACGCGCTCGCCCGCTCGGCGAGGGTCTCGAACGACAGCAGCCCCAGCTCCGGCGGGGAGAAGAGCTCGCCATGGCCGGCGAGCATGGCGCGCAGCAGGGTGGAGCCGGACCGGGGCGCACTGAGCAGGAACACGGCGGGAGCATTGCGCGCGCCAACGTCCGCGTCGGGAGCGCGCCGTGGCAGCGCGGGGATCAGCGCGCGCAGCCTGGCTCCCTGCTCGACGGTGACCCGCGCCGCCGCCGCGCCCTGCTCCGTGGGGGCCTGTCCTGTCAGCTTCGGCACGGAGTCCGCGTAGTGCTGCTCAAGGTACTCGGCCAGCTCGGCCACGGTGGGCGCCTCGAACAGCGCGGTCACGTAGAGGGTCTCCCCCAGACGGGACTGCAGGGTGTTCACGACCGCGGCCGCGCGTAACGAGTCGCCGCCGAGATCGAGAAAGGCGTGGTGCACTCCCACGCGTTCCACGCCCAGCGCGCTGGCCCACAGCTGCACCAGCTCGCGCTCGAGCGGGGTGCGCGGCTCGGTGTGGCGCCCCGCCAGCGTCGGGCGTCGCCAGTCGGGTTGGGGCAGCGCTCGCCGGTCGAGCTTGCCGTTGGGCGTGAGCGGCAAGGCGTCCAGGCACATGAAGGCGCTGGGCACCATGTAGTCCGGCAGGCGCGTGCGAGCCGCCGCCCGCAGGGCTCCGGTCGACGGAGGCGCCTGGCCCTCGTCAATGAGGACGTAACCCACCAGCCTCTGTCGCCCTGCGTCATCGACCCGGACCGCGGTTGCGGCTGCCCGTACCTGCTCGTGCTGCTCCAGCGCGAGCTCGATCTCGCGCGGTTCGACGCGGTAGCCGTGCAGCTTGAACTGCGCGTCCTTGCGGCCCACGAACTCCAGCGTGCCGTCCGGGCGCTCGCGTCCCAGGTCACCCGTGCGATAGAGCGTGCGCTCCGTTCCGTCTGGGTCCGGAGAGAAGGCGCTCGTGCTGAGGCTGTCGCGCTTCCAGTAGCCGGGCGCGACGGCCTGCCCGATGATGGCGATCTCGCCCACGCGCCCTTGGGGCCCGCCCGTCGCGTCGAGCAGTCGCACCTCGGTCGCGTCGACCGGCCGCCCGATGGGGACGCGGCCGGTCGCATCGGCGCCGTCGGCGTCGGTCACTGCGTGCAGCAGCGCGAGGCTCGACTCGGACATGCCGTAGAGGTTCCACAGTCCCGTGCTGGGGCCGAAGTGCTTGCGCTGCAAGCGGACGTCAGAGGGCAGCACGTCCTCACCACCCAGGACGACGGTGCGCACGTCGGACAGCATGCCCCGGGTGAGCCCTTCGGCCAGGTAGCGGAAGGCCGATGGCGTCGAGTGGTAGACGGTGATCGCCTGTGCATCCAGCCACGTCAGCAGGTCGGGCAGGCTCCAGACGCGCAGGGGAGCCGGGCACAGGGTGGCGCCCGACAGCAGCGCTCCGAAGATGTCCAGCACCGCGCCATCAAAGGTAGGAGAGGAGAGCAGCGTCACTCGATCCTGGGGGCCGATACCCATGGCCCGGGCATACGTCATGGAGTGGTGAAGCACTCCGCGGTGGGTCTGGAGCACGCCCTTGGGCGCCCCCTCCGAGCCGGATGTGTAGAGCACATAGGCCACATCGTCGATCGAGCCGCCCGCGAGCGACGACTCGTCACTCGGCGGCTGCAGCGTCTCGAAGGCCAGCACAGGCCGTTCCGGGCCGGCCAGTTCGTGGGCTCGCTCTGCGTTGGCAGCATCGCAGACGATCAGCGTGGCGCCCGCGTCCTCGACCACGAAGCGTGAGCGCGCCACGGGATACGCGGGGTCGAGCGCGACGTAGGAACGCCCGGCCGAGAGGGCACCGAACAGACTGGCCACAAAGGGAGCGCCTGGATCGAAGAGCAGGGCCACTCGCTGCTCGCTCCCAGCTCCGGCGCAGGCCTGCACAGCGCTGGCAACGGCGCGCACCTCTCTCAGCAGGTCAGCGTAGGTCCAGCGGTGCTCAGGAGTGAGGATGGCCAGCTGGTCCGGCGATGCGGTCGCCTGAGCGCCCAGGCGCTGCTCAAGCCGCTGTCCGGACGGGGCCGGGTCCGTCCGGGCAGTCTGTTGTGTAGCGATTGTCCACGCCTCCGCATGCCTAGCTGTGCCGTCCGAAGATGTTGTTCATCCGGGACTCGCAATGAACACGGGATTGCTTGACGACCCTTCGGCCAAGGAGGCTGTCCCGGATGAAGCAGAATAAAAACACCGGGAAGGCGCTGAAGCTCCGACCGGAGCTGGTTCAGCTGGTAAGAGCTGCGGCGCGCGTCGGTGCCCGGGCCGCGCGGGGGGAGCTGCTTGACGCGGCTTGCCCGGGTGAAGCTGGGTGGACGAGTCCGCGCTCGCCGGGCGAGCGGCCGCCCTCAGGACGTCTCGTCGAAGCCGAGGTCGAAGAAGAAGGCGTCGGAGCTGTCGAGGTCCTGAAGGTAGGCGTGGAAGTCGATGCGGTCGTCGCTGGCGATGGCCTGCTGGCCCACTAGTTCGTCCACTACGCGCTCCGGCAGCGAGGCGTCGGCGGTCAGGTCCTTGCCGGCGTAGCTGCCCTCCAGCCGCACCAGTCCTGCGCTCTGCAGCGGCCGCAGCATGTGCCGGCGGCGCAGGATGTCCTCCTCGCTCTCGCACACCAGGCGCACCAGGTCGACGGCGTCCACCACGCCCAGGCCCTCCAGCAGCTCCTGGAACAGCAGCGTCACCAGCACCACCAGGCTGTCCAGGTCGAGGCCGTGCTCGTTCTTGAGTCGCAGGATCGGCAGCTCGGCGTCGTCGGTGGCGGCCAGACGCGAGGCCACATGCGCGGCGGCCTCGCGGGCCCGGCGCGCCACGACCTCGGCGCCGTCGGGCGAGTCGAGCCCTACGCCCACCCACGGGTCGAGCGAGAAGATGCGCGCGGCGCGGCGGCGGTAGGCCAGGGACAGGCGCCGCAGGTCGGTCAGCAGCTCGCCGTGGCTGCGGTAGGGGCCCCGCGGCAGGGGCCGGCGCGGCTGGGCTTCGTGGCCGGCGGCCTCACAGGCGAGGCGCAGCAGATGGTCGGCCACGCGCCAGCAGGTGGCGTGGGCCTCGGCCGGGTGGGGCGGAGCCACGTCCGGCACCAGCAGGCCCGAGGCCAGCAGCGGGCTCTCGGCGCCCAGGTGGCACAGCGCGTCCAGGCGCCCGGCGCTGGTGGGGGCCGCTGCCGCCACGAGCTCATCGCCCGTGAGCTGGGGCCGGCCAGCCAGGCGCGCCGCCAGCGCGACCAGCAGCAGCCCCACGTCCAGGTCGTCCAGGCCGGCGGCGGCCAGAGGGCCGAACAGGACGCCCTCGGTGGGGCGTCCGGCCAACAGCGCAAGCAGGCCCGGATCGTGCCGATCGACGGCATCGAGCAGGGTCCGCAGCGCGAGTCGTTCGCAGGGGCTAGGCATGATTCTCCAGGTCTCCTCAAGCATAGGCGCAATTCGGCGAGTGGTGACCGCCGGGGGCCGCGGCCGGGGCGCGGACCGCAATCGACGCGTGGAGCGGGCCGCAGCAGACGGCTACCCTGCCTGTTGCTGCCGCCCTCCCCACCGCGATCCGGCGCCATGGACACCCCCGACATCCAGCAGATCGTCCAGAGCCTGGAGGGCCGCAACGCCCCCAGCTCGGTGGCGGAGGTGCATCCGGCCGACATCGCCGCGGCGCTGCTCGACCTGGATGTGGGCGCCCGGCGCCTGATCCTGGCCCTGCTCAGCGACGCCAAGGCGGCGCAGGTGCTCTCGGAGGCCGACGACCGCACCCAGGAAGAGCTGCTGGAACTGCTCGACCTGCCACGCCTGACGCGGCTGGTGATCGAGATGGACCCCGACGACGCGGTGGACCTGCTCGAGAACCTGCCCGAGCAGACGCGCGGCGCCGTCATGGGTCACCTGGATGAAGAGACCCGGCGCGACGTCGACATGCTGGGGGGCTACGAGCCCGAGTCGGCCGGCGGCATCATGACCAGCGAGGTCGTGGCGGTGGGCAGCAACGAGACCGTGGGCTCGGCCATGACCAAGCTGGCCAGCGCCGAGCAACCCGAGGTCATGGGCGAGGCGTTTGTGCTGGACCCTGCCGGCACGCTGGTGGGCTTTGTCGATCTCAAGTCGCTGCTCAACGCCCAACCCGAGGACCCCGTGGCGACGGTGATGGACCCGGACGTGGTCAGCATCGAGGCCTCGGCTGACCAGGAAGAGGCGGCGCGGCTGGTGGACCGCTACAACCTGCCTTCGCTGCCGGTGGTCGACCCCGCCGGGCGCCTCAAGGGCGTCATCACCGCCGACGACATCATCGACGTGCTGGCGGAGGAGGCCAGCGAGGACATGCTGCGCCTGGCCGGCACGGGCGTGGTGCACCCCACCAGCGAGCGCATCCTGGTGCGTCTGCGCGCCCGCGCGCCGTGGCTCAGCGTGACCCTGGCCGGTACGTTCCTGGCGGGCATGCTGATCGAGTACGTGGAGGCCACCTGGTTCGACGGCGGCAGCAGCGGCGGTAGCAACGGCGCCAACGAGGACTTCAAGGCGCTGCTGTACTTCATCCCGCTCGTCGGCGGCATGGCGGGCAACGTGGGCAGCCAGTCGTCCACCATCATGGTGCGCGGTTTCGCCACCGGCGAGGTCGACCCCAAGCGGCCCATGCGTGTGCTGCCGGGCGAGATCATCATCGCCCTGTTCATCGGCCTGCTCGCGGGCGTGTTGGCGGGGCTGGCCGCCATGGTCTGGCACGAAGACCGCGCCTGGATCGGCCTGGTGGTGGGCACGGCCCTGCCCTGCGCCATCCTGGTGGCGGCCTTCGCCGGCACGCTGGTGCCCTTCGCCTGCAACCTCGTGAAGGTCGATCCGGCCTACGCCAGCGGTCCGTTTCTGCTCACGCTGAACGACATCGCGGCCTACCTGATCTACTTCGCCGTGGCCCTGGGGCTGATGCGCGCCCTGGGTGTGGGCTGAGGAGGCGCCCCGGTGCCCGGCAGCGCACCCCTCCGCTCGCTGCTCCGGCGTCGGCTCGTGCTGGCCCTGCTGGTGCTGCTGCCGGCGCTGCTGGCCCGAGGCTGTGTGTTCTCCAGCTACGCGGTTCGGTCGGCGTCGATGGAGCCCGCTATCCTCAGCGGAGATCACCTGCTCGTGCTGCGCGCTCCGGCTGACTTCCGCGCTTTGCGCCGCTGGGACGTGGCCGTTTTGCACCGGGACGTGGACGACGACGTGCCCGAGGGCTTCGGCGCGGTGGTCAAGCGCGTCGCCGGTCTGCCGGGCGAGTTTGTGCAGATCCGCCGGGGCGACGTCTGGACTGGGCCGGCCGCCGACCGGCTGGAGCTCGCGTCGCGCTCCGACGCGTTGGTGCGCTCCATGCTCGTGCCCGTGCATCGCAGCGACGACCTGGGTGCGCCCTGGATCTGGTCGGGGCCGACGCTGCCCGAGCGCGTGCCGGAGCAGGGCGTGCGTCTGTCGTCTGGAGAGGGCGCCGCCCTGGCCAGCTACGGCCGCGCCCTGCGCGACGGCACGCTGCGGGCCGAGGGTGCGGAGCTGGTGGCCGACACGGCGCTGCGCGTGGTGGTGGGGCGCCTCGACGGCACGCTGCTGCTGGGCCTCCGCGAGGGCGTGGACCTGTACCGCGTGCGCCTGGCCGACGCGGCCCGCGGCGGCGCCAGTCTGCACCACAACCTGGCCTCAGGTCCGCTCTGCGAGGAGCCTTCGTTTGCCGGCGTCGCGCGCGGCGCCGAGGTGCTGTTCTGGAACGTGGACCACCGCCTGCGCGTGTTCGTGGACGGGCGCCTGGTGCTGTCGTTCGACGGCAACAGCGGCACGGCCCAGGCCCCCGGTACCACTCTGCTCAACACCCCCGAGGTCGGCGTGGAGGGTGGCGAGCTGCTGCTGCGCGAGGTCGAGGTGCTGCGCGACGTGCATTACGGCTCCCAGGGCAGCTACGGCCACGCCGGCGCCACCCTGCCGGTGTGCCGGGTGCCCTCCGACGGCCTGTTCGTGCTGGGCGACGCCAGCGTGAGCTCGCGCGACAGCCGCCACTTCGGGCCGGTCTCGACGGACCTTCTGCTGGGGCGCCCGCTGGCGCGCTACCAGCCCTGGGCGCGGGCGCGCTGGTTCGGCTCTGCGGGGCTGGCGCCATGAGCGCCCCCGCGGCGGGCCCGCGCGATGACCCTGCCCGTGGCTCCGGCTCCGACCCCAACGCTGCTCCCGAGCCGGGGGCGCGCGGGAATCCCCCGCAACCTCTGGGCCCCGACCCGGTTTCTGAGCCTTCGGCGTCAACCCCGGAGAGCGAGCCTTCCGTGACGGAATCAGCGGACGGACGGCAACTCATGCTGGCGGTGGCGGCGGACGTCCCGGGCGCGTTCGAGCGCCTCGTCTCCAACTACGAGACCCGTGTGAAGGCCGGCGTGGCCCGGTCCATCCGCGATCGCTCGTCGGTGGACGACCTGGCCCAAGAGGTGTTCCTGCGGCTCTTCCGGGCGCGCCACCGCTACCAGCCGACGGCGCGCTTCGAGACCTTCCTCTACCGAATCATCTTCAACCTGTGCGTGAACCACACTCAATACAGCAACCGCCGCCGCACGCTCTCCCTGGACGCGGCGCGTGGAGCGGACGATGAGACCGGCTGGGACCTCCCCGACACGAACGCCGTGGCGCCGGCCGAGGCGTTTGAGGCCGGTGAGCGCGCCGCCATGGTGCGCGCGGCCGTGGATGAGCTGCCCGACAATCAGCGCCGGGCGCTCATGCTCAACCGCTTCGAAGGCCTGGGTTACGAGGAGATCGGATTGGTGATGGAGCTCTCGCTACAGGCCGTCAAGTCGCTGCTCTGGCGCGCGCGCGAGAGCCTGCGCAAGCACCTGGCCCCCGTACTCGGAGACGAGACCGATGGATGATGCCCAGCGGCAGCTCTTGCAGGCGTTGACCGACGGCACGCTCGAGCCGGCGCGGCAGGCGGAGGCCGACGCGTTGCTGGCGTCGGACGCTGAGGCCGCGCGCTTCGTGGCCGAGCACCGCGCGCTGTGGGCCGCCCTGGGGGATGCCTTCGGCGACACCGGCGTGCGCCCCGAGGCCCGTTTCCGGTCCGCGGTCCGCGAGGCGCACCAGTCGCAGACGCCGCGCCGCGTGATCCCCCTGCGACGCCTGACCGCCGCCGCCGCCGTGCTGCTGGCCGCGCTGGCGCTGCACTTCAGCGGTCGTGAGGAGGGCGCCCTCTCGGCCGAAGACCATCAGGTGGTGCGCTACCTGCACGTGCTGCGGTCGTTTGACGTCCTGCAGCAGCAAGCCGCCGCGCTCGACCTGCGTTACGACGTCGAGGTGCTGCACGCCTTCGAAGGCGAGCTGGAGGGCGAGGGATGAGGCGCTGGCTGCTCGTCCTACTCGCCGCCGCGCTGCTGCTGGCCGCGGGCCGCCGGCACCTGTTTCACGTGCCGCACGACCAGCTCACGGTCAACCGCTTGGCGTGGAACACGCTGGACGAGATCGAGCGGGACGCGCTGCGGTCCACCTGGCGCCGGGTCGCCTCCAACTCGGGGCCAGACCGGAGCGGTCTGGAACGCCGCATGGAGACGCTCTCGCGCCTGCTGGTCGTGCGCCGCCGAGGCAACGACCGCTCGCTGCCCAGCACGGAGCTGAACGCCGAGTTGGCCGAGCTGGAGCAGTGTGTCAACAAGTGGTTGCCCGAGTCTGCGGGTGCCCCCCAGTCAGCCGCCGCGCGCGTGACGCGCCGCACCGGACGCCTGCTCAACTTGTTCCTGGAACACCTGACCGACGCCCGGCGGCTCGACCCCGCCGAGCGTGATCGCCTGCTGGCCCTGCCCTACTCGCGCCGGGTCGTCGAGGGCCTGGAGCTTCAAAAGCGCGAGGAGATCTTCTTCCTCTCCGAGACATCGGGCGCGCGTGACATGGACGAGCTGGATCGACAGGAGCCCCTGGCCGTGGTGGCCAACGCCCGGGACCAGCGCCGCCGGCGGGGCTTCCTCGGGCGTGCAGGGCGGGTGATGGATCTCAGCGCCAGCGAGCTGCGGCGCCTGGCCGACGTGCCCCCAGAAGAGCTCATGAGCACCCTGCGCGAGCTGATGGTGCCCAAGGTGCGCCGCCATCTGGAGCACACCGACGTCTCCGACGAGCGCATCGAGGCCATTCTGGCCCAGCCCTACCGGGAGCTGGAGCGCACCCTGGACGCCTTGGTGCGCGGCGAGCGCTGACTGCGGCGGCCCGCGTCGCTATCATGTCGCGTTGGCAGCCCGCCGCCACCCGGCGCGGCGGACTCGGAGCGGCGCGTGCGGTTCGTCAAGGTCGAGGGAGCTGGCAACGACTACGTCCTGGTCGAGGGTCCGGTCGCGGATCCGGCCAGCTTGGCGCGGCGCGTGAGCCACCGGCACCTGGGCGTGGGCAGCGACGGCCTGCTGCTGATGGGCCCCGCTGGCGACGGGCAGCACGCCTCCATGCGCATCTTCAACGCCGACGGCAGCGAGGGGCTCATGTGCGGCAACGGCCTGCGCTGCGTGGTGCGCTGGCTGGTGGAGCGACGCGGCGTGAGCGACGACGTGCTCTCGGTGCTCACGGCCTCCGGCCCGCGGCGCGGCCGCATCGGGAGCGATGGCCGGGTCTCGGTGAGCATGGGTGAGCCCTCGTTCGTGCCGGAGCAGATCCCGGCGCGCCTGGCACCCGGGCCCGCCGGCCCGCCCGAGCTGCCGCTGCCCCCGGAGCTGGCGGTCGACCCGCCGCTGGCCTACGCCGTGAGCACCGGCAATCCGCACCTGGTGCTGCGCGTGGCCGACGTCGACGCCCTGGACCTGCCCGCCCTGGGGAGCCGGCTGCAGGCCGACCCGCGCCTGCCCAAGGGCGCCAACGTCCACCTGGTGCAGCGCGAGGGGGCGGCCCGCCTGCGCGTGCGGCCCTTTGAACTCGGATCCGGAGCCACCTTGGCCTGCGGCACAGGCGCCGTGGCGGTGGTCGCCGTGGCCCGCGCCCTGGGCTGGGTCGATCAGGACGAGGTGACCGTGGCCATGCCCGGCGACGTGCTGGCCGTGCGCTGGTCCGGTCAGGGCGAGGCCTGGCTCACGGGCCCTGCGCGCCTGGTCTTCGACGGCGAGTGGCCCGACGCATGACCAGCGTCGGATCCGTGGCCCTGGCGGTGTTGCTGGCGCGCTTCCTGCTCGCGGGCACGGCGGCCGACCTGGGTCCGTCGGTGCAGTTGGTGGCGCCGGCGCTGCTGGCGGCCGGCGTGGCCTGGGGCCTGATGTCGCGCTTCCGCCTGCCGTACATGGCGCACTCGGTGCTGTTGGTGCTGTTGGTGCCCGCGCGCGGACCGCTCTGTGACGCCGTGCTGTCGCTGCTGCCCGACGGCCTCGGTGCGCCCCATGTGGCGGCGGCCGTCTCGCTGGTCCCGGTGGCTTTCATGCTCGGGCGGCACCTCGGTCCTTGCGATCGCCACGAGGGCCTGCTGGGCGCCGCGCTGGGCTGGTCCGCCGCCGAGTTCCTGGTCTTGCTGGGGGCCGTGGGTTGGCTGCCGGGCCCGCTGACGGGCTTCGTGGTGGCGGGCTTGCTGGCGGTCATGGGCGAGCTGGGCCGACCCAATCGCGGCGAGGCCCAGGGTCCGGTGAGCCACTCCCCCGGCTGGGAGGGTCTGCCCCTGGGCATGGCGCTGGCTCTGCTGGTGGACGCCGTCGCGCGCGTGGTGCCCAGCTATGCCGAGCCGTCGGTCCAAGCATCCAGCGCCGTGGTCCTGGCGCTGCTGCTGCCCGCCACGCTGGTGGCCCTGCCCAGCTGCTGGCTGGCGAGGGGCGCGGGCGCCCGTCGCGCACTGTTCGTGCTGGGATCGCTCGGCTTGGGCCTCGCCATCTGGGCCGGCACGAGCAGCCTGGGCGTCTACGCCCATGGCAGTCAGCTGATGGGCATGACGCGCAGCCTGCGCAACCTCGCCAACGATTGGGTGCTGCTGGACGAGTGGCACGCCTGGCTGCTGCAGGTGTTGGCCTACGCTGCGGCCGCCGCCGGGGTGCTGCTGGGCAGCCTGCGCCGCCGGGTCGGGGGGCCGCTGTTGCTGGGGCTGGCGCTGGGGCTGCTGGTCAGCCAGCGCGTGCTGTGGAGCCCAACCAGCGCCCCTCAGGAGCAGATCCTGCTGGCCGCGGGCGTGGTGGCTGCCGGGAGCGCCCTGGTGTTCTCGCGCTGGGGGGCCTTGTTGCTGCCCGCCGCCGTGCTGCCGCTGCTGCTGCAGCCCGCGGATGAGCGCCTGGGGTTCGAGTACATGCGCCGTCTGGGCGACTACTCGGCCGACGCATGGAACCGCAACTTGCTCACGGACGTGGCGCTCTTCAGCACCGGCGACCTGGGCAACATCTCGGTGGATGGCCGCCGCGCAGCGCGATTCTCATTCACCGGGCGCAAGCCGTATCTGCTGCTGGACGCGGAGGTTGCTCCGCCTGAGTCGCTGTCCCACCCCGATCCGAGCCATGCGTCCGCGGACGCGGTCCATCTGGGCCTGCGCATCGGCGGCGTGCCCATGTCGCCCGATCACCAGCCCACGGGCGCGGAGGGCTCGGTGGGCCGTCTGCTGCGCGTCTTTGCCCAGCCCGGGCCGGCGTTGGTGCTGGGAGCCGGCGCCGAGTTGCTGGCCGCCGACCTGGACGACGCCGGCTTCGGTCCGCCGCTGCTGGTGAGCACGCCCACGCCCCTGGGCGGGGTCGCGCTGGTGGAGCTGCTCAGCGCCCTGGGCAGCGACGGCGTCTCGATCGAGGTGGGCGAGGATCCGGTGCGCGATCTGGCGGCGCAGCAGCCGGGGGTCGCGGCGCTGGTGCTGCTGGCGCCCGAGCGCGTCGCCTGGCCCCTGGCCGGCTGGGCGCTGACGCGCAGCAACCTGGTGCGGCTGGCCGAGCGCCTGGCGCCGGGGGGGCGCTGCCTGGCCTGGATCGACACCCAGGGCCTGGACGCCCGAGCTCTACGCGCGCGCCTGGCGGCGTTCGGCGAGGTCTTCGGCACGCGCTCCCTGGCGCTGGTCGAGCCCCGCGAGCTGTCGCCGCCGCTGGTGCTGCTGGTGGGCTGGCGCGACGAGGTCGGGGCGCCGGGCGCCGAGGAGCTCGCAGCGCGGCTGCCAAGCCCCGACCGGACCGGATGGCGCACGCGCCTGCAGAGCCTGGATGACCTCGGCGCCCTGTTGCTGGCCGACGGACCCCGGCTCGAAGCCCTGGCCGCCGCGGGACCGGTGCATGATCGCAGCCGTCCGGTGCCGGCCAGCGTGGCGGGTGCCCACGGCTGGGCGGCGGTGGAGGCGCTGCTCGACCCCGCCTCGCGACTGTCGGCGTCGCTGCCCGGGGCGCCCGCCGCAGGCCCGATCTCCGCGCGGGTGGTGGAGGGGCTGGCCCTGCACGAGGGGCTGTTCTACGAGCTCGAGCGCCTGCGCGACGTCATGATGGTGGAGATCATCCCCGACGTCGACTGGGACCTGTTTGAGCAGGAGGTCGCCGCCTATGAGCGCGCCGCGAGCGCCGACGCGGACGACCCGCTGCTCATGCTGGCCGTGGCGGCTCTGCTCGAACCGCTGCTACGCGAGAGCGAGCTGACGCGCTTCGCCGACACCCTGGAACGTGTACGCGGCGACGAGCTGCCGAGCTGGCGGCTGGCCCTGCAGTACGCCGCCGCGCTGGAGGCGGCCTTGCAGCCCGAGCGATCCGAGCGCGCGCGGGCGCGAGCGCGGGACCTGGCCGAGCTGGACTGAGGGCCGGGCTGGACTGAGGCTCGGCGCTCGTCAGGCGCTCAGGTCGAGCAGGGCCTCGCCGAGCGAGCGCAGCTCCTGACCCGGGCGACGAGCCACCACGGCCACGCGGTAGCGCGAGCCGGGCTCGAACGGTCCGAGCGCGATGGGCTCGCCGTTGTAGGGACGCTTCTCGCGCGGCAGGCCGTCGGCCTCCACCAGGATCGAGCGCAGCTCGCCCTCGGGGCCCTCGGGCAGGCTGCCGGAGACGGTCAGGCGCAGGCTGCCGTCGGATTGCACCTGGACGTCGAGCGCGTCGAGGCCCTCGCCGGGTCCGTCCAGGGAGATCAGGCCGTCCTGGGCCAGGCCGCCGCGCAGGGCGCCCAGGGCCGGGGCGGGAGCGCCGCCGGTCGTCAGTTCGCGCAGGGTGACGTCGGCCGCGTTGAGCAGCGCCAGGCTACGGCCCTTGATGGCCAGCAGAACCCGCAACACGGGGCCGGTCTCGGCCGGGGTCAGGGTCTCGGCCAGGGCGCCCAGCACCGCGCTCAGGGAGCAGCACGTCAGGGCGTGGTCCTCCAGGGTGCGCGCGGCCGTCGCCCCCAGGTCACGATCGCACCAAGCGGCCAGGGCGTCGTCGTCAGGGCACTCGGGGCAGGGGGTCGCGGACCTGGCGCCGGCGAGCGAGAAGGCGAGTGAGATGGGGTTGGTCATGGTCAATACCTCGGAACGCGGCCGTTGGCGTGCCATTCCGACGGGTCCGCAGCTGGACACACGAGCCGGAAGGAGGCCGCCAGCAGATGACGGCAGCTAGGGGGCGATCTGACAGGCATGGCCTTCAGACCTCCAGCCGGGCAGCCGTCTCGCCCAGCACCTCGAGCGCCATCTGGACCGGATCTGCGCCACCGAGTAGGCGCTCAAGTTCCTCAAAGGTGCACAGATAATCTGCGTAATTCGCCATGATCAGGCCGAGTATGGCGCGCTGCTTGCAGGCCGGGACCAGCAGTTCGCGGCGCACTTGGGGCGGCGGGATGGTCAGCAGGCGCCGCATGACGTGCTTGAGTTCGGGCGTGAGCAGGCGCGGGTCGGCCTCCCGAGGGGCCTTGCTGTAGCTGCCCTGCTCGAAGAGGCGGGTCATCTGGTCCTTGGCGCGCTTGTACAGCGCGTCGATGTTGGCCCGGCTGGTGTCCATGACCTCGGCGATGGTCTCGCGAGTGATGCCGCGAAAGACCCACAGGACCACCGAGACGCGCTTCCATTCCAGCGAGAACAGCAGGTTGTGGAAGATGTCCGACTGCTCGCGATCGAGGCGGGTGGAGACCGGATCGACATCGCCGCTGTCCTCGACGTCCAGCAGCATCTCATCGTCGTCCCCGGATGAGCCCCGGCCGCGCGGGTGGCGCTTCCACTTGCGCAGCTCGTCCAGGGCAAAGCGGCTGGCCACGACCTGCAGGAAGGTGGCCATGGAGCAGTTGTTGCGGCCCTGGAAGGCGCGCAGCTTGTGGTAGTCCTTCTTGGCCAGGGCCAGGACGAAGGACTGGTAGACATCCTCCATGTAGTCGGCCGGGAAGGCGTATCCCCGGCCATAGAAGACGGAGTAGATCAGCGCCCGGTAGCGCTCCAGGAAGTCGTCGAAGGCGCCCGGCTCGTTGGCCAGGACCCGCTGGAGCAGCAGCTTCTCGTCGGCCTTCATGCGTTCGCTGTCGGGGGATGGCTCGCAAGCCCCGCGACGCGGTCCGAGGGGGGCGCTCAACTCATTGGCTGACAACATGTTACAGGGCGTCCGGCGGATTGAACCAAGGGCGGCTTTCGGGGACAATAGCCCACTTGCCCTGCGCGCCCTTCGAGGCGAGCCACGGGCGCCCAGACGCACCCCGGGATGGTACCCATGACAGACGCCCCGCGCTCCCGCGATTCGACCGTGCTGATTGAGCGCGAGATGAGGGACTCCTACCTCAGCTACGCCATGAGCGTCATCGTCAGCCGGGCCCTGCCCGACGTGCGCGACGGCCTCAAGCCCAGTCAGCGGCGCGTGCTGGTGGCCATGAACGACCTCAACCTCGGGCCGCGCTCGCGTTTCAAGAAGTGCGCCAAGATCGCGGGCGACACCTCGGGCAACTACCACCCGCACGGCGAGGGCGTGGTCTACCCGACGCTGGTGCGCATGGCCCAGCCGTTCAACATGCGCGCCACGCTGGTGGACGGGCAGGGCAACTTCGGCAGCGTCGACGGCGACCCGCCGGCGGCCATGCGCTACACCGAGGCCCGCATGACCGCGGCCGCGTCGGTGCTGCTCGACGACATCGACCAGCAGACCGTCGACTTCATCCCCAACTACGACGGCTCGCGCACCGAGCCCACCGTGCTCCCCGGCGCGTTCCCCAACCTGCTGATCAACGGCAGCAACGGCATCGCGGTGGGCATGGCCACATCCATGCCGCCCCATAACCCGGGCGAGATCTTCGCCGCGCTCAAGCTGATGATCGCCAACCCGGACTGCACCATCGAGGACCTGATGGAGCTGGTGCCGGGCCCGGACTTCCCCACCGGCGGCATCCTGTGCGGGCAGACCGGCATCAAGCGCGCCTACATGGAGGGTCGCGGCACGGTGCTGCTGCGCTGCCGCGCCGAGTGCATGGAGGAGGCCCCCAAGCAGCGCGCCAAGATCGTCATCACCGAGATTCCGTACCAGGTCAACAAGAGCACGCTGGTGGAGAACATCGCCCAACTGGTCAAGGACCAGCGGGTCACGTCGATCTACGACATCGTCGACTTGTCCGATCGCAAGGGCATGAACATGGTCATCGAGCTGAAGAAGGGTGAGGATCCGTACATCACCCTGAACCAGCTGTACAAGTTCACCCAGCTGCAGAACACCGTCTCGATCATCAACATCGCGCTGGTGGCCAGCCGGCCGCAGACGCTCTCGCTCAAGCGACTCATGGGCGAGTTCCTGGACCACCGCCGGGTGGTCGTCCGGCGGCGCACGGAGTACCAGCTGGGCGTGGCGCAGGCCCGTCAGCACATCGTCGAAGGCCTGCGCATTGCGCAGGACAACATCGACGAGGTCATCCGCATCATCCGCGCCGCCGAGAACGCCGAGGGCGCCAAGGTGGACCTGTGCGCTGCGTTCCAGCTGAGTGAGTTGCAGTCCGAGGCCATCGTCAACATGCGCCTGCGCGCGCTCACCAACCTCGAGGTCGACAAGCTCGAGCAGGAGTGGCGTGACCTGGCCGAGAAGATCGCGCGCTTCGAGGCCATCCTGGCCGATCCGCGTCTGATCGACGAGATCATCGAGGGCGACCTCGACCGCCTGAGCGAGCGCTTCAACGATCCGCGTCGTACCGAGATCGGCCCGCCCATCGAGGGCTTCGAGGACGAGGACTTCATCGTCGACGAGACGGTGGCGGTGACCATCTCGAACAAGGGCTACACCAAGCGCATGACGCTCGACAACTACCGCAGCCAGCGCCGCGGTGGGTCGGGCATCCGCGGCAGCGAGGCCAAGGACGACGACTTTCTGGAGCGGCTGTTCATCGCCGACACCCACGACTCGCTCTTGTTCTTCACGGCCAGCGGCAAGCTGCACCAGCTCAAGGTCTATCGGCTGCCGGCGCTGTCGCGCACGGCCAACGGTCGCGCCATCGTCAACCTGCTGCCGAACTTCCCGCCGGATGACCGCATCCAGGCCGTGATCCCGGTGCGCGACTTCGACGAGGGTACGCTGGTCTTCAGCACCGCGCGGGGTGTGATCAAGCGCACGCCGCTGTCGGCCTACAAGCGCCCCAAGGCGGGCGGCATCATCGCCATCAACCTGGACGACGGCGACCGGCTGATCGACGTGGCTGTGTGCGCCGACGACGACCAGGTGATCCTGGGCACGCGCGCCGGCAAGTCCATTCGCTTCGAGCTGACGGGCGTGCGTACGGTGGGGCGCGCCTCTCGCGGCGTGCGCGGCATCAAGCTGCTGGGCGAGGACAGCGTCTGCGGCATGGCCGTCGTACGCGACGACACCATGCTGCTCACGGTCAGCGAGAACGGCTACGGCAAGCGCACCCCCTTCGCGGATTACCCGGTGCGCAACCGCGGCGGGCAGGGCGTCATCAACATGCGCGCCAGCGAGCGCAACGGCGCCATCGTCAGCGTGCGCGCCATCGCCGAGGGCGATGACGTCATGACCATCACCGAGGCGGGTCAGGTGGTGCGCACGCGCGCCGCCGAGATCAGCAGCATGGGCCGCGCCACCAACGGCGTGCGGGTCATCTCGGTCAAGCAGGACGACCGCTTGGCGTCGATCGCGCGCGTGCCGCCGGACGAGCCAGGCGATGACGAGCCAGGCGATGACGAGGACGGCGAGGGTGACGACGGCGGCGGCGCGCCCCAGGCTGACGGCAGCCCGACGCCTGCGCCGCAGGGCGCGACCTCCGGCGACGAGGCCACGGGCGGCGAGGCCACGGACCCGAACGACGCTGCCCCCGACGCGGACGACAGCTCGCCCCCGGGCGACACCCCCCGGTCAGACCCGCCGGAGGGCTCATGAACTCCCGCCACATGCTGAGCG
>QNBX01000059.1 GCA_003644265.1 Planctomycetota bacterium
CTCGACCCCGTCCTGGACTTCACCAAACGTGGCTTCTTGTCAGCGCACTTTCACACGACCCTGACGCTATGCCGGTAGGCCGAAAGGCCTCGCGGACTTCGCAAAGTCTGCAACTGGGAGGTCACCTCATGTGAATCACGCCCGCGCAAGGCGCACAAGGCCGCGGACATGCGCGTGTTCTGACTCAGCTTGGCCGGTGCGCTTCTTCCGCAGCGAACGCCGACCGCGTGCCTCCCGCAAGCGCGCGCCCGCGACGGTTTCCCAAGCGTTGCCCAGCTGACATACTCGCTGCCATGATCCTCGTGGGAGCGCGTCGCCGTGGCTGAACTCAGACCCTATCCCATGGGCGCGCTGGTGACGCGCATGCTGCGCGAGCTGGACGCGCACGGGTCGATCTTCGATCTGCCTCGCAAGCACATCTTCGGCGCGGGCGTGCGTGCGCGTGCCGAAGGCGTACGTGCGCACGGTGAAGCCGAGCGCGAGGGCGACGCTGGCGACAGCGCGCACGCCGCGCCCGATCTGTCCGTGCGCTTCCACGATCGCGTGGCGTCCACGCCGTTGGGGCCCGCCGCGGGACCCCAGTCGCAGATGGCGCAGAACATCGTCCTGAGCTGGCTGGGCGGCTGCCGCATCATGGAGCTGAAGACGGTCCAGATCATGGACGAGCTCGACATCCCGCGGCCCTGCATCGACATGGCCACCGTGGGCTACAACGTCGAGTGGTCGCAGGAGTTGAAGCTCGAGCAGTCGCTGGACGAGTACGTCAAGGGCGCCATGCTGGTGGAGATGCTGCGCGCCGGCGGACAGCTGCCCGGCGCGGCGGCGGCGCCTCACGTCGTGTACGACATGAGCGTGGGCTACGACCTCGACGGCATCCGCTCCGAGCGCGTCAGCGCCTTCATCAACGGCATGACGGACTGCAGCGCGGTGGTCGATCGCCTGCGCGCGCAGATCCCGGCGGAGTTCGCTCACCTGCGCGACCTGGACTTCCCGACGGAGCTCTCGCGCACGCTGACCCTGAGCACGTTCCACGGCTGCCCGCCCGACGAGATCGAGCGCATCATCGACTACCTGCTGCGCGAGCACGGGCTGCACTGCATCATCAAGCTCAACCCCACGCTGCTGGGGCCCGAGCGCGCGCGGGAGCTGCTGCACGACAGGCTGGGATACGACGACGTGAGCATCCCGGACGAGGCCTTCGTCAAGGACGCCAGCTGGGATCAGGCCCAGGGCTTCACCGAGCGCCTGGCAGCCACCGCCGCGGAGCTGGGCCAGGGCTTCGGCGTCAAGTTCTCCAACACGCTGATCGTCAAGAACCACCGCGACGTGTTCCCGCCCGCCGAGGAGGCCATGTACCTGTCGGGCACGCCGCTGCACGTGCTGGCCATGGACCTGGTGCGCCGCTTCCGCCAGCGCTTCGGCGACAGCATCCCGATCTCGTTCGCCGCCGGCATCGACCGTCACAACTTCGCCGACGCGGTGAGCCTCGGGTTGGTGCCCGTCACCGTCTGCAGCGACCTGCTCAAGCCCGGCGGCTACGCGCGCGCCCACACCTACCTGGACGCGCTGTCGGCGGCCATGAGCGCGGTGGGCGCGGAGCACGTGCCGGACTGGATCCTGCGCGCGCACGGACAGGGGCACGCGGCGCTGGCACAACTCGGATTGGCCGGCGACGACCCGGCCCTGGCCGCCTGCTGCGCCGCGCTCGACGGCGGCGGCGACCTGCTGGCGGCCGCGGGCCCCGAGCTGCACGCGCGCTGGGTCTCGCAGGCCGCGCTGCTCAACACGGAGGTCGTGGTGACCGCGCTGGCCGACGACCCGCGCTACCACCGCGACCAGAACGCCAAGCCGCCCCGCAAGATCGGCTCGATGCTCGAGCTGTTCGACTGCATCACCTGCGACAAGTGCGTGCCGGTCTGCCCCAACGACGCCAACTTCACGCTGAGCATGCCGGCCGTCGATCTGCCCATCGTCAAGCTGACACGGACCGCGAGCGGCTGGAGCGCGCGTGAGGACGGCCGGCTGGTGCTGGCCAAGAAGCACCAGCTCGCCAACTTCGCCGACTTCTGTAACGAGTGCGGCAACTGCGACGCCTTCTGCCCGGAGGACGGCGGCCCCTACCTGATCAAGCCGCGCTTCTTCGGCACGCGCGAAGACTTCGACGCCTTCAGCGAGCGCGACGGGTTCCTGGCTGAGCGCCACGACGGGCAGCTCGTGCTGCACGGACGCTTCAGCGGGCGCAGCTACCGGCTCTCACGCGAAGGCCAGGGCTGGCGCTACGCGGGCGACGGCTTCGACATCGTGATCGACCTCGCCCTCGACGCCGGGTCTGCGAGCGCAGACCAGATCGCGTCCCATGTCACGGGCGAGGCCGATGGCGAGGTCGATCTGGCCTACCTGCGCATCCTCATGCTGATCCGCGAGAGCGCGTACGGCGAGGGCGCGCTCAACTACGCCGCGCTGATGAGCGCCGATCAGCTCGTGTAGATCTCGGGGCGCGCGTCCCGGGGCAGGTCCCAGCCGGAGCCGTCGCCTCCCGCCAGCGCGCCGAGGTCCAGGTCGGCGATGGCCAGATTCGCGGGCGCGTCCACCGGTGGGAGCTGCCCATCCGGCCCCGCGAAGTGGCTGGCGCCGAAGAACTCGACGCCCCAGGGCGCCTCGGAACCGAGCCGATTGCTGCCGCCGATGTAGAGGTTGTGCCGCGCCGCGTCGACAGCGAACTCCAGGTCCCACATGCGACGCGACTTCTCGCCGAAGGTGACGGCCGGGGAGAACACGACCTCGGCGCCGCCAGCGGCCAAGCTGCGCATGACGCCCTCGAAGTGCCGGTCGTAGCAGATGGCCACGCCGATGCGCCCGACCGATGTCTCGAACACGGGATAGTGCGGGTTGCTGCCGACGTTGGCCGACCAATCGCCCAGCTCACCATCGCCGCGCTGATAGTAGAAGGTCTCGTGGAATGCGGCGCGCTCGTTGCTGCCCTCGGGGATGTGCGTCTTGCGGTAGCGCCCCAGCACCTCGCCCTGCTGATCGATGATCACGGCGGTGTTGAAGCGCCGGCCCGTGAGCGGGTCCAGCTCGTAGATGGGCGCGATCACGATCACGCCGTGGGCGGCGGCCGCGTCACGCATGGCGCGCACGCTGGGGCCATCGACGGCGTGCTCGGCCAGGTCGCGCCAGAGCGGGTGCCTGTGCAGACCGAAGTAGGGACCGGAGAACAGCTCACCCAGGCAGATCACCTGCACGCCGGCGCCAGCGGCGGCCGCGATCAGGTCGGCGTGGTGCTCCAGGTTGGCGTCGCGCACGTCGTCGAGCCGCCCGGCCAGCTGCTCCACGTCCTGCACCCGCGCGGGCATGTCGGCGTAGGCATTGACGGTCTCGGTCAACGCAGCGCGGATGATCCTGGTCATGGTCAGCTCCTGTGTGCGGTGTGCGGTGTGCGGTGTGCGGTGTGCGGTGTGCGGTGTGCGGGCTGCGTCGAGATGCGTGGTGCGTCGTGCGGGTTTCGTCGTGCGTCGTGCGGCCGCGGCTCAGCGCACGCCTGTGAACAGCAGCAGCGTGCGCTCGTCGGGGGCCACGGTACCGACCCGCCGCATGCCGATCAGCCCGGCAAGCCCGGCGCTGCCGGTGGCCGATACGCTCAGCCCGCTCGCGCGCCGCCCCAGCTCATTCGCCTCGGCGATGTCCGCCTCCGAGGCCACGACCGGCCAGCCGCCCGTGGCGATCATGACCTGCACCAGCACGAGCCAGTCGTAGGTCTCGTCATCCAGGATGCCCGTGGCGAGGCTCCGCGGCGCGGGCTCCCAGGCCCACATGTAGCGCTCGCGCTGGCGCGGCGCGGCCGCCAGCACCGCCTCGACGCTGCCCGCGGCTGCTGGCGAGGCGAGCCAGCCCGCCCACGCGTCGGCGGGCGCGTCGGCGTCGGGAGCCGCTCCGCGCGCGTGCCCCGCGACGTCCTGTGCGACCTGTCGCCAGGCGCGCTCGAGCGGGTGGCCTCCCTCGGTCTGCACGCAGTGCAAGCGCGGCAGGCGCGGCAGCGCGCCCAGTCGTCGCGCCTCGTCCAGGCCCTGCACGACGGCGCTGGCCAGGGCGCCGCCGCCCACCTGGATCAGCAGTCGGTCCGCGGCCCGGCCGTCGAGCTGCGCAGCCAGCTCCCAGCCCAGGGTCTGCCCGCCCTCGATGGTCAGGCCGTTCTCGCTGCCCTGGCAGGTGAAGGGCACGGCGCCGGCCAGCACGGCGCGGCGGAAGGCGTGGGTGACGGGGTCGCCCGGCGGATCGTCATCCCGGCGCGGGCAGGCGTGGGTCTGCGCGCCGAGCGCATGCAGCGCGTGCACCACCGACTCGTCGGCCCAGGTAGGGATGAAGACGCTGAGCCGACGCCGCAGCGCCCGCGCCAGCACGGCTGCGGCCAAGGCCGCGTTGCCGCAGCTGGCGATGGCCAGCTCGTCGGCGCGCGGCGTGGCCAGCGCGCGCTCGCTCAGCTCGAGGAACAGCGCGAGACCCATCAGGTGCCTGGCCTTGTGCGAGCCGGCCACGTTGCCCGTCTCGTCCTTGATCAGCAGCGCGCCCGGCGCCATGCCGAGCGCGGCGCCCAGCTCGTCTGCGGGTCGCAGCGGCGTCTGCGCGAAGCCGCGGCCCGGTGCGCCGACGCCAAACGCCGCCGCCAGCTCGTCGTCCGCCGCGGCCACCCGCGCGTCCAGATCGCGCACCAGCGCCACGTAGTCCGCGTCGGCCAGGCCGTGCCTGCGCGCCAGGCGCCATGAGTGCAGCAACGTGCGATAGCGAATGAAGGGGTTGGGGGCATCGCCAGCGCCTGAGTCCAGCTGCTCGCCCCGACTCGCGCCCGCACCTGCGTCTGCGTCTGCGTCTGCGTGCTCGCCCCGACTCGCGCCTGCTCCCACGCCCTCAGTCGCGCCGGGGAACGTCGTGCCACGCAGATCCAGCTCGCGACGCACGACGTGATCGACCAGTTGCAGCTCATCCGCGCGCGGGCAGCGGAAGGGGCGCGGCTCGCGCTCGTCGATCAAGGCGCCGCAGCCGGCACACACCAGGCGGCTGTCGCTGACGCTCATGCAGGCTCGCGGTCGCCCAACCCCGCCACCGACGCGGCCGCGCCCGTAGCCCGGTTGAAGTCCTCGATGCGTCGATCCCAGATCGGGGCCAGGTCCATCAGCCCGTCCCAGAAGGACTGCTCGGCGCGCGCCTCGAACTCGGGCAGCGACACGCCCTGCTGCTCGACCCAGGTGAAGTAGCCCAGGTTGAAGATGCGCCGCCGCGCGACGTCGTCCAGCGCCAGCGTGTGCTCGATGCCGGCGCCGGCGAGATGCTCGGCGTACGTGGCCCCCGCCTCGTCCGGTCCGAAGCCGCCGGGGAAGTCCCGCGCCAGCGTCTTCTCGATCTCGGTGCCGTACATCTCCGCGCCGTCGGTGGCCACGGTCAGGATCACGTCGTCCGCGCCGTAGCCGCGCAGCTTGGCGGTCTTGATGGCGGCCAGCACGTTGCAGATGCTCGACAACCCGAACGAGCCCAGGGCGTCGATCAGCTGCGCCGACAGCCCGCGCTCGTCCGCCAGCCAGGCGCGCCCCGCCTCGGTGTTGAACAGCGCGCTGAGCCGGTCCGTGCTCTGGTCGGACACCGCCACCACCACGTCCGTGTTCATGACGTTGTGGATCAGCGGCACGTGCTTGTCGCCGATGCCCTGGATGTTGTGCTCGCCGTAGCCGTTGTAGAGCAGCGTCGGACACTCCAGCGCCTCGACGGCCACGATGGACGTGCCCAGCGCCTGCTTGAGGTGGTCACCGGCGGCGATGGTGCCGGCCGATCCGGTGGCCGAGACGAAGGCCGTGGCGCGCGGACCGTCGCGCCCGGCGCGGTACGACTCGAACACGGACTGCAGCGCCGGGCCCGTCACCACGCGATGCGCGATGGTGTTGCCGAATTCGCAGAACTGGTTCAGCACCACGTTCTGTGGATCGGCCGCCAGCCGCGCGCACTCGTCGTAGATCTCCTTGACGTTGCTCTCGGTGCCGGGCGTGCGCACGATGTCGTCCGGGTCGCCCACCCATCGCTCCAGCCACGCGAAGCGCTCGCGGCTCATGCCCTCGGGCAGCACCGCCACGCCGTGGCAACCCAGCGTTCGCGAGATGGCCACGCCGCCGCGGCAGTAGTTGCCGGTGGAGGGCCAGACCGCGCGCTGCCGGCCGGGGTCGAACTGCCCGTGACCAGACGCGGCACCAGGCAACCGTAGGCCGCCAGCACCTTGTGCGCCCGGATCATGGGGAACAGCCGGCCCAGCGCCACCACGATGGGCGCGGGCACGCCGGTCAGCTCGGGCGGCAGCACCACGTACTCGGGGTGCGGCACGAGGCTGCGGCGATCGAGCCCGTTGTGCCAGTGCACGCGGAACAGGTTCAGCGGCGAGGGCTCGTCCGGATCAACCTCGGCCAGCGCGGCCGTGACCGCCGCGGGGATGCGCGTGGGGTCCGCCAGCTGCGCCAGCGTGGGCAGCAGCACGCCGGCCCGCGCGAAGTGCTCGATGGTCCGCTCGAACACGGCCTGGTCCACAACGTCGGTCTCGAGGCCCAGTCGCGTCATGGCAACACCGTCATTCAGGGGAGGGAGGCGAGAGTGTGCCCGATTGGGCCGCCGCCTGCACGGAGGAAGGGCGTCGCCGAGGGGCCGGACGCGGGGGGCCGGTGGTGCCTCGGGGACGCGCTCGTTACCAGCTCGTGACACGGCTCCCGGCCCGGCTTGCGGCATCATGGCAGCCTTGCCCACCTCCCTCGAGATCCGCTCCATGTCCGTCACCCGTCAGCTCGTTGCAGCCTTGGCCTCGATCGCTCTCTTCAGCGCCCTCTGGATCTCGAGCGCGCAGCTCGCGACGCCCGGCGCCGCGTCACCCACCGGCCTGGCGCCAGCCGCGGCACAGGAGCAGGGCGGGTCCCCGGACGCGGCCGAGGTGCCGCCGTTCAAGCCGGTCGCCCGCGTGTCGAGCCTCATGGCGGGCATCGGATCGGCGTTCGGCTCCATGCGCGAGGTCTTCCCGCTGCCCGGGGACGAGCACCGGCTCGACAGGATCGTGGCGTGGTCGGAGGTCATCGCCGAGCTCTCGAACGTGCACATGAGGCATCGCCGCAAGCCGGACTACCTCGAGATGGCCGCCGACACGCGCTCGATCGCGCTCGAGCTGGCGCGCGCCGCACGCGCCGACATGCCGGACGAGGCCCAACTCGCGACGCTGTTCGAGACCCTCGACAACTCCTGCAGCACGTGCCACGACGCCGACCACTAGTTGGAGGCGGACGCACCAACGGCGGCGTGACGGCCTGCTGCTCCTGCACGGCGCTCGGGAGCATCAAGCAGCGCCGCGCTCAGAGCCGCGCCATGCGCTCCCACAGCAGCGTGGCCTGGGCCTGGGCCTCGACACGCAGGGCGTCGAGGTCGAGCTGCGGCAGCCGGCCACCGTCGAGCACCACGCGCCCCGCGATGAGCGTGCGCTGCGGCTCGCGGACGGCCTCGACGCCCGGCAGCAGCGCGTCCAGCAGCGCGTGCCCGCGCTCCCGCCGCAGCGCCGCCCGCGCCGGGTCCTCGCCGTGTGCCTGCGCCTGCTCGTTCAGCACGGCCAGCTCGGCGTCCATGTCGGCGGGGTAGCCGTCCGTGCCCAGGGCCACGTGCGCGCTCTGGCTCAGGTGCGCCGGGTAGCCCACGCCGTTGCCCAGGTTGCTGCGCGGGTTCTGCACCAGCCAGCAGCCGGCGTCGTCCAGCGTGGTCACCTCGGCGGCCGTGAGGTGCACGCCGTGCACCATGATCGAGCCGGGCACCAGCGCGTCGAGTCGGGCCATGCGGTCGACCACGCCGTCGTAGCCCCGCGCCCGGGCGTCCGCCACGTCGGCGCCGTCCTCAGCCACGTGCACGTGCAGCACGCTGCCCAGCTCGCGCGCCAGCTCCGCCGCCGCGCGCACGGTCTCATCCGAGACGGTGAAGCCGGCGTGCAGGCCGATCACGCCCGCCACCAGCTCGCGCTGATTGGAGCGGATGAAACGGCTGCACTCGTCCAGCCCGCGCCGCGCCTCGGCCGCGCCGCCGTTGCGCTCGGTGGCGCCGTAGCACAGCACCGCGCGCATGCCCAGCTGTTGGCACACGTCGGCCAGGATGTCGAGCGAACCCTCGATCAGCTCGGGCGACTCGTGGTGGTCGATCAGGCCCGTGGTGCCAAACGTCAGCGCCTCGGCCACGGCCAGCTGCGCCGAGACCCGCAGCGAGTCGCTGTCGAGCGCGCGGTCCAGCCGCCACCAGACCCGCTCCAGGATCTCGACGAAGCAGGTCGCAGCGGGCTCGGGCGCGGGCAGACCCAGGGGCGCCAGGCCGCTGTACAGGTGCGTGTGGGCGTTGACGTGGCCGCGGTCGCTGCTCGTCATCCGCTTGGCGTGCGCTTGGGTCGGATCTGCCCCACGCTCATGGCGCGCGCCGCAGGGGAGTCCTTCATGGGCAGCGTGGTGCGGCGCACACCGTCGAAGGCAGCCAGCGCGCCGGCCACCGCGGCGGCCGTAGGCACCAGGCCGATCTCGCCCACGCCCTTGGCGCCGTAGGGACCCTCCGGCTCGTGGTCCTCCACCAGGATCACCTCGATTAGCGGCATGTCGCGCGCGCGCAGGACGCCGAGCTCGCGCAGCTTGGAGGTCACCGGAAAACCGTCCTCGCAGGGCAGCTCCTCGGTCAGCGCGTAGCCCAGTCCCATGTGGATGGCGCCCTCGATCTGCCCCTCGCACAGGGCCGGGTTGATGGCGCGCCCCACGTCGTGGGCCGCGATGAAGCGCTCGACGCGGCCCTCGCCGTCCAGGATGCAGACCTGCGTCGCGAAGCCGTAGCTGGTGTGGGTCTTGGGGCGATCAGTGACGGCGCCGGGCGGCGTGGTGTCGTTGATCAGCACCTCGCCGGCGTAGACCTCGCCCGCCAGGTCGGCCAGCGTGCGTCCGGCGTCCAGCTCGACGCGCAGCTTCTCGCCGGCGTGCTTCACGGCGCGGCCGCCCAGCAGCGTGGCGCGCGAGCCCGTGGTCTGACCGCAACCCAACGCGAAGGTCGAGTCGACCTTGGGACGGAAGACCGCCGCGGGCAACCCCGTGGCCTCCACCGCGCATTGCACCAGCACGGTCAGCAGGCCCTGACCCATCTCGGTGAAGCCGTTGTAGAGCGAGACCGTGCCGTCGTCCTCGACCGCGAGGCGCGCCTTGCCCCACTCCTCGGCGCCGTTGCCGAGGCCGGTGTTCTTGATGCCGCAGGCGATGCCCACGGCCTTGCCCTGCGCGAGCGCCTGGTCGTAGCCGGGCTTGACCGCGTCCAGCGTCTGCTTGATGCCCACCGACTTCTCGAGCACCTGGCCGGCGGTGACGCGGCTGCCGACCTCCAGCGCGTTGCGGTAGCGCAGCTCCCAGGGGTCGATGCCGGCTTGCTCCGCCAGCATGTCCATGCAGGCTTCCATGGCGAAGTGCGCCTGGTTGGCGCCGAAGCCGCGCATGGCGCCGCAGGGTGGGTTGTTGGTGTGGGCCGCGATGGCCTCGACGTCCACCGCGGGCACCTCGTAGGCGCCGCAGGCGTGACCGCCGGCGCGCTCGAGCACCTTGGCGCCGACCGACGCGTAGGCGCCCGTGTCGCCCAGCATGCGCGCCCAGACCGCGGTGAGCTTGCCCGCCTCGTCGCAGCCCACCTTGAAGTCCATGCGGATCGGGTGGCGCTTGGGGTGCACGCGCACCGACTCCGCCCGGTTGAGGGTGAGCTTGACCGGGCGGCCCGACAGGTGCGCCAGCAGCGCCGTCTGGGCCTGGACGGTCATGTCCTCCTTGCCACCGAACGCGCCGCCGTTGGGCACAAGCTCCACGAAGATCTGCTCTTCGGGCACGTCGAGCAGGCGCGCCACCTGCGCGCGGTCGTCGAACACGCCCTGGCCCTGGGTGTAGAGGTGCAGCTTGCCGTCGGCGCGCGGCTCGGCCACGCAGCTCTCGGGCTCGAGGAACAGGTGCTCGATGCGCTGGGTGGTCCAGCGTCCTTCGGCCACGTGGGCGCTGGCGGCCAGCGCCGCGTCGACGTCGCCGCGCTGGAACTTGGTGCGCGCCAGCTCGTTGGGGCTGACGGCGCTCACCTGGGGAGCGCCCTCGGCCAGGGCCTGCTCAGGGTCGAGCACGGGAACCAGCACCTCGTACTCCACCTTGATCAGCGCGGCGGCCTCGCGCGCGCTGTGCTCGTCCTCGGCGGCGACGGCGGCCAGCACGTCGCCCACGCAACGCACCTCCTCACCCACGGCCACGAAGGCCGGCCAGTCCTGCACGATGAGTCCGTTGAAGCGCTGGCCCGGGACGTCGTCCGCGGTGGCCACCGAGACCACGCCCGGGTGCGCCCGCGCCGCGCCGGTGTCGATGCTCAGCACCCGCGCGCGCGCATGCTCCGAGAGTACGACGGCGCCGGCCAGCAGGCCCTCGCGCTGCAGGTCGCAGACGTAGGGGCGGTCGCCCAGGGCCAGCTCGCCAGCCTGGTAGCGAGCCAGCGACTGCCCCACGCGACCGTCACTGCAGGGCTCGGGAACGACCTCGCCGCGGCGCGCCGCGCCCAGCAGATCGATGGCCTCGACGATCTTGGCGTAGCCGGTGCAGCGGCACAGGTGCAGATCGAGCGAGCGCACGATCTCGTCCCGCGTCGGCTCGGGCTTGGCGTCCAGCAGCGACTTGGCCCGCAGCGCGATGCCTGGGATGCAGAAGCCGCACTGCAACCCCGCGGCCGCCATGAAGGAGTCCGCCGTGAGCTTGCGTTCCCGCTCGGACAGCCCCTCGAGCGTGAGCACCTGCTTGCCCTCGGCGCGCGCGGCCGGGATGGCGCAGGTGACCATGGGCCGTCCGTCCATCAGGGCCAGGCAGCAGCCGCACTGCCCCTGGGGCTGGCAGGCGTTCTTGACCGAGGTCACGCCGCAGCGCTCGCGCAGCGTCTCCAGGAACGACTCGCCGGCGCGAGGCTCGACCTCGACCTCGCGACCGTTGAGCGTGAAGCGGATCGGCATGGCTCGCGTTCCCGGAGAAGTGCGTCGCGCGCATCGCGGCGGGCCGGGAGTGTAACCGGCGGCGGACGCCGGACACGCCCTCGTCGCAGCCCGTCTCAGCGCAGCGCCGGGTCGCTGGGCTGTAGGCGTGCGTGTTGCGCTGTCGCCGGGCTGCAAGGCCGCTGGGTCGGTAGGCTGCAGGGTCGGCGGGATGCAGGCACTCCACGACGCCGGGTCGGAGAGTGTCCAGAGCCGGAGCGCGCGGCTACCATCCCAGCCAACCCAGGAGCGACGCCGTGTCACGAATCGTCAAGGGCGGACTGATCCAGTGCGCCAACCCCATCAACGATGAGACCACCCCCATCGCCGAGGTGCAGGCCGCGGCGTACGAGAAGCACCTGCCCTTGATCGAGCAGGCCGGCGAGGCGGGAGTGCAGATCCTGTGCCTGCAGGAGATCTTCAACGGCCCCTACTTCTGCCCCAGCCAGGACCCGCGCTGGCACGACGGCGCCGAGTCCGTGCCCGGCCCCACCGTGGAAGCCCTCGCGCCCTACGCAGCCAAGTACCAGATGGTGATGATCGTGCCGGTCTACGAGCGCGAGCTGGCGGGCGTCTACTACAACACCGCCGCCGTGATCGACGCCGACGGCACCTACCTGGGCAAGTACCGCAAGAACCACATCCCCCACACGAGCGGCTTCTGGGAGAAGTTCTTCTTCAAGCCGGGCAACCTGGGCTACCCCGTATTCGACACGGCCTACGCCAAGGTCGGCGTCTACATCTGCTACGACCGGCACTTCCCGGAGGGCGCGCGGTTGCTCGGTCTGAACGGCGCCGAGATCGTGTTCAACCCGTCGGCGACGGTGGCGAGCCACTCCCAGTACCTGTGGAAGCTGGAGCAGCCGGCGCACGCCGTGGCCAACGGCTTCTTCATGGGCTGCAACAACCGCGTGGGCACCGAGCCACCCTGGAACATCGGGCGCTTCTACGGCAACAGCTACTTCGTCGACCCGCGCGGCGTCATCCTGGCCGAGGCCAGCGAGGACAAGGACGAGCTGGTGGTGGCCGACATGGACCTCGACCTGATCGAGGAGGTGCGCCGCACCTGGCAGTTCTATCGCGACCGCCGGCCCGAGACCTACGACGACATGTGCGAGCTGCTGCCCTGAGGCGAACCGCCGCGCGCGCAGCTGCTCAGCGCACGTATCCCAGCTCCCGCAGGCGCTCGAGGCGCTCGTCGTCGGAGGCGCCTGGGTCGACGCCGGGCAGCAGCGGCTCGAAGCCGACGCGGCGCAGCAGCAGGCAGCCGTCGCCGACGGGGGCCAGGCTCATGCGGAAGACGCCGTCGCGGATCTGCACCTCGCCCAGGGACACATCCGTGCCGCGCAGCTCACCATCGACCGAGAAGGCGCCGCCATCCAGCGCGTGTTCTGCCGCGACCCCGGCATCGCCCCCGGTTCCCGACACGCCCAACCTGACCAGGCCCTGGCCCACGACGTTGAGCGTCACGCGATAGGGACCGGCGGGAATGGCGATGCCCATCTTGAGCGGCGGCGCGCCCTGCGTCGCCAGCAGCCAGTTGTCGATGGTGCGCCGGCACAGCATCCAGCCGCCGCCCGGCTCCTCGCAGGCCGTGGCCAGGCGCTGCGGAGCCACGGCCGCCGGGAGCGCGGCGAAGATCATGTCGCGCGGAGCGATGGCGAAGGCCAGCTTCGGCTGGACGTTGGAGACCGACTCGACGAAGCGCCGGTAGGGCCGCTCGAGCCGGTCGCGATAGACCTCCAACAGGGCCTCGACCTGGGCCGGGTGTGAGTCGGCCACGTCCTGCAGCTCGTGCGGGTCAGCGCGCAGATCGAAGTACGACAGACCCTGCGGCGTCGTCCCGTCGCTCAGCGTCTGCTCGTCGCCCTTGCCGAGCAGCAGCTTGCCGTCGCGGCCGCGCACGCCCCGCTCAAAGAAGGCGTACTCGGCCTCGCGCTGCAGGGCCGGGTGTTCACTCAGCAGGTCGATGCCGTCCAGCGCCTTGCCAGACGGCAGATCGACGTCCAGCACGCGCAGCAGCGTGGGCATGACGTCGACGAGGTCGGTGAGCGCGTCGGAGCGCTGGGGCTGCACCTCGCCCGGCGAGAACACGATCAGGGGGATGTGGGCCACGGCGTCGTACCAGGCACCGCCGTGGGCGAAGCGGCCCGGCACCTCCATCAGGTGTTCGCCGTGGTCGGCGGTCACGACGATGGACGTAGCCTCGAGCCGCCCCGCGGCGTCCAGCGCGTCCACGAGGCGCCCGATCTCGCGGTCGGTGGCCGCCAGGCTGCCGTCGTACAACGCGTCCAGGTAGTCGCGCTCGTCGGGCGTCAGCGGGGTGTCGGTGTCGCGGGGCCGCCCGGCCGCGCTGAAGCGTTCAACAGGCGCGGGCCGGTCGCCGAAGAAGCGCGCCGCGTCGGGACCGAACTCGTGCGGGAAGTGCGTGTCCATGACGTGCAGGTACAGCAGGGCGTCGCGGTCGGCATGGCGACCGATCCAGTCCAACGCGGCGTCCACGACCTGAGCGGCGTCGGCGCTGACGTGGCCCTCGTCCAGCGCCGCGGGGAGCTCGACCAGCTCATCGAACTCCTGCACGAAGCGGGTCTCGTCGCGCAGCCAGACATGGGCCGAGATGGCCGCCGTGCGGAACCCGTCCGCGGACACGGCGGCGGGCAGGGAGACGCTGGCGTCATCCCAGCGCCGAAACAGGTTGCCGGGCTCGGTCAGGGGCACGGCCGAGCTGGCCGGAAAGACAGGTAGGGCGAAGTAGCGCGAGTAGAGCAGCGTGGGCAGGGCGGCGCGGGTGGTCGTGCCCTGGCTGAAGTGCCGCAGGAAGACCGCGCCGCGCTGCGCCAGAGCGTCCATGTGCGGCGTGGTCTGCCGCTCGTAGCCGTAGCACGAGAAGCGGTCGGCCCGGGCGGCGTCCAGCAGGATCACGATGGCCAGCCGCGGCGGAGGCGGCGGCGGGCCGCAGGCGGCCAGCGCAACGACCAGGGAGAGCAAAGCGGTGAGCGAAGTGAGGCGGATCATGGGCAGCGCGCCATCATGCCGTCTGCGGTGAGACGGTCACCAGCACGGGCGCCGGCGTCAAGCGCTGGGCCTCGCCGCGCGCACCGGCGCGAGGGGACCACAACACGCGCAGCACGCCAGGGAGGACCACATGGCCAGCTCCACTCCTCGTGAGCCGGACGACGCCGCAGCGACCTCGGGCGCGACGTGGCCATGAAGGTGCTGCTTGAGAAGCACGCCGACAACCCGACCATCGTGCAGCGCTTCGTAGAGGAGGCGCAGATCGGCGGGCAGCTCCAACATCCGGGCATCGTGCCGGTGCATGGGCTGGGGCTGCTGGCCGACGAGCGGCCGTACTTCACCATGAAGCTCGTGAAGGGGCGCACGCTGGCGGCGCCGCTCGCGGACCGCGAGGACACGCGCGCGGAACACCACCGCTTCCTGACCATCTTCGAGCAGATCTGCCAGACCCTGGCGAACGCCCACGCGCGACGGGTCATCCACCGCGACCTGAAGCCGCCAACATCATGGTGGGCGCGTTCGGCGAGGTGCAGGTGGTGGACTGGGGCCTGGCCAAGGTGCTGCAGGAAGGCGACGTGCGCGACGAGGACCCGAAGTTGATGGCGCCCGGATCGGGAATCCAGCACTGGAAGATGACCGGAACGCCGGGCGGGACGCCGCCCTTGAAGGGAGCGTTCAGCGGGCTACCGAGCCCACGAACCACGCCAGCGCGTTGGTCAGCGCGTTGGTCAGCAATACCGCCACGAACTGGCCCGGCACGAACTGCCCCTGCCCTTCGAGCAGCGTGGCGACTCCAAGGGACACAAGCAGGCGAGACGTGGCGACGCCGCGGCGAAAGCTGCACAGCATGGGGCGACCCCATCTAGCTGTACCCAGGGCCCTCGAAGAGGGGTTCAGGATACCGCGGTCCCGGGCCTACGGGGGATCCGGGCCACCCGGTCCGCGAGCGCAGCCGGGCCGCCGAGAGTCGACGCCCGCGAGGGGCCGGCTCGCCAACCGGCCTGCGTGACCCGCCGCGAGTCCGCGCAGCCCAGATCTCAAGCCCGGCGAGCGCTCAGGCGTAGTGCCGCGTGATCAGGTCGTTCTGCACCCAGAGCAGCTTGTTGAAGGCGCGCAGGGCGGCGACCTCGGCCGACCGCTCGAGCCCCAGCCCGACGATGGTGGCGATCAGCGCATCGCTGACGAATCCCATCAGGGCGTTCATCTGCACCAGCGGCACGTTCAGGTCCTTGCTGCCCGCGGCCGGCGTGTGGATCTGCCCGACGCGATCGAGGTACGCCAGCATCTTGCCGTCGTAGGGCCGCGTCACCAGCGCCTTCAGGTAGTTGCCCAGGTGCTGCTTGCGGAACTCGATCATCTCGTGATCGAGCTCGAGCGCCTCCATGCTCGCGGGCACATCTCCCTCGTAGCCGTCCTGGCGCGGGACGAAGTGTCGCTTGGTGGCGTCGTAGCTGAAGAGCCTGTCGTAGACCGCGTCGACCAGCCCCGGGACCAGCGGCGCCAGGGCCCCCGCCGCGCCGTGGATGACGTCGATGTCGTCCGAGGTCAGCCCCATGAACTCCATCAGGTATCCGGCGCGGTACTCGAGGTCGCTCTCCAGCCGGGCCTCATCGATCTGCTTCAACTCACCAGCGGCCATCTTGCTGCTCCTCGGTACATGCGGGGGGGGGGGAGGCCCCCATCGGGGCGCTCGCTGCGACCGTACCTCGCCTTCAAATATCCATCAAGACTTGTACGTCCGTTGACGTGGATCGCCCCAAGTGTCTGCAGTTCGGTGAGCTGGCGCAGGCCGGATGAATGCCTGCCCTGCGCCCACGCGCATTGGCACTCACCGGCGCGGCCCGGCCACAATGCCCGCTCGATTCAGCAGCACGCCCGCTGCGCCCCTGGCCGCCTGCTCCCTTGGAATCAACAGCGTGTCTCGCATCGCAAGCATCTGCCTGGTCAGCGCGCTCGTTTGTGGCTGCCAGTCACACTTCTCCGACACACCCGAAGTCCGCGCCGCGTTTCTCGAGCGAGCCATCACCGGGCGTGAGGCCGACCAACTGATCGACCTCGCAGGCGTGATCCCGCTGGAGAAGTTCAGGGGCGGCGCTGGCAACGGCATTGCGCTGGCCGAGCACCGCGTGCTGACCAACTGGCACGTGATCCAGCCCTACGTCCTGTTCATCCGCGCCCACGGAGACGGCCCCCAGGACTACCGTGACGTGGAGCAGTCGGGAGGGTGGGCGCTCATCAAAGGGGGCGATCGCTCCCTGCTTCTCGACGATCGGGAGTGGAACAACGAGATCACGCCGCACGACTGGGTCCATGTACACGCCCCCACCCTGCAGCTCGCACCTGTATGTCGCCTTCCCCGAGGCGCGGCGCACATCGGAGACGACATCCTGCTGGTCGGGCATTGGGACCTTCACGAGGACAGACATCCCATCCCTGTGGCTCTCCCAGGCCGTGTCGTGCCGTCATCGGAACCGGTGGCTGGAGTGCTCGACCTCGACCTGGGTACGCTCCCCAGAGGGCTCGAAGGCATGTCGGGCTCGGCAGTCCTGGCTCGCCATCAGGGCACCGGTGAGTGGATGCTCGTTGGCCTGACGCGTGGCTACTACTGGGACCACACGTTGAATGTCGTCAGGATTGTTGCGGTTGACCTCGCGCCCGACGCCCTCGACCTGGGCAGCCTGACGGACGCGCCTACGCCGCTCCCGACCCTGACCGTGCCGCCCGCCGCCCGATGTCAGCCCCGCGAAGACAGCCAGTCTTCTGAGTGCTAAGTCCGCTTCTAGGGCGCAATCCCAGCGGACACCACTTTGCTGACAGCTGCTGCCATGGCGGCTCCCGATCGGCAGCCGTGAGCTCGCGCTGCACTCGGCGCAGTTCACGGAGCCCGGATTGAGGCCGCCCCGCGGCTGCTGTCCATCCGCCCGACGGATCCTCCCCGGAATCCACCCCAGCGGGCAGCGGCTGGCTATGTCGCTGACGGCTGCGCCCGCTCTTTGAGAGAAGACCATGCGCATCCTGAACTGCGGTCGTTCCCGGCACGTTGTGACCCTCAGCGTGCTGCTCCTGGCGCTGGCACCGGGCGCGCTGCGCGCCCAGGCAAGCCACATGTCCTGGGACACGAACCCGGGTGGCGCGAGCGAGCACGCGGCCGACACGACGCCGCTCTCCGCCACCGCGCACAAGCGTCCCTTCCAGGCCATCCCGCTCGGGGACTGGTATCCGCTTGGGCAGCCCAACGGCGCCGTCGACATGGCCGACGGTCTGGCGCTGGTCGGCGCGCCCGCAGCCGCCGACAACGTCGGCGCCGTGTTCGTCATGCGCTGGGACGGACAGACCTGGGTCAAGGAGCAGGAGCTCTTCGCACCGGATGGGCTGGCCGGATCGTACTTCGGGCAGAGCGTAGCGTTGGCGCACGAGTTGGCGTTTGCCGGCGCGCCACGGGACGAGCAGGTCGGTCCCTTCTCCGGTTCGGTGGCGGTCTTCCGCCGCGTGGCGGGAACGTGGTCCGAAGAGCAGGCGCTGGTCCCCGCTGACGGAGCTGCGTACGACCAGTTCGGCGCCTGCGTGTCGGCCTCTGGGGAGCGCGTCCTGGTGGGCGCACCCTTTGACGGGGACCCGGGCACATCGTCCGGCTCGGCCTACGTCTTCCAATGGAATGGCAGCACCTGGGTCGAGCAGCAGAAGCTGCTTCCCCCTGATGGCGTGGTCGAGTCCGGCTTCGGCTCCGCGGTGGCCCTGGCCGGGGACTTCGCCTTCGTCGGCGACCTGGCTTTGGTGGGCGACATCGGCATAGGCCCCCTGGCCCACGCCTTCGATCTGTGCGTGCTCTCGTACGGCGTCGGATGTGCCGGCAGCACGCCCGCGGCTCCCGAACTGTGGGGCAACGGCGTCCCGGAGCCCGGCGGCTGGGTCGAGATCGAGCTGCGCGGCGGCGCCTCGGACGCCACGGGCCTGCTGCTCATCGGCTGGGGAGCAGCCAACCTCCCCATGGCCGGAGGCTGCAGCTTGCTGGTGAGCCCCCCGCTCGTGACCGTCCCGGTCAGCCTGGACGCAGGTGGCGTCTATCGCCTGAGCGCGTCCATCCCAGCCCATTGGGGCCAGGTGCTGGCCTCGATCCAGGTGCTCGTCGCCGACCCCACGACGGCGGGCGGGTTCGCCTCCAGCAACGGAGTCTTGCTACCCATCGAGCCCTGACGGCGAGCGCGGGGCGTCGGCTCTACGGCGTCAGACCCTGCACCGCGTTGCTGGCGGCGAAGCCCTGGATGGCGCCCGGATCGGGGATCCAGCACTGAAAGATGACCGGAACGCCGGACGGGACGCCGCTGGGCCAGAACCCACCGAGCGTCGCGCTGTCCCCCGTGGGGCCGGTCGACAACGCGATCGCAAAGCCCAGCGTCGGGTCGGGCACGAGCACTCCGCCCTTGAAGGCAACGTTCAGCTGGGCCACCGAGCCCACGAACCACGCCAACGTGCTCTCCAGCGCGTTGGTCAGAGACACCCCCACGAACTGGCCCAGCACGAACTGGCCCTGCCCTTCGAGCAGCGGATCGCCATGGGTTCCGGCGAGCGCGTTGCCGATGTCGCTGAACGCGTCGGCGTCCAGGAACAGCAGATAGACCGCGCCCGCGTCCGGACTGCCGTCGTCGTCATGGTCGGCGCCCACGGCGATGTCCAGGCTGCCGTCAGCGTTCAGGTCGCCGAGCGGGGCCAGACTGTTGCCAAACGTGTCGCCCTCTTGGAGCGTGGCGCTGAAGTTGCCCTCCGTGGCGCTGATCTTCTGCTCGCCGATGACCGTGCCGTCGCTGGCCATCAGCAGCACATAGGTGGCGCCCGCCTTCTCGGCGCCGTCGTCGTCCCAGACCGCGCCCACCGCGAGGTCGGTGACGCCGTCGCCGTTGAGGTCGCCGATGTTGGCGACGCCCCGACCGAAGTGATCCTGCTGGTCGAGCAGCGTCTCGAAGCCGGCGGCCTCCGAGCTGATCTTCACGTGCTGCTTGACCGTGCCGTCGCTGTTCAGAAAGAGCACGTAGACCGCGCCCGCGTCGCCGTTACCGCTGTCGTCGAGGATGGCGCCCACGGCCATGTCCTCGACGCCGTCGCCGTCCAGATCGCCCAGGCCGGCGGCAGCCCAGCCGAACTCGTCCCCGTCGAGGATGTCGGCGCTCAAGCCTCCGTTGCTGTCGTTGATCTTCTGGTGTGCCTTGACCGTACCGTCGCTGTTCAGGAACAGCACGTACATGGCGCCGCGGAAGACGCCGTTCTCGGAGTCGCCGAAGGAGCCCACGCCCAGGTCGATCACGCCGTCGCCGTCGACGTCGCCCAGGTTGGCGATGGAGCATCCGAACCAGGCCAGCGCCTCGAGAAAGACGCCGAACCCGCCCTGGGCTCCCGTGATCCTCTGCTCGGCCTTGACCGTGCCGTTGGGGTTCAGGAACAGGATGTAGATCGCGCCGGCGTCATTGTTGGAGCTGTCGTCTTGGAGCGCGCCCACGGCGATGTCCGTGGTGCCGTCACCGTCCAGGTCGCCCAGCGAGGCCACCGACCAGCCGAACCAGTCGCTGTCGAACAGGTTGGCGCTCAGACCGCCGGCGCCTTCGGTGATCTTGTCGACGTCGGTGACGGACCCGTCGGCGGCGAGGGTCACGATGTACACGGCTCCGGTGTCGGTGCCGGCGTCGTCGTCGAACGGCGCCCCGACCACCAGGTCCGTGCTGCCGTTGCCGTCAAAGTCGCCGAGGCTCGCCACCGACCAGCCGAATCGATCGGAGGCGCTGACACCCAGACCCGCAGTCAGGGCCGAGACCTTGGCGTGCGCTGCGACCTCACCCGTACCCGCCGATGCCGGCGAGACGCAGAGCAGCGTGGCGACCGCGAGGGCCAAGAGCAGACGGGGCGCGGCGACGCCGCGTTGACAGGTGCGCATCATGGTGCAACTCCACAAGCGATGAGTGTTCGCAGCCCGTTCTGCCCGTACCGAAGGCCGCCGAGTGGGTCCAGGATAACGCGGCCCCGGGCGCGCGGGGGATCCGGGCCCCTGAGTGACCCGCAGCAGCGCTCACGGGCCGCCCCCCAGGACACCGTCCTCAGCGACGGCATGCGGGCCCATTCTCCCTGACCATCTCGGCAGGGGATCCCGTGGAGCCGCAGCGGTCTCCTGGTCCGGCGCCCCCTCAGGGCACCTGCAGAACGTCCGTGCCTCGTGGGACATGCAGGTTCACGCGCACGTCGGCGATGCCCACCGTGCCTCCGTCACCGCCGACGATGATCTCGTAGGGCCCAAACTCCTGCAGCGGCAGGTCGCGAATCACGATCTTGTTCGACGATGAGCCGGGCTGGGTGTGGAACTCCACGTTCATGCCGTCTCCGTTCGGATCCAGGAGCGAAATGAGCACGGGTACGAGCTCCAACGGCTCACCCACCAGGTCGCCGGACCCGCCCTTGGACTTGACGACCTTGATCGTCAGGCGCCGGATCACGGCGTCACTCAAGCTTCCAAAGCGGAGAGACTCCACGCTGCCGTCCAGTCCCACGGCGACATCCTTCTGGAATCGACGTGGGACGAAGGCCCGTGTGCGCAGTCGGTAGGTCCCGCCGCCCGCGAACTGGTTCACGACCTCCAGCCGATAGACGCCTGTGTCCTCCAGCGGATAGTTGCGGATGCGCGCCAGTCGGGGTGTCGAGATGGTCTGTGCCGGACCCAGCAACTCGACGCCGTCCGGACCGACGAGACGCAAGCCCGGGACCAGCAGCGCGTCCGTCAGCTGGCAGCTGGCCGTAAGGCGCATGCCCTCGGTCCCCTGAAAACTGAAACCGTGCATGCCCTGGCTGGCGATCGCTCCGTCCACGCGATCTCCGATTCGGATCTGCGCCTCGTGCGACGCCACCCCGCGGAAGCCACGCAGCAGGGTCGTCCAGACGGCACCGACGTCCGCGTTGTTGCCGTCGTGCAGGAAGCTGCCGATGGCCAGGTCCATCACGGTGTCACCGTCCAGGTCGCCGAGGGCGGCCAGCGAGCGCCCGAACTGGTCACCCTTCCCGATCTTTCCGCCAAACCGGCCCCGGGTGTCACTGAGCTTGCTGTGACTGCGCACACTGCCGTCGGGCGCGAGAAACAGGATCCACACGGCGCCCTTTTGCTGGCCTCCGTCGTCATCCAGAAAGCTGCCGACAGCCAGATCGGGCACGAGGTCGCCATCCAGATCGCCCAGAGCGGCGAGGGCGCCGCCGAACAGGTCCCCGTTGTCGAGGCGCCCGGAAAAGCCGCCTTGCGTGTCGCTGATCTTGGCATGGCCCTGCACGTGGGCGTCGGTGTCCAGATAGAGGATCCAGACCGCGCCGCGGTTGGCCAGCTGGGCCAGCGAACCCTTGCCTCC
This sequence comes from Planctomycetota bacterium, assembly GCA_003644265.1. The sequence goes on from QNBX01000059.1 coordinate 21,451, forward strand.
GTCGTCGTCCTGCACGGCGCCCACGGCCAGCTCGGTCACGCCGTCGCCATTCAGGTCCCCGAGCCTGGCCAGCGAGGTGCCGAACTGATCACCGGTGTCGAGCATGCCGGCGAAGCCACCGGAGAGATCGCTGATCTTGGTGTGCGAGGTCACGCTGCCGGCGGTGTCGAGATGCAGGATCCAGACGGCGCCACGACCCGTGATCGGGTTGTTGTCGAGCAGCGAGCCGTCGTCGTCACCGGAAGCGCCCACCGCCAGCTCCGGCAGTCCGTCGCCGTCCAGGTCTCCGAGCGACGCGAGGGAGGTCCCGAAGCGATCACCGTCATCCAGTTCGCCTGTGAAGCCGCCCTGCAGAGAGCTGATCTTGGTGCTGGAACGGACCCAGCCATCCCGATCCAGGAACAGGATCCAGACCGCCCCTCGGGCCGGCCCCCCGTCGTCGTCCTCGAAGGCGCCGACCGCCAGCTCGGGGATGCCGTCGTTGTCCAGGTCGCCCACGTTGGCCAAGGAGACACCGAAGAAGTCAGCTGGCTCGATCTCCCCCGTGAATCCACCCAGGGACTCCGAGATCGTGCTCGCGTGGTCGAGGCTGCCGTCCGGACGCAAGTACAGCAGGTGCACCGCTCCCGCGCCGGTCCCCCCGACGCCGTCCTGCAGCGACACGGCCAGGTCCGGCACGCCGTCCTGGTCAAGGTCGCCCAGGGGAGCCGAAGAGACGCCGAATCGGTCGTCGGCATCGAGGATGGACACGTAGCCACCGAACAGGTGGTCGATCTTCGACTCGTCCAGAGCCTGGGTGGACTGCGCCAAGAGCGCTGGACCCAGCCCGAGCACGAGCAAGAGAACGTGCATGAAGCGGTAGGCGACCAAGCGGCGGATCAGAGGACTCCGCCCCGGCGAATTGGCGATCTTCATCGGCCGCCTCACGGCGACTCGTTGATGCTGCGAAACTGACTGAAGAACATGCCCAGGTTGTCGTGGCCTTCATCAGTCGTCCGGATCAGCAGGACATCCCTGAGGATGTGCATGGAACTGTTCGCGCGGGTCCAGTCCTGGTGCCCCACCGCATCACGGATCATGGACATGAGCTTGCTGGCGTCGTGGCTGTCGAACTCACCCGCACCCATCTCGCCCAGGTCGTAGACACGGACCTCGGTCTCGGTCGGGTCTTCCGGCGTCTCGGAGGGATCCGAAAACATCGCGCAGCCCGCAAGCGATAGTGAAAGCATGAACCCGGCAAGCAGCCGGCCGATACGCGCTGCCCTCATGGGACACCTCCTGGTCGGGACGTCTCAATACGTAGGATGTCCGCGGAAGACGTCGCACACCTGACGCGCTGCCGTGCCCTGGCAGGATCTGCGCATGTCCGGGACACACCAGCCTATCCCCGAGTCGGCCCCCGTGCTTCGCATCTCTCGAGAGGCGCGCCTCTGGGTCTCGGGTGACGCGCGCTGACGATCGCAGTGCATGCCTCCGTAGTCGGCGTGCAGCCTGTTCGTCATGGACGAACGCTCCCTGCTTGCCAAGCTTCGGGTCCGGACGGCGGCGGGGCGCGGCGGCCGGCTCGGCCTGACGGACAACGGCGGGCGGCCGCGAGTCGCTGTCTGGAGCCGGGGGCTCAGAAGCGCTCCTGGAACCAGCACGGAAGTTCTGAGATCCAATCGCGGGTCTTGTCCTGCTTGTCGATGAGCACGGACACCCGGTCTCCGCGGGCGCGCAGTGTCTCCAGCAGCGCCAGGCCGAAGGACGCGTCGTGGGGGTTGAGCACCGGCGGCGTCTCGCGCTTGCTCAGGTTGTACGCGAGGAAGCAGGGGATCACCGGCTCCGTGGAGCGAGCGAGGTGCCACGCGGGCGAGGCCAGCTTGAGCACCTCCGCATCGAGCGACTTGAGCAGCATGTCTCCGAAGTAGGGGACGCGCCGATGCGGAGTGAACAGGCGGAAGTCCATCGGGCCCTCCACGCTGAGCCACGCGACCGGCCGCGTGGACTGCCGTGCCACGGGGTCGGGTGAGTTCTCGGCGGCCAGATCCGGCCCATAGGCGAGCGTGCCGGCGAGCACCGCCCCCGCCGAGTAGCCCAGGTACACCAGGCGCCCCGGGTCGATCCCGTACTCGTCGGCGTGGGCGCGGAGGAACTGCACCGCTCGCCCCGCATCCCTGACCGGCACGGGAAAGTGGAACTCGGGCGCCAGGCGGTAGTTGACGAACGCGCAGGCGATGCCCGCCTGCTGCAGCGCCTTGTACTCAGCGCCGCGCTTGGCACGCGCCATCAGCTTGTCGCCGCCGGCGAAGCCCCCCGCATGGAAGAACACCGCCAGCGGCGTGGGCGCCTCCGCCAGCGGCACGGGATAGTAGTCGAGCGTCTGGCGCGGGTGGACGCCGTACGGCACGTCGATTCGCTGCCCGGCCCAGGGCGGGCGCTTGAGCCTGGCCCGCTCGGGCGCCGGCTCATCCTGCTCGGATTGCCCATCCTGCGCGACGGCGCCCGGCTCTGTCGATTGCGCCTCGGGTGTTCCCACGCAGGCGCTGCACGCACTCGCCAGGAGACCCCAGCCCCATGCGACGAGGAAGACTGCGCGGGGACCGGAGCCGTGCCATGCCATGCGGCCATTCTAGCCTGAGCGCTGCGAGATCCATGCCCGAGCGACTTGGAAGCGGGCTGCATGGCCCCCCGCCGCTGCTAGCCCGCATCTCTCACGACGGACATAGAAACAGGCTGCCCCGGTTGGCATAAACGGTGTATCGAGCAACGTTTACACGCCATCACGGAGGCAGCCTGTTGAGCACAGAGTGTACC
>QNBX01000060.1 GCA_003644265.1 Planctomycetota bacterium
CCGAGCGGGCCGGGTGGCCGAGCGGGCCGGGTGGCCGAGTGGGCAAGCGGGCGGGGCTGGCAGGAGCGTGAGCAGCGGCAGGCAGTGACCCGTGGCAGGGGTGTGAGCAAGAGGGCTCGAAGCGTCCAGCGTGCGGCGGTCGAGGACCAGCTCTGGAAGCGTCCTGTTGTCCCGGAGGGCTGCTCAGCCCGCCCCACACTCCCCGTGAACAGTCCGTGGACAAGCTGTGCACTCAGGGATCGGATCCGCCCGAGTCGATCAAGACTTACGGAACTGTCGTTGCCCCACGGTGTTCTCCAAGCTACTGATGAGAGTCGGACGCGCCGTCTCCTTCTCCTCGGTGCGGTCGATATACAGGTGGCCATCGGCTGCCTGCACTCGCAACCCGATAGCTGGAGACCCAGGCTCATGGATGCCGGGACTTGGAGAGACGGCCACACGGCCGAGAGAGACGGGCTCGCGCCCGTCTATGCCAGCGCCGTCCTGTTGGCGCTGGTGGTTCTGCTGACCTTGTTTCGCGGCATGACGCCCGGCTGATCGAGGTGCGCCGTACACGGCGCCGGACGCACGCAGCACGCAGCCTGCAAGACAGGTAGAATCCGCCCTCCATGAGCTCAACGGGCGGCAACACCTCGAACGACACGCCGTGGCTCTTCGGAGCCCCGAGCGCGGTCCCCGACGAAGACGCCGAAGGCGAGTCGGGCGCCGGGGCGACGACTGGCGCGCCGGACACCCCGAGCGCGCCCGACGCGGGTGCCCTTCCCAAGCAGACCGCGAGCGGGTCCCAGCCGGAGGCTGCTGTGCCCGGTGACGCACGCCGCGGTACGGGCAGCGCAAGTCCCGCTGGTGAGAGCGCCCCGGCGAACACCTCAGCGAGCCCTCCAGCGAGCGACGCCAAGCCGGCGGGCAAGCCGGCAGGCCGCAAGGCGCGCGCGACCGGCAAGGCCGCGGGCCGCGCGGCGGGCAAGGCCGGCGCAGCGGGCCTCTCGCCGATGATGCAGCAGTATCACCGGGCCAAGAAGGACGCCGGCGACGCCCTGCTGTTCTTCCGCATGGGCGACTTCTACGAGCTGTTTCATGAGGACGCCAAGGTGGCCGCGCGGGTGCTCGGGATCACGCTCACGGCGCGCAGCAAGGGTGAGGCCGCCATCCCCATGGCCGGCGTGCCGGTCAAGGCCTACAAGGGCTACCTGCAGACCCTGATCAAGCGTGGGCACCGCGTGGCCATCTGCGATCAGGTGCAGGACCCGGCAGCGGCCAAGGGCCTGGTCGAGCGCCGCGTCACGCGCATCGTCACCGCCGGCACGGTCTTCGAGGACGACCTGCTGGAGCGCGGAGCCAGCAACTTCCTGCTGGCCGTGGCCCCCGCCGGCGAGCAGTTGGGCCTGGCGTGGATCGAGATCTCCACCGGCGCCTTCCGCCTCTGCGCCCTGCCGGCCGCGCGCCTGGCCGACGAGGTCTCGCGCCTCGACCCCGCCGAGGTGTTGCTGCCCGAGTCGCTGCTCAACGGCGAGAGCTCGCTGGTCGATGCCGTCCGCCGAGCCACCCCAGCGCCGCTGGTGCCCGGCCCCGAGTGGACCTTTGATCGGCACAACGCCACCGAGGCCCTGCTGGCGGGACTGGGCGTGGCCAGCCTGCAGGGCTTCGGCCTGGAGCACGACCACCCCGCCGTCCCCGCCGCGGGCGCCGTGCTGGCCTACGCCCTGCACAACCAGCGCGGCGAGGCCATCCCGGTCTCGGCCATCGGGCTGCACGACCCCGACGCCCGCGCCGGCCTGGACCGCGCCACGCGCAGCTGCCTGGAGATCTTGAGCACCCAGCGCAGCGGTCAGCGCGAGGGCTCGCTGTTGTCGGTCATGGACGCCACCGGCACGGCCATGGGCGCGCGCCTGCTGCGCGACTGGCTCGTGGCCCCGTTGATCGACACCGACGCCATCAACCGCCGGCAGGGCGCCGTGGCCGAGCTCGTGTCCCGCTCCGACGTGCACGCCGCCCTCAACGACCTGCTGGACGGCCTGCCCGACATCGAGCGCGTGGCCTCGCGCCTGCTGGCCGGACGTGGCTCCCCCCGGGACCTGGCCGGCCTACGCACCGGCCTACGCGCCGTGCCCGCCCTGGCCCAGGCGCTGGCGGCCTGCGCCGCGCCCCCGCTGCTGGAGGCCGCCGCGCGCCTGGTGCCCCAGCCCGAGCTGCTGGCGCTGCTTGAGCGGGCCTTGGCCGAGCCCCCCGCCGCCACCCTCGTGGACGGCGGCGTCATCGCGGACGGCTGGAACCCGCCCCTCGACGAGCTGCGCGCCCTGCGCACCAACGGCGCCGACGCCATCGCGCGCTTCCAGGCCGAAGAGAGCGCCCGCCACCGCATCCCGGGCTTGAAGGTCGGCTTCAACAGGGTCTTTGGCTACTACATCGAGATCTCCCACGCACAAGCGGCCCAGGCGGGCGGCGTACCCGAGTCCTACACACGCAAACAGACGCTGACGTCCGCCGAGCGTTACATCACGCCCGAGCTCAAGCAGCTGGAGGCCTCCATCCTCACCGCCGAGGAGCGCGGCCGCTCGCTGGAGGCGCAGCTCTTCGGCGAGCTGCGCGCCCAGGCCGCCGCCCAGGGCGAGGCCGTGCGCGAGCTGGCGCGGGAGATCGCGCGCGTGGACGTGCTGGCGGGCTTCGCGAGCGTGGCACGTGACCGCGGCTGGACGCGACCCGCCGTCGACGATGGCGACGCCATCGACATCAAGGACGGACGCCACCCGGTGCTGGACGCCCTGCTGCCCGCCGGGCAGTTCGTGCCCAACGACGTGTTGCTCGACCACGACTCCGCGCGGCTGGTGCTCATCACGGGCCCCAACATGGCCGGCAAGAGCACCTACATCCGCCAGGTCGCCCTGCTGGTGCTGCTGGCCCAGGTGGGCTCGTTCGTGCCGGCGTCCGAGGCGCACATCGGCGTCGTCGATCGCATCTTCACGCGCGTGGGCGCGGCCGACGACCTCTCCGGCGGCCAGTCAACCTTCATGGTGGAGATGACCGAGACCGCCTCCATCCTGAACGGCGCGTCCAAGCGCAGCCTGGTGATCCTGGACGAGGTGGGCCGCGGCACCTCCACCTGGGACGGGCTGTCCCTGGCCTGGGCCATCAGCGAGTACCTCTACCGCAAGCTCGGCGCACGCACGCTCTTTGCCACCCACTACCACGAGCTGGTGGCCCTGGCGGAGGAGTTCCCCGCGGTGCGCAACGTCAACGTGTCCGTGCGCGAGTGGGGCGACGACATCGCCTTCCTGCACAAGATCGTCCCGGGCGGCACCGACCGCAGCTATGGGCTGCACGTCGCGCGCCTGGCGGGGCTGCCGGCGCCCGTGATCGAGCGCGCGCGCCGCATCCTGGGCGACCTCGAGCAGCGCTCACCCGACCTGCGCCCGGGCTCCAAGGAGACCGTCGCTGGGGGCGAGTCACCCGAGCCCTGCCAGGAGAGCCTGTTCCCGCGGCCGGCCGCGGCCATCCTGCACGAGCTGTCCGAGCTGGAGCCCGACCTGATCTCGCCCATGGACGCCCTGCTGCTGCTGCGTGAGTACTGCCAGCGGCTGGAGACTCCCGGCGAGCCGTGAGCGGTCCGCCTACGCCGCGCCCCGCTCCAGCTGCGCGAGCTGCTTGTCGTGCAGCCGACCGAACAGCAGCTGCACGCACACCGCGCCGGTCAGCGCGAGCGCCATGTCCCACTGCGCATCCCAGGTGTCGCCCTGGCTGCCGAGGAACGCGATGCCCGCCTCCGGGTCCACCGCCAGCGCGCTCCACCACTCGAGGATCTCGTACATGGCGCTGACCGCCAGGGCGATGGACGCGACCACCCAGAACAGCGCCTTGCCGCAACGCAGAGGCGTGCAGCGCAGCAGCAGCTCGCGCGCCAGGATCGCGGGCGTCACGCCCTGCAGGAAGTGCCCCACGCGGTCGTAGTGATTGCGGGAGAGCTCGAAGGCCTCCTGCGCCCAGGCACCCAGCGGCACCAAGGCGTAGGTGTAGTGCCCGCCCACGGCGATGATCACGCTGAAGAGCGCCACCAGCCACACGGCCAAGGGAGTGAACGGGAAGCGTCGCCAGCGCCACGCCATGGCCGTGATGCCCACCATCACGGGCGACACCTCCATGAGCCAGACACCGCGGTCAAAGGGGGCCACGCCCGACCACAGCAGGCCGCCGAGCACGATGGCAGCGGCGGCCAGGGGCGAGGCGTAGGCTCTCACGCGCGCAGCTCCAACAGCACGACCTTGAGGTACTCGGACTCGGGGAACGTGATCAGTCGGGGATGGCAGCTCGCGCCGCCGCGCTCCTCCAGCAAGACCACGTCCAGGCCTGCGCTCGCCGCCGCCTGACCCAGCACGCGCCGGAACACCTCACGCGAGATGTGGTGGCTGCAGGAGCAGGTCACCAGCCGACCGCCCGGGCGCAGCAGCCGCAGCGCCCGCAGGTTCAGGTCGCGGTAGGCGCGGGTGGCGCGGTCCGTGTCCGCGCGTCGCTTGGCCAGGGCCGGCGGATCGAGCGCCACCGCGTCGAAGCTGCCCGCCGGCAGCGCGCGCAGCTCATCGAATACGTTGGCCCGGCGCGCCTCGATGCGCTCGGCCAGACCGTTGCTGGCGGCGTTCTGCTCCAGGCGCTGAAGCGCGGGCGCCGAGCCGTCCAGGGCCAGCACCGACGACCCGGCCTGAGCCATGGCCAGCGCAAAACCACCCTCATGACTGAACGCGTCCAGCGCCCGGCCCGCCGGCAGCACCCGCGCGGCCCAGATGTGGTTCTCGCGCTGGTCGAGGTACGCGCCGGTCTTCTGGCCACGCCAGACGTCGAGCGTTCGGCGCAGGCCGCCCAGCGTCAGCTCCAGCGTCTCGGGTACCTCGCCTGCCAGAACGGACACGCCCTGCTCCAGCCCCTCTGGCTTGCGGAAGGCGCCGTCATGTCGGGCCAACACGCCGGAGAGTCCATGCCGATCCAGCAGCCGCTGCGCCACGGCTCCCGCCACGCGGTCGGCCCAGGCGCAGCCGGCCTGGATCACGGCCACGGGTCCGTAGCGGTCCACCACCAGCCCCGGCAGGCCGTCCGCCTCGGCGTGCACCCAGCGGCAGGCCTCGTCCGTCACCGCCGCGCGCCGAGCCACCGAGGCGTCGAGCCGCTGCTGCCACCAGCCGTCGCCGGCCACCTCGAAGCCAGGCTCGTGCGAGATCACGCGCACAGGCAGGCGTGAGCGTGCGCCGTACACCGCGGCGCCACGCGCGCTGCCGGCGGGCGCCTCGAGCTGCACCACCTCGCCGTCCTCGGCCTCGACCTGCTCGAGGTGCGCCTCGCGGATCCACGGGTGCCCGTGGTTCAGGTGCAACACGCCCTTTCGCCCCAACACGATGCGCGGGGTGCTCACGTCGCCGCTCCGTGATCGGGCGCATCGGGTTCGACGCGCTGCGCATTGGCGCAGGTGATGTTGGAAGCGCCTGAGGCCGCGGCACCTGCAGCGGCCTCCGAGGACACCCGCTCCAGCGCGCCGTCGAAGACGCGCAGCAGGTTGGCTCCCAGGACGGCCTCGACGACGGCCTCGTCGTGACCGCGCTCCAGCATGCCGGCGGTGAGCCGCGGGAGCGCGCCCACATCCTCCAGGCCCACGGGCCCCGCGGGGATGCCGTCGAAGTCGCCGCCCAGGCCCACGTGATCGGGACCCGCCACGTCGATGAAGCGGTCCATGTGGTCGAGCACGTCCGACAGACGGGCCGGCCCCTCGCGGACCAGGAAGCCCGGATAGAAGTTCACGCAGGCCACGCCTCCGCCCGCGGCGATGGCAAGCAGCTGATCGTCGTGCAGGTTGCGAGCGTGATCTCGCAGGGCCCGAGCGCAGGAGTGGCTCGCCAGCAGCGGGCCGCTGGCCACGTCCAGCACGTCGTCAAAGGTGCTGCGCGCCGCGTGGCTCACGTCCACCACCATCCCGAGCTGCTCCATGGTAGCCACCACGTCGCGTCCCAGCGACGTGAGCCCGCCGTGGGGCCCCTCGTCGCCGCAGCCGTCGGCCCAGCCGTTGCTGTTGTTCCAGGTCAGGGTCATGCTGCGCACGCCGCGTCGCCGGAACTCGCGCAGCAGTCCCAGGTCATCCTCGATGGCGTGGACGCCCTCGATGGCCAGCACGCCGGCCAGGCGCCCCGACGCTCGAGCGGCCTGCACATCGCCGGGCTCGAGACACAACGCCACCCGATCCGGAAAGCGCGCCAGCTGTCGGTCCATGGTGTCGAGCAGCGCCCGCACCCTCCGCGCCGACCCATCCGGCAGGCACTTGGGGCTGACGAAACACGTCAGCACCTGAGCGTCCAACACACCCTGGGCGCAGCGCGCCAGGTCGAGGTGCGTGCCCCCCGGACCGAGGTCGAGATCGTACTCCCGGTCCGTCATCTCCGTGAGCGTGTCCGCGTGCGCGTCGAACACCAGCGCTCGACGGTGCAGCGACCTGGCCTGCGGCGGCAGATCTTCGTAAGGGTCGTGGGGCTTCACGTGCGCCAGTATGGACCGGCGCTGTCAGGACTCCAGGGCCTGATCGAACGCAACGCAACCCGGCGCACAGCACCCACGGCTGGCGGCCCCCGTCACGCCTCCGCCCACACCTGCCTCTGCTGCTCCCTGTGCCCACCGTTTCTCCCCGAGATGTGTTGTCTTGCTGCCCCGCGGGACCACGCCCGCCGCGCCAACCGGAGCGGCACACCAGGACGCCGGCAACAGGCTCGGGTATCACACATGCAGCTTGACCCTGTCGCTGGACGGCGTTCGGGCCCGTGCCGTACGCTCGCTCCGTCGCCCTGTTCTCGCTCCCTTCCAACGAGCCTGCCTCGTGCCCGGCCCCCGCGTGTTCACGCTCGACGAAGCCAACGAGCTCGTGCCCGCGCTCGAGACGGCGTTTGCGCAGATCGACACCCACCGCGAGCAGCTGCGCACGCTCAAGATCAAGCTGCACGCGCTCGAGATGATCTGGGGCCCCGAGCTCGCCGACGACGCCTGCCCCGACCACCACGAGAGCCGCTCGCTGCTGAACCAGCTCAAGGGAGAGGAGTCGGCCATCGGCGATGTCGTGCAGAAGCTCAACGCGGACGGCGCCGTGGTCAAGGACGTGCACGCCGGGCTGGCGGACGTCTACCACGTGCGCGACGGCATCCTGGTGCACCTGTGCTGGAAGCGCGGCGAGCCCGCCATCACGGCCTGGCACCACGTGGACGAGGGTTTCGACAGCCGCCAGGAGCTGTAGCCGGCGCTGTGCGCGGGCTCCTCAGCGAGGGCGTCCGCGAGCGACACAGGCCAGCGTCCCGCCGACCCCCGGGGGCGCCCTCGCTCAGCCCTTTGCCGGGCAGGCCAGTGCCACCAGCGACGTGCCGAACGGCAGCGGCGATCCCAGGCCGCGCTCCAGCGCGCCCGCCCAGGTCAGCAGACGGTTCATCCATGGCGACACGGGCGGGAACTCCATCTCCTGGACGGCCCTGGTCACGCGACGTTGCCACCAGGCGGGCGGAACGCAGTAGGAGAAGGCGTGCCGCACGCGGGTCGAGCGCCAGCCGCCTGCAGCGAGGTGCTCACGCAGCAGGCCGGGCGTGTAACGCCGGAAGTGGCCGCAGACCTCGTCCCAGGTGCTGAACAGGGAGGGCATGGCGGGCACGGTCAGCACCAGCACGGCGTCGGCGCTGGACGCCTCACGCAGGTGCTTGAGCGCGAGCACGGGGTCCTCAAGATGCTCAAGCACGTCCAGACAGGTGACGGCGTTGGGCGCAAAGGGCAGCTCGAGCGGCGCGCGAAAATCGGCGTAACGCGCGGGCAGGCCTCGCGTCACTGCAATATCGACGGCCTGTTGCGTGCCGTCCAACCCCAACGACTGCCGAGGAGTCATCGATGCCGTCAGCGCCGCGAGCACGCCCCCCGCCCCGCACCCCAGATCGAGATAGTCCATCGGACGGCCGCTGAGCGCAGAGCGCAGCAGCCCCTCCACATGGGCCTGACGCACGGCGTACCACCAGTAGCCGCTGGCGTCCGCACCGGAGAGCTCCGTGACGTGCTGGTCGCTGATCTCCTGGCGCTTCATCGGTCCAGCATACCCCGCACCGGACGTGCCAGCGCCTCGGCCAAGCGTGCGCGACCGTCGGCGTCCAGCGTGAGCAGGTCGGCGAAATCACCCGGGGGAAACGGCCCGGTCTGATGTTCCGTGACCAGGGACACGCGGTCATGGGCGACGAGCGGGGCCAGGGACTCCAGCAGCTCCGTGCGGATGGGACGGTCGAACAGCACGCGGGTGCGCGTGTGCAGGGGGCCCTCCACCAAGAGAACAGGGGTGCCGGCGGCCGAGAGGGCTTCCACCGCGGAGACGAGCAGGGCCACCTGGACCTCGGCGTGGCGGCCGCGCTGCACCGCCCGGCAGAGCGCCACCTGCTGGGGGCGTGCCAGGGGGTCGTCGGCCGCCGCCGCGTGCTCAGCTGTGGACTCGGCCGCTGTCGCGGGCTCGGCCTCCGTCGCACGTTGGGCCTCTGTCGCCAAGCCGACCTCCGTCGCGACTTCGGCACGAAGCTCGGCCGTGTTTCCGGTCTGGGTCGTGGAGCTGACATCGGTCACGGACTCTGCAGTCGCCGAGGTTCCAGCGCCGACGATCGGCGAGCCCGGCAAGGCGAGCAGCCAGGCGCGGCGATCGCCCGGGGGCTCAGCGGACGGCGATGGCGGTCGAGGTGCCGCGCGCAGATCCCACCAGCGGGCCGTCGACGAGCGCGCGCTGAGTTGCAGGCGGCGCAGCAGGCCCCGCTGCCGGCGCGCGGCCTCGGGTCCCAGCAGCTGTTCGAGCCGCTGCACCGCGGTCACGCTGCCCGGGGCGGTCTGGGTGCCCACGCGCAGCGGGCCGTGGGTGTCGAGGCAACAATACTCGAGCACGACCAGCGCGGGGTCGAGGGTCGCCACCTCCTCCACCGCCGCGAGCAGCTCAAACGGCTGCATGCCGAGGTGCGTCATGTCCACCACAGGCACCTGCGAGCCGAGGGCCTCACGCAGGAGCTGTCCGTCCAACGCCCGACCGGGCCCCAGCAGCACCACCGGCGGCGACGACAACGACCGAGCCGACAGGAACGCGCGCTGCGACGCGAGCACACCCTGCTCCAGCGATCCGGCGGGCCGCGCCGCTTCGGCGGCCGCCAGCCCGCGCTCGGAGGGGCTCATCACCAGCGCGTCGATGGCCAGCAGGGTGCCCGCCGTCAGCAGCGCGCAGACGGCGACGGCCATCACCCGGCGAGCCCAACGGGGGCGCGAGCCGTTTGAGACCTGCGCCCCACGTGAGGGGCCAAGCTGTGCGGCGGACTTCTGGGATGCGGTCATTGCGCGTGCGGCTCGGGTCGGGTGGCCCGCCATGGTACGCGCCTCACGTCGACAACCGGGCGGCGCGCCCGGTGCCCGAGCACGAACAGCTCAGCGCCCGGGCCGCCAAGCTCCACGCACGCCCGACTCAGCCGCCAGCCGCCAGCCGCCAAGTGCCGGGTGCCGAGTGCCGAGTGCCGAGTGCCGAGTGCCGAGTGCCGAGTGCCGAGTGCCGAGTGCCGAGTGCCGAGTGCCGAGTGCCGAGTGCCGGGTGCCAAGTGCCGAGTGCCGAGTGCCGTAGGCCTGCCCCTCAGCGCTGCAGCAGCCCGCGGGCCGTGCGGGCCAGGGTCACGAACTCGGCGCGGCGGCCGTCGGGGTCGTCGCCCTTGGCCGCGTCAGCCAGGTCGGCCACCGCCAGCAGATCGATGTCGCCGACGTGCTGGCTGTGGCGCAGGGTCATGCCGAAGGCCGCCACCGCAGCCGAGAAGCGCAGGTCGGTGCTGGCCTCGGCGAAGCCACGACCGGGGTCCTCGAACGGGAACGCACGCTCGCGCGCCGCGCCACCCGACGCTGGCATCCAGCGCAGATTGACGTTGAGCAGTTCGCTGAGCGCGGCATGCGGCACGCGGCCCGCGCCGCCCGCCCCGCTCTCTGCGCCAGCCGCGCCCGCGGCTCCCGCACCGTCCGCACCGTCCGCACCGTCCGCACCGTCCGCACCGTCCGCCTGGTAGCGCAGGTCGGCGGTGCCCCCCGGTAGCTCGAGGCCCACGGGGATGACCTCGTACAGCGCGGTGAGCGAATGGCCGGCTCCCACCTCGCCCGCGTCCTTCTTGTCATCGCGGAAGTCGGTGGCGGCCAGGGCGCGGTTCTCATAACCCAGCTGGCGCCAGGCCTGCACGGTGGCGGGGTTGAACTCCACCTGCAGCTTGACGTCCTTGGCGATGGTGTGGAGCGTGCCTTGCACCTCGCGCACGAGCACGCGGTGGGCCTCGTCCAGGCCGTCGATGTAGGCGTAGTTGCCGTTGCCCTTGTTGGCCAGCAGCTCGGCGGTGTCGTCCTTGAGGTTGCCGGTGCCGAAGCCCAGCACGGTGAGGAAGATGCCGCCCTGCGCCTTGGACGTGATCAGGTCGTGCAGCCCGCCGTGGTCAGTGATGCCCACGTTGAAGTCGCCGTCCGTCGCCAGCAGCACGCGGTTGTTGCCCTCGTCGAAGAAGGCCTCCGTCGCCACCTTGTAGGCCAACTCGATGCCGGCGCTGGCGTGGGTGGAGCCGTCGGCGTGCAGGCTGCGCAGGGCCGACACGATGGTGTCGCGCTCGCTCACCGGCGTGGACGGCAGCACCAGCTTCGTCCCGCTGGCGTAGGTCACGATGGCCATGCGGTCGTCGTCGCGCAGAGAGCCCAGCAGCAGCTCCATGGACTGCACCAGCAGCGGCAGCTTGTCGGCGCTCTTCATGGAGCCCGACACGTCCAGCAGCAGCACCAGATTGCTGGGCGGGCGCTGGCTGGCGGGGATCTCGCGACCCTTGATGCCGATGCGCACCAGGCGATGACCCGGGGCCCAGGGGCACTCGGCCGCCTCGACGCTCACGCCGAGCGGGTCGCCGTCGGTCGGCGCCGGGTCGTCGTAGGAGAAGGCGTTGATCAGCTCCTCGAGACGCACCGACTCCGGGGGCGGCAGCTGACGCCGATGCAGAAAGCGGCGCACGTTGGAGTAGCTGGCGGTGTCCACGTCGAGCCCGAAGGTCGACAGGGCCGAGTGCCCGTCGCCGGTGATGCGCACGAAAGGGTTCTCGCGCACGTCGGCGTAGCTCTCACCGCTGCGCACCGGACGGTAGCCCGAGTCGAGGCGGTCGTCGGCGTCGCGCTCGGCGGCGCCGTAGCCGAGTGAGCGCAGGGCCTCCGTTTGCCCATGACTTCGGGTCGGCGCAGCAGCTCTCTTGCGTAGCTTGCCGCCGAGGGCCAGCAGCCCGGGGCCGGTCCGCAGGCCGGGACTGCTGGACACCGAGTCGATGCGGGTCCCGCCACCACCACCGCCCTGACCGCCCATGAGGACTCCGCCCTCCTCGGGTGCGGGCGCGGCGCTCGGTGCCGCGGGCGTGCCCTTGGCGCGCCCGGGAGACAGAGTATCGCGCACCGCCTCCAGCGCCGATTCAGCCACGTCCGACTGAGGCTCGGAGGCCTCCGCCCGGGGGTACCCGGCGTTGCGGGGAAGCTTCGATCCGTCCGCTTGGAAGAGCCTGATGGCCTCATCCAACGACTCCGACTCCGTCTCAGTCTCCGCGCCGATCAGCGCCAGCCCCTGCTCCGAGAAGGCATAGAAGCCCACGTCCGACTCCGACAGGCGGATCGACCCGACCTGCGGCTGCGCCGCCTCGGGCGCATCCACGGAGATCGCGGCGCGCGACGACATCGAGCCGGTGTCGCGCCCAGCGCCCAGCGCGAGGCTCGAAGCCTCGGCGGCGTACCCGTCGCCCCGTGCAACGCTCGCATCATCAGCGTCGCGCCCGTCGCCGTACGCAGAGCCCAGCCCGTCCGACCCGCTCCCGCCCCCCCCAGCGCGCTCGAACACACCCGCTTGCTGCAGCACCACCGACAGCGCCAGCAGCAACACGGCGGCCGCGCTGATCCAGGGGCGCCAGGCCTGTGAGCGACGCGCGGGGCGCCCAGCGCCTGCGTTCAGTGCCTGCTCGAGTGCAGCGCGGCGCTCCACGTCGAGGGCGGGCGCAGGCTCAGCAGCCAGTTCGTCGCGCAGCATGTTGCCCAGTTCGGAGAGCGCGGCGAGCTCGTCGCGAGCTTCGGGATGAGCGGCCAACCAGGTCTCAACGGCCAGCCGGGCCTCGGTCTGATCGGTCTGCGCGGCCGCGCTCAGCTCGCCGCTGCTCAGCTCGCCGGCAGCACCTGCGCTCAACTCGCTGGCACCGTCCGGGCTCAGCTCGCTGGCACTGCCCCCGCCCAGCTCGCCGAGCGCGTAGGCGGTGACGCGCGGGTCGTCCGCGCTGGTGACGGGGCCGCGGGGATACGCCTGGCTGCGCGATGCGTCGCCGGCTTGAGCAGTCGTGTTGCGGTCGTTGTCGTTGGTCATGATCCGGTCCCTCGTGCGTCGGACGCGAGCGCGCCCATGCGACCCCGCAGGGTCTTCATGCCGTGGTGAATGAGCACACCCACGTGGCTCACTGAGAGGCTCGTCACCTCTGCGATCTGCGCGTAGGTCAGCCCGCTCTGGAACTTGAGCCGGATGACCTCGCGCTGCTTGTCGGGCAGGCGCCCGATCAGGTCGAGCGCGCGGGAGTGGGTCTCCCGGGCCTCGACTGCGGCCGCGGGCTCGGCTTCATGCCCGATCACGGCGGCTTCGTCGGTTGTGCTACCCATGCGTCCCTCCTTGCGGCACACGTCGATGGCCCGATTCCGGCAGACCGTGTAGAGCCACGGCGCCAGGCGCCTCTCCACCGCCGCGCGCTCGGCGCGGCACAGGCGCATGAAGGTGTCCTGGACCACGTCGCGAGCGCGCTCCCTGTCGCGGGTCAGCCCCGCGGCGTAGCGCAGGAGCGGGCCCTCGTAGCGGGCGATCGCGTCGCGGATCCAGCTCTGGTCTTCAGCTGTTGGCATGCAGCCTTCCGAAACGGGTGTCCGCCCTCACTACGGACGAAGGGCGCAAGCTCTTAGGAAGAAACTCCAGGAGCGTGGAGCAGCCCCGGATCGCCGTCATCGTGCCCTGTCTCGACGCTGCCCGTGCCAAGCGCTCCCCCGGGCTCACCCCGGCAGCGCCCCGGCGCCGAAGAGCGATTCAAGTGCTGCAACCCAGGTGCCGATCCTGGATCCGGTCATCGTGTGTCCCGAAAGGAACTCTGTGGACGTCTACTTCGAACGCATTGCCGGGGTCAGCGCCCCCAAGTCAGCCCAGGAACAGGCCGCCGCTCCCGCCGTCACGCCGGCGCCGGCCAACTCCTCAACGCCCAGCGACGCCCTGGACGCCAACGGCTTCCCCCTCAGCCCCATGCAGGACCAGGATCACCTCTGGTTCGTGCAGGCGGCGGGGCTGCATCGGCCCCTGGCCGGCGCGGCCTCGGTCGCGCGGACCATGGCCCTGAGCCTGATCATCAGCGGTGCCCTGACGGCGCTGGTGGGAGGTCTCGGCATGGCCACGGGCGGCACGCCGGTCCCGCTGGTGCTCGGGCTGGTGCTGGTGACGCTGGGGTCCATCGACCGCGGCAGCGCCTCGGCCCTGGTGGCCGCCGACCCGTCCGCGCCGGGCAAGCTGGCGCGCAATCAGCTCGTGTTGTTCGGCGTGCTGGGTGCCGCCACCTGGTCCTCGGGCCTGGGCAGGCTGTCCCTCCCGAGCGCCGAACGCCTGGCCCAGCTCCCGGACGAGCTGTCCGCACCGATCGCTGCTTTGGAGCCCTTGCTGACCAGCGGGCTGCTGGTGGCGACGCTGGGCTTCCTGGGATTGGTGCACGGCTGTCTGGCGCTGTACTTCATCTCACGCCGGCGGCGTGTGACGGAGTTCCATACTGAACTCCCGCCCTGGGTGGCGCAGGTCGTGGTGACCATCGCCGGACGCTGAGCGCGCGACGCGTGCGCGCCCACGTGCTCGCACGCCCCGACGGGCCCACAATCCCGCAGGCTCTGCTGGAGCCGACCACGCACGGCGGGCTAAGCTGGGCTCCCGGTCAGCGGGAGTGGGCAGCGCGTGGAATCGCAGCCGTTCAACATCGAGCGCAGTGACATTGACGGGGGGGGGCTTCGCCTGGTCCTCTCCGGTGCGCTTGAGATGGAGGCCGCCGTTGCGTTCTCGGTGGCCCTTGAGCGCGCGCTGGGTGGGCACGACGGCTCGCTGCTGCTCGATCTCTCGCAGCTGCAGCGCCTCGACGGTGCGGGCGCGGCGCTGCTCTACGGCCTGCGCGCGCGGCGGGCGGAGGCCGGCGGACAGATCCAGTTGATCGGCGCCCGCGGTCGCGTGGCCGAGATCCTCACGCTCTACGACGACAGCAGCGCCCAGCCCCTGCTGCGCCTCTCGTCCCCCCACGTCGACACGTTCACGGAGGTCGGCCAGATCGCCTGGTCGTTTGGCCTCGGCATCAGGGGCATCTTCGAGTTCATTGGCCAGGTGGCGGCCGCGAGCCTGCTCGCCCTGCGCAAGCCTTCGTCCGTGAACTGGACCGGATTCGGCGGGCTGATGGAGCGCGCGGGCGCCGACGCCCTGCCCATCGTGGCGCTGATCGCCTTCCTGATCGGCCTGGTGACCGCCTTCCAGGCCGCTGACACCCTGGCCCAGTACGGCGCCAACGTCTACATCGCCGACATGGTCGGCCTCTCGATGACGCGCATCATGGGGCCGCTCATGATGGCCATCCTGGTGGCCGGCCGCTCGGGCGCGGGCTTCGCCGCCGAGCTCGGCACCATGAAGGTCAGCGAGGAGATCGACGCCCTGCGGGTGCTGGGCCTCGACCCCATCCGCTTCCTGGTCCTGCCGCGCGTGCTGGCGCTGGTGCTGATGGTGCCGCTGCTCACGCTGCTGGCCGACTTGGTGGGCATCGTGGGCGGAGGGCTGATCGGCATCACGTTCCTCGAGCTCACGCCCGCCGCCTTCGTGAACCGCCTGACCGAGGCCCTCGAGCTGTGGGACGTGATCACGGGCCTGATCCTCTCGGTGGCCTTCGGCGTCGCCATCGGCATGATCGCCTGCGAGCGCGGGCTGGCCACATCGGGCGGCGCCGAGGGCGTCGGCCGCTTCACCACGACCGCCGTGGTGACCATTCTGTTCCACCTGGTCCTGATCTCTGCCGTGTTCACGATCCTGTTCCAGTTCTGGGGGGTCTGATGGCTGCGGTCATCACAGCGGACCACCTGACCATCGGCTGGGGCGACTTCGTGCTCATGAAGGAGCTCTGCTTCGAGATCGAAGAGGGCGACATCTTCGTCATCCTGGGCGGGTCGGGCTGTGGCAAGTCGACGCTGCTGCGGAACATCGTCGGGCTCGAACAACCCATGGGCGGAACCATCTCCGTGCTGGGCAAGCAGCCGCACGAGCACGAGACGCCGCCCTACGGCGTCATGTTCCAGTCCGGCGCGCTGTTCGGCTCCATGTCGCTGCTCGACAACGTGCAGCTGCCCTTGCAGAAGTGGACCGACCTGGACGCCGGCGCCATCGAAGACGTGGCCCGCGCGCGCCTGCGCCTGGTGGCGCTGGACGGCTACGAGCACTTCATGCCGTCGGAGCTGTCCGGCGGCATGAAGAAACGCGCCGGCATCGCGCGGGCCCTGGCCCTGGAGCCCCGGCTGCTGCTGCTCGACGAGCCCTCCGCAGGGCTCGACCCCATCTCGGCCGTTGAGCTTGACGACCTGATCCTCACGCTCAGCGGCAACCTGGGCGTGACCACCGTGATGGTCACGCACGAGCTGCCGAGCGTGTTCAAGGTGGCTCGACGTTGCATCATGCTCGACAAGCAAGCGCAGGCCATCATCGCCGACGGCGACCCGCACCTGCTCAAGGACAGCGAGGACCCCCGCGTGCATCGATTCTTCAACCGCGAGCCCTCCACCGGAGCCGCGTCATGACCAGCAAGACCAATTTCTGGAAGCTCGGCCTGTTCATCAGCTCAGGCGTCGCGGTGGGCCTCGGCACGCTGCTGTGGCTGGGCGCGAGCACGCTCTACCAGGAGAAGTACCGCGTGCACGCCTTCTTTGACGAGTCGGTGCACGGGCTCGACGTCGGCTCGCCGGTGAAGTACCGCGGCGTGACCGTGGGCACGGTGGCCGACATCGGCTTCGCGCCGGACCAGACCACGGTGGTCGTCGACATGGACATCTTCCTCGGAGCGCTCGAGTCAGCCGACCTCGAACGCGACGGGGGCGCCAGAAGGGACATTTCCTTCGCCGTTCAGATCACCTCGGCGGGCATCACGGGAGGCAAGTACATCGCCGCGGACGAGTTCCCGGTCGATCGCTACCCACGCGTCAAAATACCGGCCGAACTGCCCGAGGGCATCGACGACGATGAGATCTTCCCCGCGGTCACCTCGAGCCTGAAGAACTTCGAGGAGACCATTTACGAGCTGGCCGAGACCCTGCCTGGCATGTTCGACAACGTCGACATCCTGATCGAGCAGCTCAGTGAGCTCTCGACCACGATCCACGGCCTGGCGCAGGGCGAGGTACGCGACGTGCTGACCCGGCTGGTCGATCAGCTCGACGAACTCGACGTGCAGGGCATCTCCGACGGGATCACCGCCTCGCTCGACGAGCTGACGCCCACGCTCGTCAACGTGAGGGAGGTCACCGCGCGGCTGAACCAGGAGGACGGCCCGCTGGCCACGCTGATCGACGACCTGACCACGCTGATCGATCACGCCAACCAGGCCGTGATAGACGCCGACGTGGCGGGCGTACGCGCAGAGGTCTCGCAGACCCTGGACTCCACCAACCAGCTGGCGCTGGGGGCCGGCGCCTTGACCCGCGACGCCCGGCTGGTCTCCGAGGAGGCGCGCATCACGATCGCCGAGCTGCGCCAGACCCTGCACGCCTTGACTCGCGTGCTCGAGCTGCTGGAGCGCGAGCCCTCGTCCCTGCTGCGCGGCCGCGACGATCCGCCCAGCGCCCCTGATTCCGCTCCACAGGCCGCCGCCCCGAGGACCAACTGATGCGCCCCACCCGCCTCGCGCTGTCCGCGCTGCTGCTCACCCTGTCCGCCGTCGGCTGCTCCCTGCTGGAGCCGCGCGAGGCCCTGACGCCACGCTGGTTCCGCCCGGCGCTGCCCAGCGTCGCGCCAGGCGCCCCGGCCCAGGACGCGCCCCGCCTGCGCCTGCGTCCGGTGTCCTCCGCACATCACCTGGGCGAGCGCATCGCCTGGCGTGTGGGCGACGTCGAGTACGGCAAGCACGAGCTGCTGCGCTGGATGGAGGCGCCCGCCGACGTGATCGAGCGCGGACTGACCGAGGCGCTCTTCGTGTCGGGACGCGCGCGCCGCTCCAAGTCCGCCAGCGCCGCCGTGCTGAGCGTGACCGTGCTGCGCTTCGAAGAGCAACGCCAGCCCGAGCACCGGGTGGAGGTGGAGCTGCTGGCCACGCTGCATGACCCCGACGGCCAGGCCCTGCTCAGCCGACGCTTCTCCAGCGGCGCCCCGCTGACCGACGACGACCCAAGCGCCCTGGCCCGGGAGATCGGCGCGGTCGCCGGGCACCAGATCGACGAGCTGGTCAACGCGGTGGTGGCGGCGCTGAACCGCTAGCAGCCGGCACAACACGGGGCGCGCCGTCGGAAGCGGCACGGCCCGCGGATGACCTGGCGCCAGCCCCGACCCACATGCGCGAGCCGGGCCCGGAAGCGTCAGGCGTCCCCGTCGCTCGCCAGCTCCGGCGGCGTCCAGCGCCGCGACAGGTGCTTCGCGTTCCGCAGGGCGTTGACTCGTTCCGTCAGGCCCTGGCGCCAGAGCAGATCGGCCAGCGCATCCCAGGCATCATCTCGGGTGTTCCAATCGAGCGCGTCCGTGGCGGCCAGCAGGGCGGCCTCGGCCCCAGCCGGCCGTTCAAGCTGCTCCAGGAACCGGGCCCGCTGCATGAGCAAGTTGCCCTTGCGGCTACCCAGGCCGCGCCCACGTTCAAAGCGTTCATCGGGCATGGCGAGCACGTGATCGAGCGTCGCCAGGGCCTGCGCGGGCTGTTCCTCGAGCCACCAGACCTGGGCCAAGCGCTGGCTGAACGCCACGATCTGCAACCAACCCGGGTGCTGGCGTCGCACCTCGTCATCGATCAAGCGCTGGAGCTGGAGCCGCGCCTCGCCCAGCTGGCCCTGGGCCACGCTGGCCCGCGCCAAGTACTCCCGCGCCGAGCGCCTCACGGTCCAGCTGCCGGATGAACGCGCGGCGCAGCTCCCATCCAGGATGCCCTGCACCAAGGCCACGAAGCTCAGCCAGTGCTGCGCCGTCACGGCCTCGTTCTGCTCCCGGATCAGGCTCTCCAGCAGCCCCCGCGCAAACTGCACCTGCCTGGGGGGAGAGACGAACGGCAGCAGGAACGTCTCCTGCGCGGCGGCGATGCGGCGCTCCACAGGCACCACGCTGCAGAGACCGCGCCAGATGTCGAGCGCCAGGTGCATGTCCGGGGCGTCGGCGACGTACGTGTTCTCCAGCAGCGCGAGCATCTGCTGCGCGGCCGCCTCCCGGTCCGGGTCGTGCAGGGCCAGCACGACGCGCGCCTCCTTGGCCACGGGATGATCGCGCTCGAACACGGCCGGCACGAGCAGCGTCAGGACGTGCAGCTGCCGCTCGGAGAGCGCCTCGTCCTGCCGGCACGCCAGCGCCACCGCCGCCGCCAGTGTGCGGTCGTCTTCGGGGCCGTACGCTTCCTCCAGCAGCTCCACGGCCTCACGCATGCGAGCCACGGCCTTGGCACCCAGCGTGCTGCTGAGCAGGGCCCGGCCGTAGGTCTTGTAGATCGTGGCCAGGAACGCGCCGCGCACGCCGCGGTCATCGATGAAGGCCTGGTTGTTGAACTTGCTGGCCCGCTCGAGCAGCTCGAGCACGGTCTCGTCGCCCGACCCGCCGGCCGTGCGGGTCACGCTGTCGCCCAGAAACGCGGCGATGGCCCAGGACAGCTGGCGCTCCTGCTCGGCGCGGGCGGCCCGGCCCGCCAACGCCGCCTCGGCAGTCTGGCGAGCATCGGTCGCGAGCTGCAACGCGTCGCTGATACGGGCGCGCGCCAGCGACTGCTGCACCAGCAACACCACCAGCGCCAGCAGCCCCACGGCCGTCATGGCCGAGGCCACGCGGTGCGTGCGCACCAAGCGCCGCACCAGCTCCAACGTCGTGGGCGGCCGCGCCGCGATGGGTTCGTCCGCCAACCAATGCTGCAGGTCGACACGCAGCTGGGCCACCGAGCCGTAGCGGTCCTCCGGGCGCTTGCGCAGGCAGCGATCGACGATG
This sequence comes from Planctomycetota bacterium, assembly GCA_003644265.1. The sequence goes on from QNBX01000060.1 coordinate 19,244, forward strand.
GTGTCGAGGTCGCCGCGCAGACGCTCGTCCACGCTGCCGAGGCGCCTCGGCGCCACCTGGATCGCCTGCAAGAGCAGCTCGCGGGTCGACAGCCCTTGCGTCTCGTACGGCATGACACCCGCGAGCAGCCGGAAGGTCAGCAAGCCCAGGGCGTAGACGTCGCTGCGCGCGTCGAGCTGCGTGCCGTCCGCCAGCGCCTGCTCCGGGCTCATCCAGGCCACCGTGCCCACCAGCTCTCCCGGCGCCGTGAGCATGGTCTCGGCCGCGCCGCCCGGGCACGTGAGCAGCCGCGCCACGCCGAAGTCGAGCAGCTTGGGCTGGCCGTGCTCGTCCACCACGATGTTGGCGGGCTTGATGTCGCGGTGGATCACGCCGCGGTTGTGGGCGTGCTCGACGCCTTCGCAGATGGACACCAGCAACGCCACGCGCGCCGCTGTATCGAGCTCATGGCGCTCGGCCCACTCGGTCACAGGCGGTCCGTGCACCAGCTCCATGACGATGTAGGGCAGCGGGCCGGTGGGCCCCACGGCGCTGCCAGCATCGAATACGCGCGCGATGGCCGGGTGATCGAGCTGCCCCAGAACCTCGGCCTCGTTCGAGAGGCGGCGCACGATCTGCGGGGTGGCGAGGCCCGGGCGCAGCAGCTTGAGCGCCACCTCGCGCGTGGTGCCCGACTGCACCGCCCGGTAGACCACTGAGGTGCCGCCCTCGCCCACGACGTCGCGCAGCTCGTAGCCGTCGATGGCGCCCACCGCCGGATCGGGCGGGCCGGCATCCGGACCGGCCAGCCCGCGCAGCGCCTGCCCCAGGCTGTCGCTCAGGGGGCGCTCGAGCAGCGCGTGGGCTGCGTCGTCGTGAAACAGCAGGTCGCGCACGGCTCCCGCCAGAGGCTGGTCACCGCCGGCGGCCTGCTCGACCCAGGCCTCACGCCCCTCGGGCGGAATGCGCAGCGCCTCCAGAAACAGCTCCCCCGCGCGCTGGTGGAGCTCGCGCTCGTCCAACTCAGCGCGCGCGCCGCAGCCGGGCGGCCAACCAGCTGCGCGCCACGTGCCACTCCGAGTCGGCGGTGCGCGGCGAGATGCTCATGACCTGGGCCGCCTCATCACGGCTCAGCCCGCAGAAGAAGCGCAGCTCCACCAGACGCGCCTGCCGATCGCTCACGGCCGCCAGGCCGTCGAGGGCCGCGTCGAGGTCGATCAGGTCGACGTCGGGGTCGAGCTCGCCGGGCAGCTCGCCCAGGTCACGGCGCGTCCACTGCCCGCCGCGCTTGGCCGTCGCCTTGCCCCGGGCGTGGTCGATCAGGATGCGGCGGATGGCCGCGCCCGCCGCCGCCAGGAACTCGGCCGCGTCTCCCCAATCGATGCGCTGCTGCTCCTGCAGTCGAATGTAGGCCTCGTTGGCCAGGGCCGTGGGCTGCAGCGTGTGCGACCTGCGCTCGCGCGTGAGGTACCGCCGGGCCAGCTCGTGCAGGTCGGAGTAGAGTCGCTCGACGGCGCCGTCGATGGGGCGGCCCGGCTCACGCTCCTGGTCAGCGTCACGCTCGCGGTCCAATGCACGCTCCGGGCCGTAAGGTGACGGAGCGGCCGGGCGGTCATGCGCGGGGGGCGTGTGATCCTGCGACGCGATCTCGGTCTGCCTCACTGCGGGGGGGACACGTGCGGAGAGCCGGAAGGTCAGTGTAGCGTGGTCTCAGAAGCGAGTGGCTCGTCCATCCCGCGATCCCGCCCCATGCCGCCCTCTGATCCGGTCATCGATCGCGTCATCCTCGACTTCCTCGCGCGCTGCGTGGAGGACGCCCGGCGTGGCGAAGAGCGCGGGCTGGCGGCCTATCAGGCGCTCTACCCCGGGCACGAGCAGCTGATCGCGAGCGAGTGGGCGCGCCTGCGCCGAGGGCAGCAGGAGCCCGCCGATGAGCTGCGTCGGCTCGGCCCCTACCGACTGCTCGAAGCGCTCGGGCGCGGCGGACAGGGCGTGGTCTACCGCGCCATCGACGAGCGCATCGGCCGCACCGTCGCGCTCAAGCTGCTGCCGGGACTGGCGCCCGAGGACGGCCTGCCCGCGCGGGTGCAGCGCGAGGTCGAGGCCATCGCGCGGCTCGACCACCCGGGCCTGGGCGTGGTCTACGAAGCCGGCGTACACACGGGCCAGGTCTACCTCGCCATGCGCTACGTGCCCGGCCTGTCCCTGGCGCAGGTGCTGGCCGAACGCAGCGCCGCCGGACCGGAGCGCGAGTCCCGCAGCCGCCGTGATCGCCTGCGTGATGACGTCGGCCTGGTGGAGAAGCTGGCTCGCGCGCTGCACGCCGCACATGAAGCGGGCGTGGTGCACCGCGACGTCAAACCCGCCAACGTGATGATCCATGAGAGCGGTGAGCCCGTGCTGCTCGACTTCGGCTTGGCGCGCTCCGACGACAGCGCGCTGGAGACGCTCACGGCCAGCGGCGAGCTGCTCGGCACCACCGCCTACATGGCGCCCGAGCGGCTGCGTGGCGAGGGCGGCAGCGACCGCCGCGTGGACGTCTGGGCCCTGGGCGTGCTGCTGTACGAGCTGCTCACCGGCCGGCGCCCGTTCGAGGGCCCCGGCCTGGACGAGCTCTCGCGACGCATCCGCCACGAGAACCCCACCGATCCGCGCCGGCTCGAGCGCGGCATCCCGCGCGATCTCGCCGTGGTGCTGGGCGCGGCGCTCGAGAAGGACCCCGGCAAGCGCTATCCCACCGCCCTGGCCCTGGCCGAGGAGCTGGCTCGTGTGCGCAGCGGGCGCCCTGTACACGCCCAGCCGCCCAGCCCGCTGGGACGCCTGCGACGCTGGGCCTGGCGCCACCCCGCGCTGGGGTCGCTGGCGCTGGTGCTGCTCGTGACCCTCGCCGCCAGCCTCTGGGCAGCCCTGGCCTTCGCCGAGCTGGCCGACGCCGAGCGCGACGCGCATCAGCGCTCCGAGGAGCTCGTGCTGCAGCTCCAACTGCAGCAGCGGGAGCTGCGCGAGACCGCCGCGCGCGAGACCGCCGCACGCCGCGAGGCCGAGGCGCTGCTGGTCAAGCGCGGCGCCGAGCAGGCCGAGCTGCTGCAGCTCGCGGGCAGCCTCGGCCGCCGCTGGGAGATGCTCGACGTGCTGACCGCCGCCGCCCGCACCCGCGCCGCGCTGCAGCCGCCCCTGCCCGACGATCTGCCCAGCCTGTTGCAGCTGCGCGAGCTGGCCACCTCGGCGCTGCTCACGCCCGACGCTCGGCACGACCACGTGATCCAACGCAGCAGCCTGGGCGCGGGCCGCTTCTCACGCGACGGCACGCGCCTGGCCCTGACCTGGGTGGCGCCCGACTTCAGCGCCGCGGGCCTGCGCCTGCTCGACACCCGCAGCGGCGACGAGCTGCTGAACATGCCCGGCATGTTCCTGCTCTCCGACTCGTTCAGCGTGGCGCTGTCGGAGGACGCCGCGCGCTTGATCATCCCGCGCTCGGACGCCATCAGCCTCTGGCGCTGCGCCGACGTCGTGCATCTGCAACAGCACGCCATCCCGGAAGCGCTCGAGGCCGCCAAGACCACCAGCCGTTGGGAGGTGTCCTTTCTGCCCGGGGATCGCTTCTTCGTGGGCGTCGGCGCGCCGGGCAACGACCCTTCCGGTCCCCACGGCTGGGCCATCTGGGGCCTAGACCCCCAACGTCTTGTGCAGCACCAGGTCACGTCGACCGCGCTGAATGACTGGTTGGCCCTGTCGCCCGACGACTCGCACCTGCTGCTTCCGGGTGGGGCCGCTGAGCTGCAACTGCTGCGCCTACCCGTCGGCGACGCGGGCGCGCCCATCGTGGCCGAGCTGCTGGCGCCCGCGCCGGTGCACGCCGCCTGCATCGGCCCCGGCCAGCAGCCCGAAATCCACGTCGTGCTGCGTCCACCGGGCGGCCGCGTGGACGAGCTGGCGCGACTGGACCTCAGCGGGCGCGTGCTGGCCCGCCGCGAACTGCCCTTCCGCACCGCCAGCGCCAGCGGACTGCTGCGTCGCTCCCCCGACGGCCGGCACCTGGCCCTGGCCAGCGCGCGCGGCGACATCGAGCTGCTGGACACGCAGGACCTGCACAGCGTGCTGTCGATCCCGGCCGAATCCAGCCGCAAGCTCGAAGACCTGCGCTTCAGCGCCGACGGGCGCGAGCTGCTGAGCCACTCATCCGCGGAGGGCAGCGACGCCTGGCGGCTGCTGCTCGAGCCGGGGCTGGAGCAGCACCTCCCCACGCGGGCTCGCCCCGGGAAGGACCTGGCCTGCTCCGCTGACGGCACGCTGGTGGCGGCGCTGGCGCAGGGCGCGCGAGCGCCGCAGCTCGCGCGGCCATCTGCGCTTGTGGCTGAGTCCACCGACGACGAGGGCCTCGCTGCGGACGCCGACGAGATCGAGGCGCCCGCTCGGCTCCGCTCACCGGACGCTGCCGCTGGCGACGCAGCCCCAACGCTGCAGCTGCCCGACGAGGCTGGCGCGCTCGAGCTCGTGGCCGTGGATGCCGGCGCGGCGCGAGTGGCCGCGCTGGGCCCGCACTTCGCGTGGCTCTGGAACCTGCCGGACCCCACGCCGCGCCGCCTCGCGCGCCCGGCCGACGGCGAGGCGCTCGAGCTGGTCTTCGACGCCGATGGCGCG
>QNBX01000061.1 GCA_003644265.1 Planctomycetota bacterium
CAGGCCTCGTCGGAACGAACGCAGGCCTCATGCCCGCGCCGGACGGGCGAGGGCGGAGAAGACCGCGCCTTCAGCTCGGCAATCGGCGAGACTCAGACGGCTCGTGAGAAATGCGGGCTAGAGGCCTGACCTGACAGCCCCGGTTCGGGGCATTCGCCTGGAGACCTCACATGAAGACTTTCGTCCTCGGCGCGCTCGTCGCCTGCGTCGCCTGCGCTGTCATGGCCGCCGCCCCCGTCCAGACCGCTGCCTCCCCCGATGCGAAAGGCCCCGTGATCGAGCTCGGCGCGTTCTCGGTCAGCTTGGCGGTCAAGGACCTGCAGGCCAGCAAGGCCTTCTACGGCAAGATCGGGTTTCAGCCCATCGGCGGCGTCGAAGAGCAGAACTGGCTCGTCCTGCAGTACGGCACCACCACCATCGGCCTGTTCCAGGGCATGTTCGAGGACGACATGCTCACCTTCAATCCTGGCTGGACCGCCAAGGACCGCGACCTGAAGGACTTCGAGGACATCCGCGACATCCACCGCAGGCTGAAGGCCGCGGGGCTCGAGTTCTCCATCGAGAATGACCTCGACGGCGACGGCCCCGCCAGCTTCATGCTGTCCGACCCGGACGGCAACCCGATCCTGTTCGATCAGCACGTGCCCAAGCCGGGGGCCTGACGTACGCAGCGCGCCGTCAGCGAATCACTGACCGACGCGCAGGCTGGCCTCGCGGGCGCAGCGCGAGGACGACGTCGCGAGCGCCCGCGAGGCAGCGTCAGGTCACGGCGTAACCCCCAAGAGCGCGTTCGAGAGCGCCACGCCCTGCACCGCGACCCGCTGCCGGCCAGCAGCGGGTCGCCGTGCAGGCCGGCCAGCGCCGAGCCCGCGTCGGTCCACGGGCGAAGCGGACCAAGACACAAGCCTCAGCCTAGCGAGGCTCCATCGAAACGTACACGCTATGCCGACTCACGGGTCGAGTGATTTGCCCAAGGCTCGGGTTCCTGCACCAACAGCTGCCCACAGACGAGCCGCCCTGCTCTTCCGGAGGCTCATGAGACAGGGCAGCGACCGCACGTCTAGCCCGGACTGTGCGCTGGCCGGACACCTGGCGCGAGGCGCCGCGGATGGAGCCTGGACGCTCCCTGCCCGGCCAAGTCGGTGTCATGGCATGCGTGGCCTTGGAACGGGTCGCCGTGAGCGCTCTCGTGACGGGCCGTCAACCCGCCGCACCAGCCGACCGCCTGATCATGATCCAGCCTCCGCTCGGGCGTGAACTGGCGATCCACAGCACATGGCGCGAGCTGGCGGCCCACTTGGCGGCCGTGTGCTAGACTCCGCACGGGCCAAGGGAGGATGCCCGGAGCTGCGCTCAGGAAGAGAGCCATGCCATCCGTCACCCAGAAGCGCGCTCATGACGAGCGCCATGCCATCCGTCCATCGGATGCATGCCAGGTCGCCGACCTTCATTCATCCTGGAGAACACCATGTCTTTCTCGCCGCGGCTTGCCGCATGCCTGTTTGTCTCTGTCGCTGCGACCACGTCGCTGAGCGCGCAGAACCCCAACTCAGGCCCGACCACCACGGGCCAGACGCTGACCGTCGAGGTCACCACGTCCGGAGATGTCATCTCGGAAGGTGCGAGCGACTACCTCGTCTCGGCCTGCGCCGACCTGAGCCCGAGCACCGCGGTCAACGTCGTGTACGTGATCGACGTCTCTGGCAGCATGGTCAACCCTGATACGGCCACCGGCGGCAACCCGCCGAGCGACCTGCTGCCGCCCGCCGGCATTGGGCCGGAGGACGACCTGAATGGTGACGGCCTTGAGGGGACGACGCTCGACGCCGCGATCCTCGCCGTCATTCAGCTGAATGGGAGCTTCGCTGACCTGCCCGACGTCGACATCGCGACCGTGGCCTTCGGTAACGGGGCCCTGACGGGAGACCTGAGCCCGTTTGCGGGCCAGACCGACTTCATTAGCCCTCCCCTCCTCGACGATTCGGCGAACGGCATTCCTGACCTGGAGGACGTCGTGACGTCCCTGCAGACCATGAACGCCGCCCCGGGCGTGGCGGGCTTCGAGCTCTTCACGAACAACACGACGGTGGACATGGCCAACCGGACCAACTACGACGCTGCGCTCTCGGAGCTCAACGACGTGCTCGCCAGTCAGCCGGCGGCCGACGACACGATCGTCTTCTTCATCACGGACGGTGCGCCCACGACCTTCACGACCGGTCCGGGGTCCCCGCTGCAGGACACGATTGATGCTGGCTACGTCGTCAACACGTACGGCGTGGGAAGCGGCGCGGTCGGCCTGTGCGCCCCAGGGGCAGATCTCGACATCATCGCGAGTTCTACGGGCGGAACGTGCGAAGAGGTCCTGGATCCAGCCGATCTGTCCGGATCGCTTCCGGGTGGCAGCGCGACCGACATCACCGAGCTCTCGATCCTGGTGAACGGCGCCATCGTGCACACGACGTTGGGCCCGGCGGGCGACATGCTCTGCACCGGCGACGTCGACGTGCTGGCCTTCCTCGTGCCGGGTGACAACGTGATCGCGGCCAAGGCGACCACGGACGACGGAAGCATGGTCACCGCCACGGCTGATCCCATCAACAAGACGCTCTGCATGCTGTTCCTGGGCTTCCAGCAGACCGACACGCTCATCGGCCCGGGCGACACGTTGCTCACGGCGCCGCAGGTGGTCTGGAACGTCACGATGGAGACCTGCCCGGACCTTTCGATCCCGGTGAACACGTCGCTGATCGGGTTCCACGTGTACCTGCAGGTCGGTATGTACAACGAGGCTGTGTTCGCTGCTGATCCGCTGCAGCTGAGCAACGGTGTCGACGTCGAGATCGGTGGCTCCTCGACGAGCTACGGATCGAACCACGACATCGCTCTGTGGCTCAACCAGCCCACGCCGCTCGGCGGCGTGATCGATCCGTCGTTCGTGATCCACGGCATGTAAGCACGACCGAACGGTCGACGAGACGCGGGCCCAGCGGCCCTCGGATCGGCGAGGCCCCCGTGAGCAACATGCTCGCGGGGGCCTCTGTCGTTGAAGCGGGACACGCTGCTCGCGCAGGATCGCCCATAGCGCGACGTCCGGGACGCCGCCGTGTACCAGGTGACGTGACTCGAAGTCAGCAGCGACTTACTCGGCCAGGAAGTCGCGGTGAAAGCGGATGAACACGGACTCCGGTCGTTGATGGGGTTGGCTCACACCGCTCACGCTCGCGCCGGGCGGGTAAAGGAGCATGCCCGACGGCAGCAGCCTCTGGATCGAGACCTCGGTCGCGCCGACCCTACGGACCACCTCGGCGTCCGCCAGGTTGACTTGCAGTCCGTACCAGCGACTGCCCTCGGGGTTGCTGGTCGTGAACTCCAGCTGCGGCTTCGGTGTGCTCCAGTAGTGGTAGAGCTCCAGTTGGCCCGGGAAGACGACCAGGTCGATCCGGCCGCTGCCGACCTCAGGGCTCATCTCCAGGCTGGACGCGCCCCCGAGGTCAGGAGCGTCGAAGATCCGGCGGAACTGCTGCAGGATGTTCTGGACCACGTCCAAGGCGATCTTCACCCGCGCAGCTCCCCAATCCAGGCCAACTCACCGCGAGTGGACTCGTCCTCGAGGCGATCGGCGTGCGAGTCGGCGGCGTGTAGGCCGCCGGCGCGCGCATCGGCGGCATGCACCTCATCAGCGTGCGAATCGGACGGGCGTCGATAGCCGTCAGGCGCCTCCGCCTCGCTTGGCCTTGCCACCGCCCTGGCGCTTCGCCTTCGTCTTTCTGGGCTTGGGCGCCGGCAACTCCTTCTCCGACCGCCTGACCAGCTCGCCGAGCCACTCGCGATCGTCGAGCTGCTCGCCGACGAGAAAGAAGGGCCTGGCCCCCGGGTAGGGAGGCGCCTCGACGACGGCACCGATGAACTCCCTGCCTGCCGTGGTGGGCTTGACGAAGAGCTGGTTGTCGCAGATGAGCGCGACGACCTTGCCGCCGCAGTACACCGTGTGCCCACCGAACATCGCTCGGGATGTGATCACCCCGGCGCCGGCCATCTGGTCCACGGCATACGCGACGAAGTCTGGGTCGGATGGCATGGGCGGGTGCTCCGGTGGTCAGCATGTGCAGGCACGACACGCTTACGTACGCTCGTGACCATACCTGCGCAGGCCCCAGCCCCCACCGACTTCGACCTGTCGGTGACGGGATCTCGCGCGGCGGAACCCGAGCGGGGCGATGTGCCCATCCGTCCTACCGATCGGCGAACTCAGAAGTGACCTCGACTCGCGCGCTGCCTGCCCCGTCATCACAGCCGTCGAGGCCTGCCGATGCGGTGCGTGCGGACTCACGGCGCATCCCGCCGCCCATGGCAGGGACCGTCAAGTTGCATCATCGGGGAGGCGTACCGACCTTGCGGGAGGCACAAGCGAACGGGGGAGCGCCCTTCGGGCTGGCGTGGCTACGCAGGGCCCCCGATGCGATTCCGCGTATTATCTACGCTGATCATGCCCCCATCCGACCCCAATACCGCAACGCGCCTGCTGCTCCACATCGAGCGGGACGACGGCAGCGAGGCCGAAGCCCTGCTTGGACTCGTGAGCAAGGAGCTGCATGCCATCGCCGTGTCCTTCCTGAAGAGCGAGCGGGCCAATCACACACTGCAGCCCACCGCGCTGGTCCACGAGGCCTACCTGAGGCTGATCGACAGCACGGTCATCCGCAGCGGCCACAGAGGGCGCTTCATGAGCGTGGCGGCGCGGGCCATGCGGCGCGTGCTGATCGACCACGCCCGCCGCAGGAATCGGCAGCGTCGCGGAGGAGGCCGCTGGCAGCGGGTGTCCCTGAACCCCGACATGCTCGCCGCTGGCGCCATCGAGGTCGACCTGCTCGATCTCGACCAGGCGCTCGAGCGATTCGCAGAGCGTGACCCCCGCGCTGCGCGCGTGGTCGAGCTGCGGTTCTTCGCCGGCCTCAGCGTGGAGGAGGTCGCCGAGATACTCGGCGTGTCCCGCAGCACGGCGTACCAGGACTGGCTCATGGCGCGCGGTTGGCTCGGCCGCGAACTGCAACAGAAGGGCCCCGGGTGACTGAGCCGCCGTACCAGCGCGTCAGGGAACTGCTCTTCCAGGCACTCAAGCTCACCGGGGGCGATCGCCTGGAGTATCTCGACCGGGTCTGTGCCGACGACGCCGCCCTGCGCGCAGAGGTCGACTCGCTGATCCCCCACGTCGAGGACGAGAACAGCCCCCTGGAGGGAGGCGTCGGTCCGCTGCCTCTGGGCCCCCTGGCCGCAGCCGCGGAGGCGGCGGCCCAGCGAGGGGCGGCCGATGACGACGCCGCGCCGCAGCTGCCCGAGCGCATCGGGCCGTTCCGCATCGTGCGGCGCCTCGCCACCGGGGGCATGGGCACGGTCTACGAGGCCGTGCAGGACAGCCCCTCCCGGCGCGTGGCGCTCAAGACCCTGCGCCGTGAGCTGCTCTCGCCCACGCTGCTGCGGCGCTTCCATCGCGAGACCGAGATCCTGGGCCTGCTCCAGCACCCGGGCATCGCCCAGGTCTACGAGGCCGGGACGGCGGAGGGCCCCGACGGCTCGCTGCCCTACTTCGCCATGGAGTTCGTGGACGGCGAGCCGCTGGTGGCCTGGGCCGACGGCCGCCGGCTCGACGAGCCCGCCCGCCTTGAGCTCTTCGCCCAGATCTGCGACGCCGTGCACCACGCCCACACCCAGGGCGTGATCCACCGCGACCTCAAGCCCGACAACATCCTGGTGACGACCGACGGGCACCCCAAGGTGCTCGACTTCGGCGTGGCCCGGGCCACCGACGCCGACATCCAGACCACCACGCTCGTGACCGAGGCGGGCCAGATCATGGGCACGCTGCCGTACATGAGCCCCGAGCAGGTCTCGGGCGACCCCGACGCCTTGGACGCTCGCAGCGACGTGTACGCCCTGGGCGTCGTGCTGTTCGAGCTGCTGGCCGGGCGCAGGCCCCACGACCTGGGCAAGCGCTCCATGCCCGAGGCCGCGCGGGTCATCCGCGAAGAGGACGCCACGCGCCTGGGCTCGGTCGACACGCGCTACCGCGGCGACATGGAGACCATCGTCGGCAAGGCGCTCGACAAGGACCCTGAGCGACGCTACGCCTCGGCCGCCGAGCTGGCGCGGGACCTGCGCCGCTACCTGTCCGACCAGCCCATCGTGGCCCACCCGCCCAGCAGCTTCTATCTGCTGCGCAAGTTCGCGCGACGGCACCGCGGGCTCGTGGGCGGCGTGGCCGCGGGGATCTTCGCGCTGATCGTGGGCCTGGCCTTCGCCGTGAACTTCGGCCTCGACGAAGCCGAGCAGCGCCGCGCCGCTGAGGTGGCGGTCTACCGCGCGACGCTGGGCGCGGTCTCGACCTCGCTCGAGGCCGGCGTGGTGCTCGGGATCCAGGACATGCTCGACGCGGTGCCGGAGCCCATGCGGGGTTGGGAATGGGACCACCTGAGCTCACGCACGACCCGCCACCTCTGGGAGGCGGGCGTGCTCGAGGACACCTGGCCCGGTTGGCAAGAGAGCGAGGCCTACGGCGTCCCGGTGGTCTTCTCCCACGACGGCGAGCGGGTGGTGTCCCTGCTCGACGAGCAGACGCTGGGCGTCTGGGGCGCCGCATCCGGTGAGCAGCTCCACCGGATCGACATCGGCGCGCCCATCGTGCCCGCGGGACTGACGTCGGGCCCGGGCGGAGTCGCCGTGCTGACGCAGGAGGCGCGGCTCGTGATCTGCGATGACCGCGCGGGCGCCGTCTCGCACAGCGAGCAGCTGCCCGGCACGCCGCTCGACGCGGAGTGGGATCCTCACGGCGGCCTGCTGGCGGTGAGCTGCGTGGTGGGCGAGGAGGGCGACGACGACCGCGGCGTTCTGCTCGTCGGCGCTCCCGGGTCGCTCACCCCGGTGAATCGTCGGCCCGTCCACGTGGAGCACATGGCCTGGGCATCAGGCGGACGGACCCTGCTGGCTCAGTCCGCTTATCGGGACGAGACCCCGGGCCATCGGCAATACGTTGCCTTCGATACTCGGACGTGGGATTCGCGGCAACACGAAATGTGGGCCATGAGCAGCCTCGCGGCGGCGACCAGCCCGGGCGCTGGGCTCGTGGCCGCCGCGACCGGCTCCCGCGATGTCCAGCTGTTCGAGCTCGGCGGCTTCCCGGGTTCTCCGCCGCGCGCCACGCTGCAGGGCCATCAGGAGCGGGACGTCCGAGCGATCGCCGTCTCACGCGACGGGACCCTGGTGGCGTCGGCGTCGAAGCAGGGCAGCCTGCGCCTCTGGGACGGCGCCACCGGCGAGGTCCTGGAGGCCCACGAACTGGTCGGAAACCCACAGATCGCGATCTCGCCCACGGGACGCTTCGTCGCCCTCACCTCGGGCGGAAGGCTGCGTGTGCTGTCGCCCGGCGTGAGCTCCGTGCTGGTGCTCCCGGGGCCGGGCGCCTACGTGTATGGGGTGGCCTGGACGCCTGACGGTCGCACCGTGGTCGCGCGCGACATGTACCGGGAGTCCGTCGCCTATGACGCCCTGGATGGCCGGCCACTCGGGCCGGCGCTGCCGCGCCCGTCGGAGGCAAGGAGTGAACTCTTCCCAGGAGGGGCCTGGGGGCTGTCCGTCGATGGGACGCGCCTCTGCTCCGTTTCGAGTCGTGGCGAGTTGTTCGCCGTGGACCTCGTCGCTGGTGCTGCCCACGCCAGCCTGGAGCCGGCCCTGACCGACGGTGCCGACTTCGACCTCGCGCGACGCGCCTTCTGGCGCGCGTCGGGGCGGCTCGACCCGGCGTCAGGTCGCTCCGCCGCGAACGCTTCGGGCTTCGCGCGCAATCACGCGTCGGTAGGGTCCTTCGTCCTGGACCCGGCGGCCCGCAGCTTCGTCGCCCCCGAAGGGCGGGAGCTCCACGACGCTCTCACGGGCGCATGCATCCAACGACTGGCCGGGCAGGAATCCCACCACGCGGCGACGGCGGGCGACCTGGACGCCAACATGAAGGCGAGCTTCTCACCCGATGGAGCGCGGGTCGCCATCACGCGACTGGAGGCGCAGATCAAGGTCTTCGACACCGCGACCGGCGAGCTTCTGGGCGCGTTGCCTGGACACGACGGCGCGATCTACGCCGTGGACTGGAGCCCCGATGGCGCGCGCCTCGCCTCGGGCGGCAACGACGCCACGATCCGCATCTGGGACGCCGACACCTACGAACCCCTGGCGCTGCTGCGCGGACACCGCTCCTACGTGAAGGACGTGGCCTGGAGCCCCGACGGGCGCACCCTCGCCTCGGCCTCGGGTGACGGGACCGTGCGGCTGTGGGGCACCATCAGATCGGTGGATCGCGCGGCGCAAATCCGCGAGGCGACGGTCCGGCGGGCTCAGCAACGGCCCATGGTCGAGCAGCTGTTCGCCCGGCTCGACGACCCGCAGGCCGTGGCCGATGCCCTGCGCGCGGCGACCGATCTCGACGACGAGCAGCGCCATGCCGCGCTGCGCGTGGTGCGCCAGTTGGCCAACGACTGGCACGCACGCCGCGCGGGCGAGGGGCCTTCCGGGCGCTGAGTCGGGTTCCCGGCGCCCGACCCTCCGAACCGTCGTCCAAAGCGTGTTTCGTGACGGTTCCGGGCAGGGCCGCAGATTCCCGGATCTTGTTCCGGACGAATGCCGGCCGTTGTCGCAACCCGGGGTAAGCCCAGCTCCCCATGGCGTGGGCTGTGGAACGCACCCCTTTCCGCACGGAGAAGACACCATGACCCACCGCCAGCCAACCCTGATCTCCTGGAGCCTCGCCTGGATCGCTCCGCTGATCCTCGCGACGCCGCTCGCCGCCCAGCAGGCTGCTGGCGGCATGACCACCGCCGCGGGTGAGGGCCCGTCAGCGAGTCTTCCTGAGGCCGCGCTGCCCGTGCAGTGGGCCGACTTCGACCGTGACGGTCTCGACGACGCGCTGGTCGTGACCACCGAGGGCCGCCTGGCCCTGCTCCAGTCCCGGCCGAATGGGACGTTTCTCGACATGACCGAGTGGGCCGGGCTCGACGGCATGGCGAACGTGCTCGTGACGGTCTTCCAGGACCACGACCACGACGGCTGGGCGGATCTGTTCGTGGGCACCGCCGACGGACGTGCCTACCTCATGCAGAACATGGGCGGGCCGTTCCTCGACGTCACGTCGGGTAGCGGCATCACGGCACAGGGCGCGGCGCGCTCGGCGCACTGGATGGACTACGACGCCGACGGCCTGCTCGACCTGCACCTGGTGACCGAGCGCGAGAACATCCTGTTCCATGCGCGGGGATCCTGGAGCTTCGAGCCGATCACGCTGCCGCTCACCGCCGCTGGCGGCCAGGTCACAACGGTCGACACGTCCGGCGATGAAGACGGCCCGGGCACGGACGGGACCGGATTTCGGCCCGCCACGCCCCCCATGAGGCCGGTTGGTCAGGGCCTCGGCGCCGGCCCAGGCCTCGGCTCGCTCGGCGACCTCTCCGGCGGACCGCCCAGCGGCGTGGGCGCCCGCTCGACGTCCCCCCAGCAGGGCTCCGCCCCTGGTTTCGGCTGCGCCAACGCCATCGGCGACGCGGGCGGCTCCGGCTGCCTGCAAGCCTCGTCCGTGCCCACGCTGGGCATGCTCTACCCGCTGACCGACAAGCTCTTCGTCGACGACGCCACGGGCAGGGTGGGCGTCGGCACGACCTCGCCCGAGGTCCCGCTGCACGTGGTCGGCGGGAGTGACGTCTCGCTGGCCGGTGGGGGCTACGCGATGTTCGGCGCAGTCGACGGCCAGAACATCACCGTGGACGGCAATGAGATCATGGCACGCACCAACGGCGCCGCAGCCAGTCTGATCGTGAACGGGTTGGGTGGCGAAGTGCACTTCGGCGGGCAGTCAGGCGCCGGCCCGACCAGGGTCGGTATCGGGACGACCACGCCCTCGGGGACCCTCGAGATCATCGAGAGCGGGTTCGAGACCGGGCTGATAATCACCGAGACGGTCGACAACCGGGGTTCGGCGCTCGCTCTCAAGAACAACGCTCGGACCTGGTTGTTGGTTTCGGACTCGGGCCCCGACCAGCTACGTCTGGAGAACGGTCCCGGGACACCACCGCTGACGATCGACGGGGTCACCGGCTTCGTCGGCATCGGGACGGCATCGCCCACCGCCCCACTGCATGTGCCTGCAGGAGCGAGATTGGGGGGTACGGAAATCACCGGGTCCCTCGCGGTCCTGGACGAGCTGTCGGTCAGCAACCGTACGAACATCTATCATGACTTCCATGCAACAGGAGATATCATCCTCGCCACCGGTTTCTTGAAGCGGGTCGGCATCGGCGTGATGACCCCCGACGAGACACTGGACGTCAACGGCGCCATCAAGATCCGCGGCGGCGCGGACATCGTCGAGACGTTCGAGAGTTCCTGCGGCACCCTCGAGCCCGGCACCGTCGTCGTGATCGACCCCGCGAACCCCGGCGCGCTGATGTGCTCGCGCACGGCCTACGACACCAAGGTCGCGGGCGTCGTGTCGGGTGCCGGCGGCATCAATCCCGGCCTGCTCCTGGGCCAGGATGACATGTTTGCCGGCGACACCAAGGTGGCCATGACCGGCCGCGTCTACGTGAACTGTTCGACCGAGAACGGCCCCATCGTGCCCGGCGACCGCCTGACCACCGCGACCCGCGAGGGTCACGCCATGCGGGTCAATGAGGAGTTGCCGTCGTCCGGCTGCGTCATCGGCAAGGCCATGTCGTCACTGGATGACGGCACGGGCCTGGTTCTCGTCCTCGTCAACCTGCAGTGAAAGGAGGCTGTGATGAGAAACCGAATCACTGATCGCATGACGATCATCGGAGTCGTTCTGGGCGCGCTGCTGTCGCTGACCGGGATTGCCAGCGGACAGCCGACACTCGTGGTGACACCGGAAGGATCCTTCTCGCCGCCTTACTTCACTACTGAAACCGGTGCGCAAATACATCAACCCAGCATGCTTGTCAAGACGGCAGTCGACATTTATGTTCCGAACAGCACGATTTTCATAGCGCCCGGCGAATACAGAGAGTCCGGCGTCTACAGCAAGCCGACGACCCTCTTGGTGCCCAGTGGTGCGGCGGTGATCGGCCACACGAACCTAGGAGACAGCACCACGCTGAGCATTGCGAGCTTGAACACACACTTGGTCGGCGACACCTCGGCGTTGATTGGCGCCACGTGGGATTACTGGGCAGATGATCAGCGAGCCATAGACATCGCGAACATCTGTGCTCACCCTCTTAATCAGTGGGACTTCGTCGCGCTCTCTGAAGTCTGGGATGAAGACTTCTTCTGCGATGATTGCTGCGGAAACTGCGAACCGGACACCAGCGTGATTACGCCGATTCTCGATCAATCGGGGTATTTGGAGGGAAGGATTGGAGATGACCTTCACGGTGACTTCTTGAGCTCCGGACTGGCAGTCATGAGCCAGTATCCAATCAGCCTCTTCGCTCAGCTTGACTTTCAAGACTGCCCGCACAATCCATGCGACGGAGACGACTGCCTCGCCAACAAGGGCTTCGTGTGGTCGACGATTCATAAAGACGGATTCGCCATCAACATCATCAACACGCACACCCAAGCAAGCAACGCTCACATCAACCAGATCACGCGTATACTGCAGATGCAGTGCATCAACACCCAGATAAGTAACCACAGAAGCGTCAGCCCCAACGATCTCTACTTCATTGTGGGAGACCTCAATGTGCCCGGCGAAACCGTTACTGAATACTACAATAACATGAGGCTGTCGTTCCCCCTCTTCAATGACGCAGTGCGGAACGTCCCTGGATTCAAAAAGGAAGAGCAGTATACGAACAGCCCAGACAACAAGCTCGCCAAGTGCTTCGATTGTGGAACAGTGGATGCTCGATTGGATTACATCCTGTTCATCCCCGCGTCGGAGAACGGGAACGTGAGAGTCGTGCCGCGTACGGCGGGGCGGTACAAGTTCCTCGGATCGAGCATCACGGCTGACTGCGACGAATGCCCCGACGCCGACGTCGCGACGATTGAGAAGTCGGACCACTGGGCGGTGGAGGGAGAGTTCGAGATCTATCGGCCTTGAGCGCGGGTCGGGTGCCGGCGTGAGCGAGCTGCGGCCTGGCGCCGCATCGCTCTCGCCGGCGCTCAGCGGCTCGACTCGCATCGTGCTGCGCCGTGGTGGTCGGAGATTCCGGCAGTCCTAAGAGGGTGAGCCGGGCTGCCGCCCGCCGCTCCGGCGGCGCTCCCGCGCGCCAGCGCGCGCTGCTCAGGCCCCGCGCTCCAGATCGATGTTGCGCACACGCGCGGTCACCGATGCGGCTTCGTCCCCGCGCGCGCTGGCCAGGCGCTGCTCCACCTCCTCGGCCAGCTCGGTGTGCTGGAGCGAGAGGCGGTACAGGCCGTCCACGCCCCAGGCCCTCAGGAACGGACGCTCGGCCTCGCAGCACGCCCGCAGGAAGGCCGCGTAGTTCTGGTGGTGGTCGACGGAGATGGCGATGGACCCGATGGACTGGCACAGGTGCTGGCGTGCCCACGGATCCGTCACGTCGCCCAGCGCCGCGCCCAGCAGGCCCACCTCCTTGGGCGCCAACCGCTCGCCGTCGGCCATGTGTCGCCGCAGCAGCCAGGTGGCGGCGGACTGCACGTGGCCCTCCTCGTCCGTGGCCATCTGCACCAGCTCGGCCATGAGCGGTCTGGAGGCAGGGAAGACCTGGCGCAGGGCCTCGAGCATGTCGACGTCCTTGCCGTCGAACGACAACAGGTGGGTCCGCAGGCCGGACTTCATGCGAGCGCGAACTCGTCACGGGGGGCGGGCCCGAGCGCGGGCACGTCGTGGGTGCGGGGCGAGGTGAGGGCTGACATGTGGGCTTGCGAGGGGTGGCAGGGAGCGGTCCACGTCGGCCACAGAGGCACCTCTGCGGCGACGACAACCGCCCCGTGATAGCAGACGACCCGGGGCGACATGAAGCGTCGAGCCGCGCGGAGTCCACAGCTCGCCGCGGATGGCCGGCTGGACTCTGCGGGAGGGGCAGGTCAGCGGCCCTGCCCCACCCGCGTCCCGGCTACGGCGTCAGCCCCCGGATCGCGTTGGACAGCGCCACGCCCTTCACGGCCGCCGCGTCCTGGATCGCCCACTGCACCCAGATCTCGGTCCCGACGGGGATACCCAGGGGCATGACGAACGGCACGGGAAGCTGTCCGCTGCTGCTGGTCGCGACGATCACCGGGTCAAAGAACGGGAAGGGCTTGAGCGTGCCTCCCTTGAACGGGACCGCGGCCCCGGCCAGCGCCAAGAACAGCCCGGCGGCCGCGGAGGGCGCCGCGTTGCTCAGGTTGACCGCGTTGCTCGTGCCGCCGACGAGGTCGCCCGCGCCGATCAGCGTCGGCTCACCGGAGACGCCGGCGAGCGCACAGCCCTGATCGGCCCAGGGGTTCCGATCGAGCGTGTGGCTCATCGTGCTGCGACCCAGCGTGCTGAAGGTCCAGTCCTGCTGCTGGTTGTTGAGGATGCCGATCAGCTTCTGCTTCTCGGCGGCGTCGGGCGGGTCGCCGGGCTTGTGGATGATCACCCAAGCCGTCTTGAAGTCCTTCTGCGCCGCGCCGGATTCCGGAACGCGCGGGCCGGCGGAAGCCACGATGTCGGCCATGGTGAAGTGTGAGATCGCGCCGAAATAGGGTGCGCTGCAGTCGACGGAGTCGTCCATGTAGCGCATCTCGCTCATGCCCGCGTCCACCTCGGCAGGCGAGACCATGCCCATGAGGTAGAGGTCCAGGTAGCTGAAGGTGCCCCCGACGATGTCCGTGTTGAAACCGAACCGGCCTGACCCGTAGGTCGTCCCCAGGAGAGCAGGATTGCTGCCGATCCACTCCTGCACGCCGAGGCAGGAACCCTGCCCGTCCACGTGAGAGTCCCAGTGCGTCTTGGTCCCGCACGCTCCTGAGGAGCCATCGACCGCCTGTCCCTGCATGTGGCGGCCGTCGAGCAGGTCGGGCAGATAGTTCCCGAAGCGATGCTCGTACTCGTGGTTGACGATCAGACGCGTGGCCGCCGTGCTCGTCGGGAAGGAGGGGCTCGACTGCCACTGCGTGCTGTTGATGTTGGTGAAGAACAGCAGCCCCTGGAGCTTCGATCCGGCCAGACCGTAGTCGGAGTGGAAGTCATGCGTCCCGTCCGGATCGGCTCCGGGGAACGTGCCCAGCCCGGTGACGTTGTTCTTGATCGGTCCGTAGTGGGCAGCCTTCGCATTGCCCCACCACGTCGCAGGCTTGAAGTTCATCCAGAAACCGATGAAGTCGTAGTTGTCGCCGATGAGCGGCAGGATGTCGTTGGCGGCCTGCACCGTGATCAACGTGACCTCGTGCTCGTCGAACTGCGTGGGAACAGGGCCCCAGAGCGTCTCGATCAGGTTGTCGGTGTCCTCCCACGACAGGATGTCCGTGGCGACCAGGGGCGCCGAGCCCAACGCCTGGGCCGGGACGGCCGGGGAACGGCTCTGCCTCTGGGCTGCGGCGAGTGGCGCCAGCGCCAGGCTCGTCGCGACGCAAGCGACCGCGTATCTCATGAAGTGCATGCTCTCTCTCCGGTGGGTGTGGTTCCTCGTTCACACCTCATCCGCAAAGAACACAGCCCGACCGACACGAATTTGCGAGGGGCCGAAGGCCGAGCGGATCGGACGGGCGACCTGCGATCCGGCGGGGATCAGTGCTGCACGGCCCTGGCCGCACGCAACCCGATGACGCGAAAGCCGACCCCGCCCTCGAACCGGGTCGCCGAGCGCGCGTCCTCGGGGTCGAGGCCGAAGCCCCCACTGCGGAACACGTGGATGCTCAAGCCGGCGTCAGTCACGGGATCGAGGACAGGCCTCCCGCTCTCCTCGGCCTGCTTGTTCAGCCGCCGGTAGTACATCGGGTCGTTCACATCCAGGCACCACTCGTACGCATTGCCGATCACATCGTGCAGGCCAAAGTCGTTGGCGCGATAGTGGCCCACCGGCGAGCTGTACGCCCAACCGTCGGATGGGCCCTCATCGCCCGCCCTCCACGAAGAGCCCTTGCGCTCGCGGATGTACGCCTCGTCCCTGGTGTTCGCTGCGCCGGCCATCGAGGCCTTGTCCACGCCGGTCCACCAGGGCGTGTCCGTGCCCGCGCGCGCGCCGTACTCCCACTGCGCTTCGGAGGGGAGAGACAGGCCCATCTGCCACATCACATCCCTCGCCGTCTCCCACCTCAGGTTCTCGACCGGATGGGCGAGGGATCTGGGCCCACCCTCCGGATCTTCCCGCTCGGGTCTCCCCTCGCTCGGATTGCCGCCCGTGAACCGCAGCCACTGACCCTGGGTCACCTCGTACTTGCCCAGGAAGTAAGGAGACACCTCCACCTCGTGGATCGGACCCTCGTTGGACTTCGCCTGCTCGCCGTCGAAGTTCGGCTGCCTTGGGTCCTCCCCCTGCGCGCCCAACACGTCGGTCCCGCCGGGGATCAGCACCAGCACGATGCCGGTCTCGTCATCGATGGCGAGCCGGCCGTCGGGTCCCGGCACCGGCTCGCTGCCCGACTGGACATGCCAGAATTCCCACAGCCCGGATCGCGCGTCGCGGCCCAGGGGCAGCAGCCCGAGCTGGGGCTCCAGTCTGAGCTCGTCGTACAGCGGGCACTTGTCGCGATCGGCGATCGAGGCCACCGCATCCGACCACCGCTCGCGCGCATCGGAGCCGGTGAGCGTGCGCACGTCGATGGAAGCGGCAAACTCGCGTCGCCTGGCCATGCCCCAGCCGAGCTCCTGTGGCAGGCTGGCCATGGCCCCCGCGTTCGTGGCGAAGGCCTCGACGTCGCTGACGATCCCCGACAGGATCCCATGCCAGACCGCGTCGTCCTCTCGCGTGAAGGCGTAGCCCACACGGCGGGTCACCCGCGCCTCCAGCTCGTCGAGGCGCGCGATCAGTTCGGGGAGCAGTGCCTCGGCCTGTTCCGCCCACTCCGTTTCTTTGGCGTCCCTCTCGTCGCCCGCCTTGGCCGACACGTACTCGAGCCACTTCTGCGTGAGCTCGATCTCCTCCCGCGAACGTTCCCACTCGTCATGCTCCGGGTGAGAGGGGTCGATGCCGGAGTCCGCCGGTGTCTCGGGCAACGCCCGCTCGCGGATGGCGAGGAGCTGCGCCCTCAGGCCGGGCTCGTTCACATTGGCATCCTCTGCCGACGCCTCCAGGCTCGCGCTGAGCGCCTCGGCGCGCTCGAGCCACGTGTCGTATGCCGCGACCAGGTCCGGCGTGACAGGCCACAGCGACTCGGCGTCACCCTGCAGCTCCTTCAGCTCTTGCGCGGCCTTCAGCGGCACCACGAGGGCGTGCTCCGTCGCGGCGCGGGCCGCGGACCTCTGCGCCTCGATCCGGCCCGAGACGATGCCGACCAGACCTGCGGCCAGCGAGACGGCGACCACGGCTCCCGTCGCGACGCCCACGCGGTGCCGGCGCACGAACTTGCGCGCGCGGTAGACCGGGCCCGTGCGCCGGGCGGTGACCGGCTCGAGCGCGAGGTGACGCCTGACGTCCTCCGCCAGGTCGGCCACGGATTGGTAGCGACGGCCCGGGTCCTTCTCGAGCGCACGCATGCAGATCCAATCCAGGTCACCGGCGAGCTGACGCGTCAGCGACCGCTAGACGGATGCGTGCAGCCGGGCGATCGAGGCGGCGGTGTCGGTCTGCTTGCGCAGACGCGTGCTGGGCATGGGGGGATCCTGCTCGCGCATCACCCGCTGCCTCTCGGAGAGCGGAAGGCCCAACTCCGAGCTGTGATCGAAGGGCAGCAGTCCACTCAGCAGCTGGTACAGGACCACGCCCAGCGAGTAGACATCCGAGCGCGTGTCGACATCCGCGCCGCCGGGGTCGGCCTGCTCGGGGCTCATGTAGTCGAGCGTGCCCACGACCTGCCCCACCAGCGTGTGCAGGGAGTGTTCGCTCAGCTTCCCGGTCGTGGCCCGCGCCACGCCGAAGTCGATCACCTTCGGGACTGCGCGCTGTTCCTGCTCCATGACCAGCAGGTTGCTGGGCTTGAGGTCCCGATGGATCACTCCCTTCTGGTGCGCGTGCTGGACGCCGTCGCACACGGCCAGGAACAGCTCGAGCCGCTCCCGGGTGGTGAGCGTCCGCTGGTCGGCGAACTCGGTGATCGGGGGCCCCGCCACGAACTCCATCACGAAGTACGGGCGTCCGTCGTCGGTCGATCCCGCGTCGAAGACCTGCGCCACATTCGGATGCCCCATCCGCGCCAGCGCCTGGCGCTCCGCACCGAAACGCGCCACGACCTCGGCGCTGTGCATGCCGTGGCGGATGAGCTTCAGGGCCACGCGACGCACGACAGGCAGGCTCTGCTCGGCGGCATAGACCTCGCCCATGCCACCCAGGCCGACACGCTCCAGCAGTCGGTACGGGCCGATCGTCGTCCCGGCACGGGAGGGCGCGTCGTGCCTGAGCTGCTCCAGGACGTCATCGCCGGTCAGTCCCTCGAGCAGGCGTGAGAGCTCATCGCGCAGGGCGATGTCCGACCCACACGCGCGCTCGACGAAGGCCGCGCGCTCCCCCGCCGGCAGATCGGCCGCGCGGTCGAAGAACTGCTCCAGGCGGCGCCTCTGGTCCGGCGAGAGCGAGGTGCTCACGACCGCTGCCCGTCGTCCGAGAGCCGGCTGTTCAGCCACGCCTTCCCGAAGCGCCCCTCGCGTTCGACGGTGCGCGTGGAGAGACCCATGACCTCCCCGATCTCCGCTGCGTTCAGACCGCCGAAGAAGCTGAGCGTCATCACCTGCGCCTTTCGTGGGAACTCACGTTCGAGGTGCTGCAGGGCCTCCTCCAGCGCGAGCACGTCGTCGCTTGGCCCTTCGCATGAGAGACCCGCGACCGCGTGCTCACCCAGACGGCGGTAGCGGCCACCGCGCTTGAGGCTGCCCTTGCGTCGCAGATGGTCGGCCAACACGTTGCGCATGGCGCGGGCGGCGGCACCGAAGAAGTGCGCCCGCCCCTGCCAGCCCGGGTCGGCAGAGCCCACCAGCCGCATGTAGGCCTCGTGCACCAACTCGGTCGCCTGAAGCGTCTGACCGGGTGAGAGGCGCGCCATGCGTGCGGCGGCCAGCCGCCGTAGGTCGTCGTAGACCAGCGGGAGCAGCGCATCACCTGCCTCCGTCCGCCCGGCCGCCAGCGCGCCGAGAATCTGCGTCACCTGGTCGGAGGCACCGTGATCCGTGGGATCGGCCATTCAGGGAGGCTAGCAGGATTCCCATGAACGAGTCCTGACCGCGTGTCGAGCTCGACGCGAGCCGACTACATGCCGACCGCGAAGGGGAAGCTGAACGTCGTCTCCCCGTTCGCGTTCACGCCCGTCTCGAGCGTCAGGTCGATGTCCCCGCTCCCGTGGGACCGGACGTGGACCGAGCCGTCGGGTGCGATCCAGCCCGTGAGCACGCTGCTGTACTGCTCGGGGTTGCCCGGCACCTGCGCCGGGCTCCACATCATGACCTGCGCGGTGAAGACGCCATCGGGGCCGATCCAGTCCGGGTAGCCGAACGAGCCGCTGGTCGAGTTGCCGGGGCCGCTCGACGTCATGCCCTGGCCCAGCGCTCCGAGCGTCGGCAGCGTGAAGGTCGGGTAGTCGTCCATGAGCACCGGGTAGGACGCCTGGATCTGGGACAGGCCCGTCCCGAAGGCGAAGTCGCCGGGCGTGAAGACGTCGCCGCCGAGGTCGTTGCCCATGACCAGGAAGCACTCCGCCGGGACCTCGACGACGTAGTTGTCCGTATAGAGCACCACAGGATTACCTGGGTTCACCTCGCCATGGATACTCAGGGAGGTGATGGCGTCCCACTCGGGGCCGTCCAGGAGCACAGTGCCTATGCCATCCCACAGTTCCAGAAAGCCCCCAGCGGACGAACTCAAGACAAACGATCCTTGCACTAAGCTGTAGTCAAGAACGTCTAGCGAGACCGCGTTGAAGGTGCCTCCATCCGTGCGTGTGAGAATGATCTCGGAATAGACAGAGTTGGGGTACTGGGTGCCAGGCTCCGAGTATATTGGCCCGCAGCACTCATTGATACTGAAGACGAAGTCTGGATGGACTTCGCCATTCTCGAAGATGACCAGTGTCTGGACCGGGCCGGGTGCTTCTACGGCGATCAGCGCGGGCTTGACCAGGGTGTCGCTCTGCTGCCCCACGAAGACCGTGAGCGAGACCGTGTAGCTCCCTGGCCCGGTGTACTGGTGCGTCGGGTTCTGGGCCGTCGAGGTGTTGCCGTCGCCGAAGTCCCAGCTCCACGCCGTCGTGGTGGCGCCCGTGGAGGTGTCGCTGAACGCGACCGTGAGGGGATTCGCCCCCTGGGTCGGAGACGCGCTGAAGGCAGCCACCAGGGGCGCCGGGTCCACCGTGATGAAGTCCTGCTTGACCTCCGTGTCTTGAAGGCCCCCGGCATCGTAGACGCTCAGTGAGACCGTGTAGGTCCCCGGTCCCGCGTACTCGTGGGTGGGATTCTGCAACAACGAGAACGAGAAGGCTCCGTCTCCGAAGTGCCAGACCCAGGCGGAAGCGGTGCCTCCCGTGGTCGTATCCGTGAACGACACCGTGAGCGGATTGGGCCCGGACGTCGGCGTCGCGCTGAAGTCGGCGTCGAGCTGCCCTCGCGAGACCTGGGCGAGGAGCACGAGAGCGAGGAGACAGGCGAGCGGGATGCGCAGCATGATGGTGCTCCTGGGTGGCGTTTGGCCCGGCCTGCAGCCCTGGCCGGTGCTTCCCGGACAGCGCTGCAGGCCAGGCTCAGCCCTTCATCCGGAAACGGACGCGCCAGCCCGACAGGGGTTCGGAGCAGAATCTCGGGAAACGTGCCGGGCTGGACGGCCCGTCTGCGGCTGAGTCGTCAGCCACCCTCGGCGCCGCCCACCCCGACCCTGGAAGCCGGAGCCGCCTTCATTGAAGCCCGTTCCTGCATGCGGCGATGTGCTTCCGTGGGCGCGCCTCAGGACGACAAGCGCTCGCTCCGGCTGATCGACCAGCTCGCCGCGGGCGAGGACCGGGTCGACGTCTACGAGTGCCCGGGCGGCACGGGCCTGCTCGAGTTCGCTGCCTCGGGGGTCACTCTGGCCTGGAGTCGCTGCCGCCCTCCACAATCCCATCATGGGCACCACCACGGACGCGGGCGGACTCTATCCGCCGGGCACGATCCTCGCCGGGCGCTACCGCACGACCCTGGCCCTGCCGGGGGGCGACCCGCTGGCCGCCGCCGGCAGCACCTCTCACCCGACGCGATCCCCCCCGCCGTGCTGGGCGGCCGGTAGTTCTGAGACGCGTTCCGCCAGATTGCTGACTCCGAAGTCCGAGACACCTACTTCCCCAATCTGTGGTGGTCGCGTAGTGTCTACTGACACAGAGGTCTGCTTGCTGCTGGCGAGTGCGTGGCAGATCCGGGCGAGAGGGAGACGTCATGGTGTTTTTGGTCGATTCGAGGAGCGTGTTCGTTCGGATGCTCGGGGCCGGGTTGCTCGGGTCTGCGCTGCTGCCGGCGCTTCTGGTCGTGTTCGTTCTGTCACCCGCCGCGCAGTCGGCGGACGACATCCCGTTGCTCCAACGAGGGCAGGCGCTGTTCGCCAGCCAGTGCTCCATCTGCCACGGCGAGACGGGCCACGGTGACGGGGCGGCCGCCTACCTGCTGTCGCCGCGCCCGCGCAACTTCGCGAGCGCGACCTTCCGTCTG
Organism: Planctomycetota bacterium; assembly: GCA_003644265.1. The sequence continues at coordinate 20,744 of QNBX01000061.1, forward strand.
GTCTCGACGGACGACGGCATACCGAGCGACGAGGACCTGCTGACCACGCTCCGTCAGGGGATGCCCGGCTCGGCCATGCCGCCCTGGGGTCATCTCGGTGACGAGGATCTCATGGCGCTGGTCGTGACCGTGCGCGACCTCATGATCCAGGGCAAGCTCGACGAGCTGCTGACCGACGAGCCTGACCTCGACCGGGCCGTGGCGCTCGAGGAGGTGCTCGACGAGTTCGGCACCCCGGGCGAGCTCGCCGACCTGCCGCAGAGACCGCCCGAGGAGCGCATCGACCTGGCGCACGGGGAGGAGCTCTACACCAAGAACTGCGCCCACTGCCACGGCCACGATGGCAGGGGAGAGGTCCCGCAGGCCATGTTCGATGGCGAGGGCTGGCCCATCACGGCGCGGGACTTCACGGTCGGCGTGTTCAAGGGCGGCAGCCGGGGCGTCGACATCGCGCGCCGCATCTGGCTGGGCATGCCCGGGTCTCCCATGCCGGCGACGCCCTACCGTCAGGACGACCTGTGGTCCCTGGTCGATTACGTGCAGGGGATGATCAAGCCCGGCGCCCAGGACCAGGTGGTGCAGAGCCCCAAGATCTTCACGGCTCATCGCGTGGCGGGAACGCTCGGCGACGACCCGGACGCGGCGGCCTGGGCCAGCGCGGACGCGACCTGGTTGGCGCTCATGCCGCTGTGGTGGCGCAACGACCGGGTCGAAGGCGTCTCGGTGCAGGCGTTGCACGACGGCCGGACGCTCGCGCTGCGAGTGAGCTGGGACGACGCGACCAAGGACGACGAGCTGATCCACCAGCGGGACTTCGGTGATGCCCTCGCGCTCGAGCTGTCGATCGACACGGACCCTCCCTTCTTCGGCATGGGGGCCTCGCGCAACCCGGTCAGCATCTGGCAGTGGAAGGCGGGCTGGCAGCGGGATCTGTCGGATCGCCTGACGTTGGCGGACGCCTTCCCGAACAAGCCCCGAGGGCAGCTCGCCCAGCAGGGAGCGCCCCAGGATCCCGTCTTCATGACGGCCACCGCGGCGGGGAACCCGCTCAGCCAGCAGGACCACCCCCTGGCCGTGGAGAACCTCTCCGCCACCGGGCACGGCACCCTGCGGTCGTTGCCCATCGTGGACGTCGCGGCCACTGGCTTTGGTGAGTGGAACGATCGGCGCTGGTCGATCGTCCTGCTGCGCGACATGTGGAAGCCCGCGCCCGACGGCGTCTTGCCCGAGCCCGGCGCCAGCCTGTCCGCCGCCTTCGCGGTGTGGGACGGCAGCGCCGGCGACCGCAACGGCAGCAAGTCCGTGACCATCTGGCACAAGCTCGTCCTGGAGGATTGATAGTGTCCAGCCCACGCAACACTCGTCGTGACTTCCTGCGGCTGATCGGCGCCGGCGCGGCGCTGGCGGCGACCCCGCTCAACGTCCTCGGTGCGCTCGCGCCGTCGGACGACGTGGACAACCCCCTCGAGCACTACCCGAACCGGGGCTGGGAGCACGTCTATCGCGACCAGTACCGCTACGACCGCAGCTTCACCTGGATCTGTGCGCCGAACGACACGCACATGTGCCGCATGCGCGCCTTCGTGCGCAACGGGGTGATGGTCCGCAGCGAGCAGAACTACGATCACCAGCGCTGCGGCGACATGTACGGCAACAAGGCCACCAGCGCCTGGAATCCGCGTGGCTGCCCCAAGGGCTTCACGTTCCAGCGCAGGGTCTACGGCCCGTTCCGGCTCAAGGGGCCGGTGCTGCGCAAGGGCTGGAAGGAGTGGGCCGACGCGGGCTTCCCGTCGCTCACCGACGACCCGTCGCTGCGCAGCCGGTATCGCTTCGACGACCGGGGCAACGACAGCTTCGTGCGCATGTCCTGGGAGGACGTCTCGGACTACGTGGCGCGCGGCATGCTGGCCATCGCCGAGACCTACAGCGGCGACCAGGGCGAGCGGCGCCTGAAGGCCGACGGCTACGCGCCCGAGATGCTCGAGACCTGGGAGGGCGCCGGCACCCGCACCATGAAGATCGGCAGCAACCTGCCGATCCACGGGCTGGTGGGCAAGTTCGGCCTGTTCCGCTTCGGCAACATGACCGGGCTGATCGACCATCACGTGCGCGGCGTCCCGGCGGACCAGGCGCTCGGCGCCAAGGACTGGGCCGAGTACACCTGGCGCGGTGACCAAGCGCCCGGGCAGCCCTTCGTCCACGGCCTGCAGACGTCCGACTGCGACATGAACGACCTGCGCTTCAGCAAGCTGA
>QNBX01000062.1 GCA_003644265.1 Planctomycetota bacterium
AGCCGGTTCATTGCGCCCGACCGCTCCGGCTCGAGAGCTCTGCTGAAACGACTCCATGATGGCCTCCTTCTGACCAGGATTCCTGGCCGCTGGGAGGCAATGACGTCGATCTGATCTGACTCGTCAAACCGGAAGGAGTTTTCCTACACCCCACACTTGTCGTGCAGCGGCGCGGCACGCCACCGCGCGCAGAAGGCGCCGCGGCCAGATCCGGTGTCCGAGCCCGTCCGGTCCCTGGCCGGGGAGCCGCTGACCCCGCCGCCCGCATCGACCGAGGGCGCCGCTAGACTCGCGCGTGACAGCGAGGACGCCTTCATCTGGTTGGGGCGCCGACAAGCCTATGAGTTCCGCTACCGCGAGTCCGTAGACACGTACACGCGAGGCCTGCGGCGCTTCCCCGACAGCGACCGCCTGTTGCGACATCGCGGGCACCGCTTCATCACGCTGCGCGACTTCGAGCGCGCCCTGGCGGACCTCACGCGCGCGCAGGCGCTGGTGGTCGGCCTGCCCGACGCGATCGAACCCGATGGCGCGCCCAACGCCGCCGGCATCCCGCGCAGCACGACCCAGGGCAACATCCAGTACCACCTGGCGCTGGCGCGCTACCTGCGCGGCGAGTTCGACCTGGCTGCGCGGGAGTGGGCCGCCGGGCTCGCGCTGGCCGGCAACGACGACAGCGTCGTGTCGAGCTCGTGGTGGCTGGCGCTCTCGCTGCGCCGCGCCGGCGGCCGCGTGGACGGCCTGCCCACGCCGGACGAGGTGCTGGCTCCCATCCACGCTGACATGGACATCCTCGAGAACTTCGGCTACCTGCGCCTGGCGCTCATGGCCAAGGGCGAGCTGAGAGAAGACGAGCTGCTGCCGGGGGACTCCGACGACGTCGAGTCCAGCACCATCCGCTACGGCGTGGCCGCCTGGCGCCTGGGCGGCCGCGACCCACAGGGCGGGCTGGATCTCTTCCGACGGATTGCCGCCAGCCCGTCGTGGATGGCATTCGGTTGCATCGCGGCCGAGGCCGAGCTCAGGCGGCAGGACAGCCAGGACGCCATCGGGATAGACTGAGCCCCGGTACCGAGCGAGCCCGGGGGCCGGCGCGACGCGCGCTGTCGGTGACCCCGCCTCGTGGCGCCGGGAGCCGTGCATGCCTTCGCCCGCCGACGAACGCGCCGCCCACGGGCACACGGCCGAGACGCTGTTCGAGTCCTTTCTGGCGCGTCACGACGACCCGCAGCACCCGGCCTTCGCCCAGCTCTGCGAGGCCCACCCCGCCCAGGCGCAGAACCTGCGCCAGCTGGCCGCCGACTGGTCACGCATGGCGCACTTGGTAGACGCCTTGGGCGATGACTCCAAGCAGCGCCCACCCGCGCGACTGAGCGCGAGCGGCAGCCTGCCGCCGCACGCCACGCCGCTCGACACCACGCGCGCCCTGCCGGGCAGCGGCGGCAGCGCCAGTCCGCCGATGTCCGGCGCTGGCTCCGCCGACTCGTCCGCGTCCGTGCAAGGCACCCTCGACCGGCTGTCCGTCGAAGCATCCGGCTTCGCGCGCTACCGCGTGCGGCGCGAGATCGACCACGGCGGCATGGGGCGCATCCTGCGCGTGTGGGACGGCACGCTGCGTCGACCGCTGGCCATGAAGGTCATGCTCGACGGCACCAGCACCAGCGGCAGTCGCGCGCCCGCCGACGAGCGCAAGCTCTCGCGCTTCCTGGAGGAGGCGCAGATCACCGGGCAGCTCGATCACCCGGGCGTGGTGCCCGTGCACGAGCTGGGCCTGGACGACAACGGGCACCTCTACTTCACCATGCGCCTGGTGCGCGGTCGCAGCCTGCGCACGATCTTCGAGCTGGTGCACGACGGCCTCGAGGGCTGGACCGTGGCGCGCGCGCTGGGCGTGCTGCAGAAGGTCTGCGAGGCCCTGGCCTACGCCCACAGCAAGAACGTCATCCACCGCGACATCAAGCCGGCCAACATCATGGTGGGCCGCTTCGGCGAGACCTACGTCATGGACTGGGGCCTGGCCAAGGTGCTGGGCGCCGAAGACAGCTTCACGCCGGCGCACGACCCCGAGCACGACATCCCATCGGACGATCAGAGCGACGGCGGCGACGGATCCATCGAGGTGCTGCTCACCGACCGCGCCGAGCTCGAGCGCTGCGAGCCCGAGTCACCGCTGATGACCATCGACGGCACGGTGGTGGGCACGCCGGCGTACATGTCGCCCGAGCAGGCCGACGGGCGCCTGGACGACGTGGGTCCGCACAGCGACGTGTACGCCGTGGGCGCCCTGCTCTATCACCTGCTCGCGGGGCGCATGCCCTACGTCGAGGCGGGCCAGCGCGGCGAGCCCCAGAGCGTGCTGGAGGCCGTGCGGAGTGGTCCGCCGCAGCGGCTGTCGAGCATCGCTCCGCGGGCGCCGCTCGAGCTGGCGGCCATCTGCGAACGCGCCATGGCGCGCGACATCAGCGCGCGCTACGCCGACATGGGCGAGATGGCCAAGGAGCTGCGGGCCTTCCTCGAAGGGCGCGTCGTGCGCAGCTATGAAGCCGGCGCCTGGGCGCAGCTGCGCAAGTGGATCGTGCGCAACAAGGCCAGCGCGGCCGGCACCCTGTTTGCGTTGCTGTTGCTGGCCGGCGCCCTGGGCTGGGCCCTGTACGAGCGCGATCGCTTCATGGCGCAGGGCGACTCGGAGCGCGCCGCCCGAACGCGCGCCGAGGACGCCGAGGCCAGCGCGCGCGACGCCGAGCAAGTGGCGCAGGACAACGAGCGCGAGGCGCTGTTGGCCATGACCGCAGCCGAGCGCTCGCAGGCGCAGGCCGAGCGCTCCCAGGCCGAAGCGGAGCGCGCCCAGGCCGCCGAGGCCGCCGCGGCCGACCGCGTGCGATCCACCAGCTACATGGCCTTCGTGAACGCGGCCAACGGCCACCTGAGTCACGGCGAGCTGGACGCCGCGCGCCGGCTGCTGGCCGCCTGCCCGCCCGACCTGCGCGGGTGGGAGTGGGGCCTGGCGGAGCTGCGTCGCGACAGCTCCCTGGCCCAGCTCTCCGGGCACGCGGCCGGCGTCAGCGCCACCGCGTTCGTCGCCGGGAGCTCGCTGCTGGCCAGCGCCGGGCGCGACGGCAGCCTGCGCCTGTGGGACACCACCAGCTTCGCGCCCCTGGCCAGCATCGACCTGGGACAGGGCTTGGCCCAGGCGCTGGCCGTACACCCCGACGGTCGCACGCTGGCCGTCGCCGTCTCGCTCTGGGGCCAGCCCTCGGAGGTGCGGCGCTACGACATCTCCAGCGGGCAGGCGCTGTCGCCGTTGAGCGTGGCGCCCAGCGAGCCGGGCGGCAACGAGACCATCCTGGCGCTGGCCTTCAACCCCGCTGGCACGCGCCTGTTCGGCGCCACCGACGAGCGCCGCATCGTCTGGTGGAGCCTGTCGGACCCGCGCCCGCGCGCCTTCCCCCAGCGCCACGGCGGGCGCGTCACGTCGCTCGCGTTCGACGACACGGGGCTGAGGCTGGTGTCCGGCTCGTCCGATCGACGCGCCATCGTGTGGGACGTGTCGAGCGGCACCCAGGAGGTCGAGCTGGGCCCGCACGACGGCGCGGTGTTGAGCGTGGCCCACGCCAGCGGCTCGCACCGCGTGGCCACCGGCAGCGCGGACGGGCTGGTGCGCGTGTTCGACCTGGACCAGGGCGAGCGCCCGCTGTTCCTGCTCGACGGCCACGACGGCGCGGTGACGTCGCTGAGCTTCAGCGCCGACGGCGCGCGCCTGATCTCCGCTTCGGACGACCGCAGCGTGCGCGTCTGGGACGCCTGGACCGGCGCGGCCCTGGCGGAGCTGCTGGGTCACGAGGCCCCCGTCAACGCGGTGGCGGTGGCCGACAACGGGCAGCTGCTGGCCAGCGCGTCGGACGACGGCAGCCTGCGCCTGTGGGATGCGAGCTGGCTGGGGGAGCGCGTGCTGCTGGCCGGCCACGCCGAGGCCGTAGTGAGCGTCGCGACGCCCGCGCGCGGCGAGCTGGCGGCCACCTCGTCGTACGACGGCAGCGTGCGCCTGTGGGACCTGACCACACAGCTGCCGATGTCCACCCGCGACCTGCCGGCGCCGCTGGGGGCCAGCCTGGCCTTCTCGCCCGACGGCTCGCTGCTGGCCGTGGGCGAGCCGGCCAGCGAGCGCGACGGGCGCCACGTCATCGCCCTGTGGGACACCTCCCGCGGACGCTTCCCCGAGCGCGAGCCGTTGCGGCTGTCGGGCCACAGCGCGCGCATCGCCGCCCTGGCCTTCTCACCCGATGGCGCGCTGCTGGCCAGCGGCTCCATCGACGGCACGGTGGCGCTGTGGGACGCCGCCACGGGGGCTCGCGTCGGTGGGCACGAGACCCACGCCGGCTGGGTGCTGTCGCTGGCGTTCCATCCCAGCGAACCCCTGCTGGCCAGCGGCGCGTCGGACGACTTGCTGGTGCTGCACGACCTGGCCAACGACCGCACCGCCTGGGTCATGGACGATCTGGCCGCGCCGGCGCAGGCGTTGGCCTTTGGCCACGACGGGCGCGCCCTGGCGGTGGCCAGCGGGCGCGTGGTGCGCCTGCTCGACCTGCCTGACCGGTCCTGGGCGGCCGAGCTGAGCGGGCACCAGGACGACCTGCTCGACCTGGCCTGGCACCCGCGCCAACAACGCCTCGCCAGCAGCTCGCGCGACGGCACCATCCGCCTCTGGGACACGGACAGCGCCATGGCCCTGCTGACCCTGCGGCCCGGCAGCCCCGCGCTGGCCCTGAGCTTCGACGCCGCGGGCGGGCGCCTGCTCAGCACGCAGGGCAGCGATCTGGTGAGCTGGGAGACCTCGCCGCCGTCGCGCACCTGGGACCAGCGCCGCGCGCGCGCCGAGGTCATGGACCTGGCCGACGCCAGCTTCAAGCGCCTGCTGGACGAGCTGGTGGATCCGCGCGAGGTGGTCGCCGCGCTCGAGGCCGACCGCGAGCTGGCGCCCGCCGTACGCAGCGAAGCCCTGCGCCTGGCCAGCAACTTCGGCCAGCATCCTTGGCGCCTGGCCGAGAGCGCCTGGACGCTGCTGGTGGACCGCCGCGCCACGCCCGTCGAGCGTGCGACGGCGCTGCGGCGCGCGCGCGCCGCCGTGCGCCTGGCGCCGGACGAGCCGCGCCTGCAGAACGTGCTGGCCCTGGCCTGGCACCGCGCCGGCGACCCGGAGTCCGCCATCGACTGGGCCCAGCGCGCCGAGACCGCCAACCGCGAATCCCGGCGCTACCCGTCGAGCTGGGATCTGTTCGTGCTGTCCCTGGCGCACGAGGCCATGGGCCTGCACACCGTGGCCAACGCGTACTTCGAAGCGGGCGAGGCCGAGCGCCTCGACGAGTCCGGCGACGACGACGTCAGCGCGGCGCTCGCCATCGAGGCGCGTAACGCCCTACGCTGAGGCCCCGGCCCCAGGACACCTCGTCACCGCACCGGAGAGGTCCCCATGTCCACCCTGCTCGCCACGCCGCGCGCTGGGCGCCGCACGCGACGGCGCGTGCATCAGTCGGCGACCGGATCCGCGGCGCCCATGTCCGGCACGCTCCGCGCGGCGCTCAGCCCAGCCCGGCGGTGGCCTGGCTCAGCATGTAGGCGTAGGCCGCGACCACCAGCAACAGCACGACCAGGCGAAGGCTGCCCGCCCGGCGCCGGCGGACGTCCGCCTTCAGCGCGCGCTCCTGCAGCTCGGTGACGGCCAGCTCCAGCTCGGTGATGCGCTGGGTGAGTTGGGAATCGAGCATGGGTTGCCCTCCGGGAAGAGTCGAACGCCATCCGCCGCGGAATGACTTGCGCCACGGGCTGCTAGCCCGCGTAGGCCGTCGAGAAGGGCTCCACCGACGAGCACAGGGACTCGTGCAGCAGCCGCGAGGCCTGTGCCATGTGGCGCAGGTCGTGGGCCACCCAGGAGGCCAGCAGGTCGCCGGCGCTGAGCTCGCCGATGGCGGGATGATCGTGGGTGGCGGACCAGTCGGGGCCCGTCAAGCCGGCCAGCCAGGTCAGCGATCTGTCGCGCTCGGCCAGGAAGTCGGCGCACACGTCGGTCCAGCTCCTGCCGGCGTACCCGCGCAGGCGCACCCAGCCCTCGGGGTCGATCTCGGGCCACTCGGCCGAGGCGTCACCCAGGGTCAGCTCGATGCGGGCGCGGAAGTCGTCGCGCTCCTCATCCGCCAGGTGCGCCACCATGACCAGCAGCGGCCAACCGCCGGCATAGGGCACGCGCCGCGCGGCCGGCTCGGCGACTCCGGACAGCAGCTGCTCCCAGGTGCGCCGGTGTCGGCTCAGGCAGGCGATCAGGTCGTCGGACGTCATGCTGTGCTCTCCGCGTCGGCGCACCAGAGCGAGCCGCTCGGTGCCAGGGGGCCCATCACCCTAACCAGTGCGGCGCTGGCTCCGAGGGCCTCGTTCAAGACGGAGCGAAAGGACTCGCGGGCCGCGCGCCCAAAGCCCTGCCGCGCGGCGCTCAGGACCGGGTCGTCGGCCAGCCGCACAGGCTCGACAGCGAGCCGCTGATCATGCCTCGACCGCCCTCCTCTCGACGAATCGCCTCGCAGGCAACCGGCGGCTAGGATGCGGCGCCCGCCGCATGCGCGAGGCGCCCCGAGAGAGAGAGCCATGACCGAGACCAGCCCGACGTACCGTGCCGCTGGCAGCGCGACCATCGAGGACACCGACCCCGCCACGGGCGAGCTCCTGGCCAGCATCCCCTGCGCCGACGAGCACGAGGTGTCCGCCGCTGTGACGCGTGCGCGCGCCGCCCAGCCGGCCTGGGCGGCGTTGGGCATCGACGCCCGCCTCGAGGCGCTCATGCGAGCCGCCACACGCTTCGAGGACGAAGCCGTCATCGAGCGCCTGGCCGGGCTGATCACGGCCGAGATGGGCAAGCCGCTCGCCGACGCACGGCGCGAGGCCGGCTCCACCGCCAAAGGCATCCGGCGCCTGGCGCAGGCCACCGCCGCGGCCATCGGCACCACCGAGACGCGCGACGGCGACACGCTCACGCGCCTCTCGCGCGAGGCCCTGGGCGTGGTGGCCGCCATCTCGCCCTGGAACTTCCCGCTGGCCATGGCGCGCGAGCTGATCGTGCCCGCGCTGGTGGCCGGCAACGCGGTGGTGTTCAAGCCCAGCGAGCTGGTGCCCCTGTGCGGCGCGGCGCTGCACGAGCTGCTGGCCGCGGCCCTGCCCGACGACGTGCTGCTGCTGCTGCAAGGCGCCGAGCACACGGGCAAGGCGCTGGTGGCCGCGCCCATCGACATGGTGGGCTTCGTGGGCAGCGTGGAGGCCGGTCGGCACATCATGGCGGCCTGCGCCCAGGACCTGAAGCGCTTGGTGCTCGAGCTGGGCGGCAAGGACCCCATGATCGTGTGCGCCGACGCCGACCTGGAGGCCGCGGCCGACTTCGCCGTGCGCGAGTCCATGCGCAACACCGGCCAGGTCTGCTGCTCGGTGGAGCGCATCTACGTCGAGCGAGGCGTAGCCCCGCGCTTCACCGAGCTGGTGCTGGAGCGCGCCGCGGCCTGCAGCTCCGGCGACGGCCGCGGCGACGTCTTCATGGGACCCATGGCCAGCCGGGAGCAGCGCGCGGCGGTGCTGGCCCAGCTCGACGACGCTCGCCAGCGCGGCGCCCAGGTGCTGCTGGGCGGCGAGGCGCCCGAGGGGCCGGGCCACTTCATGCCCGCCACGGTGGTCAGCGACGTGGACGAGTCCATGGCGCTCATGCGCGAGGAGACCTTTGGCCCCGTGGCCAGCCTGCGCACGGTGGACGATGCCGAGCAGGCCGTGGCCCTGGCCAACGCCTCGGAGTTCGGGCTGGGCGCGTCGGTCTGGTGCGGCGACGCCGAGCGCGGACGCTCGCTGGCCTCGCGGCTGGTCGCGGGCCAGGTGGGCGTCAACCGCGGGCTGGGCGGCGCCGGCGACCCACCCTGGGCCGGCGCCCGCCACAGCGGCTTCGGCTATCTGGGCAGCCCCGACGGCTACCGCCAGTTCACGCGCCCGATGAGCGTGTCCTGGAACGAGCCCGCGTGACGCCCTCCACTCCCGATCAACCCGACGCCGACGCCCTCCCCGCCGGCCCGCGCCCGGGCGAGCCCGGCGTGCCCTGGTACATCGACGGCCTGCGCTTCGGCTGCAGCGCCTGCGGGCGCTGCTGCCATAACCACGGCGAGGGCTACGAGTACGTGTTCAGCACGCGGGCCGAGCGGCGCGCCATCGCCCAGCACCTCGGGCTCTCGCAACGAGCCTTCGAGGCCGAGTACACCACCCGCGTCATGGGCAGCCTGAGCTTCACCAGCAAGGACAACGCCTGCGTGCTGCTGAACGACGCGGGCCAGTGCTCGGTGTATGAGCAGCGCCCCAAGCAATGCCGCACGTTTCCGTTCTGGCCGGAGCTGCTGGAGAGCGAGCACGCCTGGCAGCGCGATGTGGCATCATTCTGCCCCGGTGTCGAGCAGGGCGAACTGCACGACGTCAACGAGATCCGCCGCCGGCTGGCCGAGTGGCGTTGAGCCCCGGCCCCCCCTCCGAGGACACGATGAGCTCCACCCTGCGCTACCTCTCAGACGCCGACGTACGCGAGCTCATGCCGCCCATGGCCGAGGTCGTCGAGCTGGTCGAGCAGACCCTGGGCCACCACGGCAGGGGCGACACGCAGATGCCGCCCAAGGTCGACCTGGCCCCGGGGGGAGACGCGTTTGTTCACGCCATGCCGGCGCTGGTCACGCCCACCGGCGCCCTGGGCTGCAAGTGGATCTCCGGCTACCCGCAAAACAAGGCCAAGAGCCTGCCGTACATCAACGGCTCGCTGCTCATGAACGACGTGGAGACGGGCGTGCCCATCGGCATGCTCGACGCGTCTCACATCACGGCGGTGCGCACGGCGGCCTGCGCGGCGGTGACGGCCAAGCACCTGGCTGACCCGGCCAGCGAGGTCATCACCTTGATCGGCTGCGGCGTGCAGGCGCGCCAGGTGATCGAGGCGCTGCTGGCGGTCTTCCCCGACACCGAGCGCATGCTGGCCTACGACATCGACCCCGAGCAGCAGGCCCGCTTCGCCGACGAGGTCATGACCACCTTTGATCTGGCGTCGATCATCCCGCCGGAGCCGCAGGAGGCCTGCGAGGGCGCCCACATCATCGTGAGCTCGATCCCCATCGTGCACGAGCCCGAGGCCTTCATCGAGCCGGACTGGCTGCAGACGGGCACGCTCTGCATCCCGCTGGACTTCGACGCGGCCTTCACGCCGGCCGCCTACCAGCGCGCCGAGCTGTTCGTGACGGACGACGCCGCGCAGTTCTCGCGCTACCGCGAGCGCGGGTACTTCAAGGACATCCCCGACCCCAGCGCCGAGTTGGGCGCCATCGTCGCCGGCTCCGGCCCGGTGCGCCCCGAGGGCGCGCCCATCGTCATGTCGGCCAACCTCGGCCTGGGCCTGCTGGACGTGGCCCTGGGCCAGCAGCTGCTGCAGCGCGCCGGCGCCCAGAGCGTGGGTCGCGAGCTGCCGCTGTGAGCCCCGACGCCAGCCGAGCCTCCCGCGCTGGCGGCGGCGATCAGGCCATCCCGCCCAAGCGCCTGCCCAGCGGGCCCAAGGGTCAGCACCCGCTGACCCTGCTGGTGGTGCCCACCAAGGAAGAGCGCGGCAACCTCGACTGGGTCATGGAGCGCTTTCAGGACCTGGACGACGCCGACCTGCACATCCTGATCGTGGACGACGACTCCATCGACAAGACCTGGTCGCGCGCCGGCGACTGGGCCGCGGACGACGAACGCATGCACCTGATGCGGCGCCCGGGGCGCTTCAAGGGCAGCGGCTTTGCTCTGCGCGAGGCCTACGCCTGGGCCGCCAAGCACGAGTTCGGCTACCAGTACCTGATCCAGGCCGCGGCCAACGGCGGCGACGACATCGGCCAGCTGCCCAAGTTCATCGCGGCGCTGGAGGCCGGCGCCGACGTGGTGATCGGAGAGCGCAGCGAGGCCCTGGACGGCGACGACTCCGGCCCGCGCCTGGCGCAAGGTCTGGCCAGGAGCTGCACCGGCTCGCCCGTCGGCGACGTGGAGAGCGGCTTCCGCGGCTGGCGCATGGACGCACTGCGCGCCATCGCCAACAGGCTCAAGGCGACCGACCACCGCCTCAAGGCCGAGAGCCTGGCGGCGGCGGCGAAGGCGGGCCTGAGCATCGTGGGCGTGCCCGTGCCGCGCCGCGAGCGCCTGGCCACCACGGCCGTGGCGCGCGGCGGCGACAGCGGGGTCGGCGCGCTGCTGAGCCTGAAGCTACGGCGCATGCTCGGGAGGCTCTGAGGCGCGGCGCCGTCTGGGGCCTTGCGCAAGAGCCGACGCGGTCAGACGCCAGCAGCGGCGGGACGCACGCCGAAGGCCTACGCGCTCAGCCCTCCGGCGGCTCGAAGGCCATGGCCACCTGGCTGCCGTAGATCGGGAAATCGATGTGGCAGCGATAACCGCGGAAGGCCGCGCCGTCCCAACCCATGTGCTCGAAGACGTGGGTCAGGAGGTCTTGATAGCGCGGCACATCGGGAGAGCGGAAGCGCGCAGCGCCCTTGCCGAGGCTGGCGATGTTCTCGACCATGTCGACGCGATCCACGTCGCGGGCGCGATCATTCACGTCGGCCACCCCATCCAGCGACGTGTCGTAGATGAGCAGCTTGGGGTCGCGCCCGGCATAGACGTCCTCATGCACAATCACATCGAACACCAAGGTGCGGCTGGGGCTGCCCACCTCGACGAACACGTACCCGAGGCGCCCTGACCCGGGCGCCACGGCCGCAGGCATCTCCCCCAGATTGACCTCGGCCAGCAGCAGGTCCACCGCGGAGCGCGGGCCGAACTCCTCGCCAGCCAGCAGGTAGTGCACGGTCGTGCCCACCTCACTCACCTCCAACTGCGCCGGGGGCGCCAGGCAGAACTGGTCCAGGCGCAGCCCTTCCAGATTGTCGACGTGCTCACCGGCCAGCGTGGTGGGCCGGCGCTCCAAAGGCATGTCGGCAAAGCGTCGCGTGCTGAGGCGCGTGGTCACCTTGATGGGCGCGTCCGGCCGCAAGCGCGTGATGCCCAACAGGCCCACCAGCCAGACCACGTCCAGGTTCTTGCCGTCCTTGGAGGGATGCAAGAACACGACGCCGAGATTGAGGTTCGCGGCCACGCCCTTGAGCTCGCTCATGGCGCGATGCGCGGCCTGCTTGCGTCGCAACTCGAACTCGGCCCGGGCCTCAGGCAACCAGGCCGAGATCATGGCAGCCAGGGACGAGCGATCACCGGCGTAGCCCCGGATCAGGTCGTCAAAGGCGCTGACAGCCGCCTCGCCACGCTCCACGCACGCAGCTGAGGCGCCACCCTTGCGGGCCGCTCGCAGAAAGCGCCGCAGCGGATCGGGGCCGGGCGCGTGGTAGGCCACCGCGATGGGGTCGGCGCTGCGCAGGGCCTTGAGCAGCCGGCTCAGCAGCACCTTGTCGAGGCCCAGGGCCTTGGCCAGTCGCTGGGGCCCCATGCTTCCCTCGGGCAGCTCTGCCAGGATCGCGGCGAGGCTGTCGCTCAGCTGCCCGCCCACTCGGGCGATGAGCCGATCGAGGGGCTCGTGGGCCTCGTGGCGAGTCTGTGCGGAGTCTGTGGTGCTCATGGGGCAGCTATCCAGCGGGCGGTATCTGAGCGACAGCATGGCCGCTGCCCTGCCTCGATCCTATCCGCAAAAAGACATACAAGGGACGTTGCCGGGAAACAGGCCCGGGGGAGCCCAACCTCGTGCCCAGCGCGGGGCCCGCCACGGACTTGGCCGCGGGGCTGCGCCTGGGCCTGGCCGCAGCGCGGGGCGACGCGTCCTTTCGAGGGGGACCTCAGGCCGGGCGCGCCGCCGACCTGCTAAAGGCCATCGATGATGCCCTTGAGCCGGGCCAGCGTCTCGGGCGGGCGCAGCTCGGGCGCGGTGATCACGGCAAATTCCGAGGCCTTGGCGATGGACTCGTCGCGCGGCGCCGCGGCCACCGCCGGCAGGGCGCGCCGGAGCAGCTGCTTGGCGTTGCCCGCGTTGGCCGTCAGGTTGGCGATCACCATCTGGATGTCGACATCGGCGTGGTCCGAGTGCCAGCAGTCGTAGTCGGTGACCATGCACACCAGCCCGTACTCGATGCCGGCCTCGCGCGCGAGCTTGGCCTCCGGCAAGGCCGACATGTTGATCAGGTCGGCGCCCCACCCGCGATACAGCTCGCTCTCCGCCCGGGTGCTGAACAGCGGCCCCTCCATACACACCAGGGTTCCCTTGTGGTGACGCTCGATGTCCATGCCGTCCATGGCGTCATGCAGCAGCTGCCCCAGGCCGTTGGCGAGGGGATCGGCGAAGCCCACGTGCCCCACGATGCCGTCGCCAAAGAAGGTGTCCGGGCGATGGCGCGTACGATCGATGAGCTGGTCGGGCAGCACGAAGTGACGCGGCGCGTACTGCTCGCGCAGGCTGCCCACGGCGCTGAACGAGATGATCTTCTCGACGCCCATGAGCTTGAGAGCGGCGATGTTGGCGCGGCTCGGGACCTCGCTGGGCAGCAGCCGGTGGCCCTTGCCGTGGCGCGGCAGGAAGGCCAGGCGCTGCCCGTCCATGCTGGCCACCGTGATGCTGTCGGAGGGCTTGCCGAAGGGCGTGTCGGGGTACACCTCGCTCACGTCGGAGAGGCCGTCCATCTCGTAGAGGCCGCTGCCTCCGATGACGCCGATGCTGACGGGGTCCATGTCCGGTGCTCCTGCAGGTGGGCTCGAGCGGGCGCCAGGCCGTGCGCCAAGGGGCAGGCAGGATGACGCCCCGCGCGCGAGGCATCAACCGCGGGCCCCGGCAGCCGGCAGCCAAGCTCACGCGAGCCGGATGTCGGCCGCGCCCCACGAGCCCTGGGCCCGACCGCCGGCCTCCACGCCGAGGCCGCCTGCGCTCCTCAGTCCATGCCCGGGAGCTGCAGCCCGGCCCGAGCAGGCAGGCACAGCTTGCCGAGGCGCACGCCGCGCGCAGCTCCCGTGACGCTCGGGACGTTGCCGGCGGCGCCGGCCAGGGTGGCGTCGGCCAGCAGCGCAAAGGCCAGGGCCTCACGGGCACCGGCGGGCACGCCCAGGGCGTCGTCGCTGCTGGAGACCTGCACGGGCGCGAGCCGCGCCGCCAAGCGCGTCATGAGACAGGCGTTGGCCGCGCCTCCGCCCGACACCACCAGCGAGTCGGGCCGGCTGGGTGCCCAGCGCTCGAGCCCCAGCAGCACGGCGTCCACGGCGTGAGCGGCCAGGGTCGCGGCCAGATCCTCGACGCTGAGGCGGGAGAGCGCGTGCCAATGGGCCTCGAGGAAGGCCTCGCCATAGCGCTCGCGGCCGGTGGACTTGGGCGGCGGCAGGGTCAGGTAGGCGTCGGCGGCCAAGGCGCCCCGCACCCAGGCCTCATCGACCGTGCCCCGCAGCCCCAGGGCGCCGCCCTCGTCAAAGCGCAACGCGCCCCCCGTGGCCCGGCGCAGAGCGCCATCCAGCAGCATGTTGGCCGGGCCCGCGTCGAAGGCCACGGGCGGCCCCGCCGGCGGCACCAGGGTCACGTTGGCGATGCCGCCGAGGTTCAGGGCGGCTCGCGTGGCGCTCGGATCGCGCAGCAGGCAGGCGTCGGCGTAGGGCACCAAGGGAGCGCCCTGGCCCCCAGCCGCCCGATCCCGAGCGCGCATGTCGCACACGACCAGGCAGCCGCTGGCCTCCGCGGTGACGTCCCCGTCGCCCAAAGCCAGGGTGGCGCCCGGATCGTCTCCGTCGGGCGGCAGGTGCACCGCCGTGTGACCAGGGCTCGCCACCGCCAGCACGTCGTCAGGGCCCAGCTCCGCGGCCGCGAGTGCGCCGGCGGCCGCCGCGCCAAAGCGCCGGCCCAGCTCCACATGCAAGCGCGCAAGCTCCGGAGCCCGCGCGTCGCCCACGACCCGCAGGCGCTCGGAAAAGGCCGGCTCATAGGCCTGATGCCGGTGCACCAGCAGACGCGCTCGGATGACGCCCTCGACGCCGTGCGTCCCGCTCAGCGCGCACACCACCGCGTCCACACCGTCACACGAGGTGCCAGACATGAGCCCCACCAGCCGGCGCTCCCCGCGGGAGGCCACGCTGGAACCCACGGCGCCGCCTAGTCGACCGGGAGCAAGAGCCGCTGCCCGACCGAAAGGGCATCGGGGCTCTCGAGCGTGTCGGAGTTCAGCTCGAACAGCTCGTCCGTACGGCTGCTGCTGCCGAGCTCGTTCATGGCGATGCGCGACAGCCGGTCGCCGCTCTGCACGATGTAGTAGCGGTAACCTCGTGGCGCCCCGGACTCGGCAGCCACCGCGGCGGTCTGCCGCCCAGCCTGTCGTGCGGGCAACTGGATGACGTCACCCGGGGTGAGCGTGCTCTTGCCCGGGTTGAGGCGCTGAATGGCCTCCGCCGCGAGCTTCACGTTCTGGCCGGCGCACTGACTGCGCGCGATGGCCCAGAACGAATCGCCTTCCTGAACCGTATAGGAGCGCGAAGCAGGCGTGCCCGCCTGCCCGGCCTGAGGCCGGATCATCGGCGTCACGACCCCCGGGACCGTGCCGCGCGGCCGGACCAGGGTCTGCGCCGAGGGGGTCTGCGCCGAGGTCTCGGCCTCCGCGCTCAGATGGAGCGGAGCCCCCGCCGCCGTGCGGCGCTCGGGCGAGGCGCCCGTAGGCTGGGGGACCACGCGGCCTGAACCACCTTTGGCGATCTTTTGACCGCTCTTTGAAGGCTTCTTGCCTGCACCGCGCTCGCCGCGGCCCAGCAGATCGTCAACCGCTTGACGCTGCGCCTGACGCTGCTTGTCTCGCTCAGAGACCGAGCCCACGCCCGGTCGATCCAGAGGCGTGCCGAAGACGCGGGTGGACGCGGTCAGGGCGCCGCCATCAGTCGCCCCGACCGGATCCAACCCGCTGTCTTGCGTCACGCTCCAAGCCGCGACACCCAGGATCGCCACGATGACCGCGAAGATCCCGAGCACCATGATGCGCTCGACGCCATCCACCGCACACCCTCCGTAAGGCCCGACCGCGCGAGACGCACGCACACTGCACGCCTGCCTCGCGATACAACCGCCGCGCAAATGGTAGGAGCGCCCGAGGTCCGATCCAAGATCGAAATGCACATGTCGACCGCGAGCGAACACAACCGGCTCAACATCAACATCGGTGCGTTGTGCCCGTCGCTTTGGCGCGCGAGCGCTGACGTCAGGAGCGCTCGCCGATCAGCAGCGCGCGCAACCGGCGGTGGAAGTTCTTCCAGGCGCGTCCTCGACGTGCGCCGTGACGCGCGATGAGCGCATCGCGCTGGGCTGCCGGCAGGGTGTGCGGCGCGTAGCGCGCGCGGAACTTGAGCACGGCGCGTCGGTCGATGCGCGCCAGCAGCGGGAACAACACGCGCAGCGGACCGCGAGCGCACAACGCACCCTGACCCAGATCGACCAGCCAGCACTCCCCCGCCGGACCCACCAGCAGGTTCAGCTTCTGGTGCAGGTCGAGGTGCACGAAGCGGCGCCGGTGCAGTTCGGCCAGCACGCGCTCGAAGTTGTCGAGCGCGGCGTCGATGCGTTCCTGGGGCAGGTGGCGGCCGAGGGGCTCGCCGGGCACCCACTGCATGACGAAGGAGACCCGGTCGAGGCGACCCAGAAAGCGCGGCACGCCCTCGACCCCTGCCAGGGCGGCCGAGAAGCGGATCTCGCGCCCCCATGAGCAGGGCCGCCCAGGCGCGGTACAGGCGGCTGCGCCGGGGGCGCCAGGTCTTGAGCACCACGGGCCCGTCCCGGGTCTCGTAGCGCACCAGGCGGGCCGAATGGTCGCCCTCGTCCTTGAGCACCGTGGCTGGAAGGGCCTCCAGCTCGGCAAACGACCAAGGCGACGTATCCACCTGTCTTGACACGCTTTGCGACGCTGGCCAGGATCACGCGGCGCTTGGCGCTGCGGACCCGACCGACTCCTGAGACCTCTGAGAAAGGCGCCCATGGCCCCGACGTCACGACTCGCCTGGCCCGTGCTGGCTCTGGCTCTGACGGCCGTTGCCTGCGCCAGCACCCAGCCGGCCGTCTCCGTGACGACCGGAAGCCGGGTGCTGGTGCGATTGTACGAAGCCCGGCAGGACTTGGTGCTGGCCCTCGCCAACGAGAGCCATCCGGACCTGCAGGACATGTACTCCAGCGAGCGCATGGACGCCGCCCTCAAGCTGGCGCCCGATGAGCTCATGGGCGAGCTGCTGGCGTCGCTGGACAACGCCGGCATGGACACCTTCGGCACGGAGGAGGCCGAGCCCGGGGGCTCAAGGGGCTACCTGATGGTGCAGCACGGCCTCGAACGGCGGGTGTTCCCCGCGCCGGACCGCTCGGCCTCGGGCGAGGCGCGCCAGGCCTGGGCCCGCATGAAGCTGATCATGGACCACTACTATCAGCACGTCGGCAGCCTGCAATACGTGGCCAACCCCGGCGGCCGCTCCATCTTCCGCGGGGACGACTGAGCATGCCCGCCGAAGCGGCCCTCGGCGCCGTGGCCGTGATCCCTGCGCGCTTCGCCTCCACGCGCCTGCCCGGCAAGCCGCTGCTGGCCGAGACCGGCAGGCCGCTGATCCAGCACGTCTGGGAGCAGGTGCGGCGCGCCGTGACCATCGGGCGCGTGATCATCGCCACCGATCACGACGGCATCGCCAGCGCGGCCCGGGACTTCGGCGCCGAGGTGGCCATGACGCGCGACGACCACGTCTCGGGCACCGACCGCGTGGCCGAGGTGGCCGCCGGGCTGAACGAGGCCTACGTGCTCAACGTGCAGGGCGACGAGCCCGAGGTCGACCCCGGTGACCTCGACCGCCTGGTGCGCCGCCTGGCGACGGGCGCCGAGCCGCTGGTCACCCTGGCGCGGCCGCTGGGCCCCGACGAGGGCCGGCTGCTGGCCGACCCCAACGCCGTCAAGGTGGTGCTCGACGACGCCGACCGGGCGCTGTACTTCTCGCGCAGCCCGATCCCTCACGGGACCGACCCTGTGGGCGCCTGGCTGCACCTGGGCGTCTACGCCTACCGCCGCGAGGCCCTGCTGGAGTTTGCCGCCGCGCCCCCCGCGGCGCTCGAGCGCCGCGAGCGCCTCGAGCAGCTGCGGGCCCTGGCCCGGGGCACGGCCATCGGCGTCGTGCGCACCAGCCAGCATGCCCTGGGAATCGACACGCCCGACGACTACGCTCGCTTTGTTGAGCGCTTCGGCGCACGCCCGTCCCCTCCCGGCACATCATGACCAAGCACATCTTCGTCACTGGCGGTGTGGTCAGCTCCCTCGGCAAGGGGCTCACCTCCGCCAGCCTGGGCTGCATCCTGGAAGCCGGCGGGCTGCGGGTGCGCATGCAGAAGCTCGACCCGTACATCAACGTCGACCCGGGCACCATGAATCCGTACCAGCACGGCGAGGTGTATGTGCTGGACGACGGCTCCGAGATGGATCTCGACCTGGGGCACTACGAACGCTTCACGCAGGCGCCGCTCACGCGCGACTGCAACACGACCACGGGCAAGATCTACAGCTCCGTCATCGCCAAGGAGCGGCAGGGCGGCTACCTCGGCCAGACGGTGCAGGTCATCCCGCACATCACCGACGAGATCAAGGCCAGCATCGAGCGTCTGACGGACGACGACGTGGACGTGGTCATCACCGAGATCGGCGGCACGGTGGGCGACATCGAGTCGCTGCCTTTCCTGGAGGCCATCCGGCAGTACTCGCTGGACAAGCCCGCCGGTGACGTGATGTTCATCCACCTCACGCTGCTGGTCTACCTGGCGGCGAGCGGCGAGCTCAAGACCAAGCCCACGCAACAGTCGGTGGGCAAGCTGCGCGAGATCGGCATCCAGCCCGACGTGCTCGTGTGCCGCACCGAGTACGCCATGACCGACGAGATGCGCCGCAAGATCTCGCTCTTCTGCAACGTGCGCAGCGAGATGGTGATCGAAGAGCGCGACGTGGCGTACAGCATCTACGAGCTGCCGTTGATGCTGGCCGCGGAGGGCATCCACCAGCACATCGCAAACGCGCTGGGCCTCGAGCTGAGCGAGCCCGACCTCTCGGCCTGGGAGCGCATCGTGCAGACCGTGCGCGACGTCGAGCGCGAGCTGACCGTCGCCGTGGTGGGCAAGTACATCGGGCTCAACGACGCCTACAAGTCCATCTACGAGGCCCTGGCCCACGCCGGCATCGCCAACCAGGTCAAGGTGCGCGTGCGCAAGATCTCCAGCGACGAGCTGACCGCGGCCAACGCCGCGTCGCTGCTGGAGGGCGTCCATGGCGTGCTGGTGCCCGGCGGCTTCGGCGGCCGCGGCATCGAGGGCAAGGTGCTGGCCGCGCAGTTCGCCCGCGAGCACGACGTGCCGTACTTCGGCATCTGCTACGGCCTGCACATGGCGGTGATCGAGTACGCGCGCCACGTGCTGCGGCTGGCCGACGCCAACAGCACCGAGATCGACGAGGGCACGCCTGACCCGGTCATCTGCCTGATCGACGAGCAGCGCCGTGTCACCAGCAAGGGCGGCACGATGCGCCTGGGCGCGCAGCAGGCCCGCATCACGGGCGGCCTGGCGCAGGCCGCCTACGGCAGCGCCGAACTCAACGAGCGCCACCGCCACCGTTGGGAATTCAACGACGACTACCGCGAGCGCTTCGAGGCCGCCGGCATGGCCTTCACCGCGCGCAGCGTCGACCGCGACCTGGTGGAGATCGTGGAGATCCCGGCGCACCCGTGGTTCGTCGCGGTGCAGTACCACCCCGAGTTCAAGAGCAAGCCCACGGCTGCGCACCCGCTCTTCCGCGACTTCGTCAAGGCCGCCAGCGACCGGGCCGAGGACGCCAGCGCGTCCGGCGCGACCAGCAGCGATCCCACCCCGCGCAGCGCCGAGCGTGCGCGCTGAGGTGAACGACGCGGGAGAGGCGCCAGCGTGAGGATCGTGCTGGACGTCACCTCCTGCGCCAAGCAGCGGCGCGGTGGCATCGGCAACTACGGCGCGGAGCTGATCGGCGCGCTGCGCCGTGTGGCCCCCGAGCACGAGCTGGTGCTGAGCCTGCGACCGCAGCGCTGGCGCGAGCGCGGTCTGATCGATGACATGCTGGCCGGCGGCCGTGCGCGCATGTTGCTGGACCGCTTGTCGCCGCTCAGCGTGGGGCGCCCGGTGGACGTGTTTCACGGACTGGGCGTGCGGCTGCCAGCCCACGGCAGCTTCCCGCGCCTGGTCACGCTGCACGACCTCAACGTGTTCGAGTTCCCTGAGCTGGCCTCGGATCACTGGCGCGCCACGCGGCAGGCGCGCATCCGGCAGACGCTGGCGCGCGCCGACCTGGCGCTGAGCTACAGCGAGCAGGGCGTCGAGGCTCTAGGCGAGCACGTGGGCTTTCCGCCCGAGCGCGTGCGCGTCGTGCCCCTGGGCGTGGACACCGCACGCTTCGCCCGTCCCGACGAGGACACGCTGGCCGCCGTGCTGACGCGGCACGACCTCGCCGACCGACCCTACGTCGTGATGGTGGGCGAGTACTCCACGCGCAAGAACCCGCATGGGCTGGTGGAGGCGTTTGCGGCGGCGGGGCTCGCACCCCATTGGCGCCTGGTCATCGGCGGCCCACGCGACGCCGACGCCGACGCGTTGCGCGCCGATGGAGCCGCGCGGGGCTTGCCGGAGGACAGCCTGCGCCTGCCCGGCTGGGTCAGCGACGCCGACCTGCCGGCGCTGCTCTCCGGCGCCGGCTTCTGCGTCTGCCCCGCGCTGCACGAGGGCTTCGGACTGCCGGTTCTGGAGGCCCAGTCCTGCGGCACGCCCGTGCTGAGCAGCGACCGGGGCGCCCTGCCCGAGACCCTGGGCGAGGTGGGCCTGCTGTTCGATCCGGCCGACGTCGAGGCCTTCGCCGCCGCCCTGGCGCGCATGGCGCAGGACGACGCCCTGCGCGCCGAGCTCTCCCGGCGGGGCCCCTCACGGGTGGCCGCCGGCTTCACCTGGGAGCATGTCGCTCGCGCCACTCTGGCGGTCTACCAGGAACTCTCCGGATCCCGCCATCATGAGACGTGCTGACTCCGCCCAAGAGACACCCTTGAGTTCTGTACAGGAGTTATCCACGCATTGCCCAGGACGTGCGATCGCCCGCTCTGGCCCGCTCAGCCTGTCGCGCTGGCCGTGACGGGCCTGGTTGTCCACAGCCTCGGAGCGGCGCTGATTCCGGCGCGTCGGGCCGCGGGCCGCCCCCGATCAGCTCGGAGAGCGCGTGCCCCAGATCCGGGAAAGCGCCTGCTTGGCAGGACCTGGTGCGGCGCCGCCGCTGGCGGGCCGGGCGGCTGAAGTGGTGGCACTCCAGCAGCCTGTGTGCGCGCGCTGCTAGGCGTCTGGCAGGTCGTCGGTGGCTGTAGCCACCGGGGCGGGGGGCGGCGTCTCCTCCGGATCGGGCACCGGGCCCATCCAGGAGGCCCAGGAGCGGCCCTCGGGCGAGCTCTCCAGGCCGATCTTCACGGCCATGGTCAGGGGCACCGACAGGATCATGCCCATGGGGCCCAGGACCCAACCCCAGAACACCAGCGACAGGAACACCACCAGCGTGGACAGGCCCAGCCCCTTGCCGAACAGCTTGGGCTCCATGACGTTGCCCACCAGGGTGTTGACCGCCAGGAAGGCCAGGGCGGCCCAGCCCGCCATGCCCACGCCGCCCTGCAGGAAGGCCAGCAGCACCGGTGGCACCGCCGCCAGGATCGAGCCCAGGTTGGGCACGAAGTTGAGCAGGAACGCGAGCGTGCCCCAGAGCAGCGGGAAGTCGACCCCCAGGATGGCCAGCCAGGCCGCGACGATGGCGCCGGTCATCAGGCTCACCAGGGTCTTGAGGCCCATGTAGCGGTTGATCTCGGCCAGCGTCCGGTCGAAGCGCGCGCGCGCGGCCTCCGGGTCGGCGCTCTGCTGCCCCACCCGGGCGCGGATGACGCGCCCCTCGGCCAGGATGAAGATCACCAGCAACAGGATCAGGAAGCCGTTGGCGAAGATGCCGCCCACCTGTCCGGCGAGGTCGCCCAACATGTCGAGGGCCTTGCTCAGATCGAAGGCGTCGATCAGGTCGCTGGGCGAGGCCTTGTCGCGCACCCAGGAAGGCATGGACGAGTGGCGCACGGCCTGCTTGAAGCCCTCCATCTTGCTGGCCAAGCGCAGCTTGTAGTCGGGCAACTGCTCGGCCAGCAGGCCCAGAGACTTCCAGAGCATGCCGCTCAGCAGGCCACCGCCCGTCACCAGCCCCATCAGCACCAGGGCCATGGCCACGCCGCGCGGCAGCTTGCGGCGCTCCAACCAGACGATGCCCGGCAAGCACACGACCGCCACGAACGCCGCCAGGAGCAGGGGCACGATCAGCTCGCGGGCCTCGCGCATGCCCGCCACGACGATGGTGAACGCCGCCGCCGCCATGAGCCCGGCCGCCAGCTTGCCTCGCGCCTCGACCTGGACCATCGAGCCTCCCTCGCCGTGAGGCGCAGCCGCCTCGATGGGCCTGATCGTACGCGCGGCACGCGCTCGATCCCACGACGCTGAAGAGACACGCCCAAGCAGACGCCCCCTTACCGTCGCCTTCGGGTGAGAATGCAGCCCATGGACCTGAACCAGCTCGTCACCCTCGCGGACGCCGCCGGCGCCTCGGATCTGCACCTGCAAGCGGGTCGCCCCATGGCCCTGCGCGTCGCGGGCAAGCTACGCACGCAGGGCGAGCCCATGCCGGCGCGGGTGGTGGACGCCATCGCCCGCGAGGTGTTGGGCGCCGAGGGCCTGCCCGGCTTCTCCGAGCGCGGCTCGGCCGACCTGGCCCTCGACGTGGCGGGCATCCGCTGCCGCGTCAACCTGCTCACCACGTCGCGCGGCACGGGGCTGGCCATCCGGCTGTTGAGCAATGGCCTGGTGACGGTCGACACGCTCAACCTGCACCCCGAGCTCAAGCAGCTGGTGGCCCACCCCCACGGGCTGGTGCTGGTGACCGGACCCACGGGCTGCGGCAAGTCGTCCACCCTGGCGGCGCTGGTGCAGGAGGTGAACCTCTCGCGCACGGCGCACATCGTGACGCTCGAGCAGCCCATCGAGTACGACCTGCTGCCGATCCGCGCGTACATCCGACAGCGCGAGGTGGGGCGCGACACGCCGTCCTTCGCCCAGGGTCTGCTGGACGCCACGCGCGAGGACATCGACGTCCTGATGGTGGGCGAGATGCGCGACCGCGACACCATGCGTCTGGTGCTGGACGCGGCGGAGACCGGACACCTGGTGCTGGCCACGCTGCACAGCTCCACGCCGATCGAGGCCCTGCAGCGCATCGTGTCGGCCTTTCCTGCCTCCGAGCAGCCCAGCGTGTGCGCGCAGCTGGCCGACGTGGTGCAGGGCGTGGTCACTCAGCGCCTGACCTGGCTCGATGGCCCAGCCCTGCGCGTGCCCGAGTGCGAGGTGCTGCTGGGCACGCAGGCCGTGCGCGCCGTGCTGCGCAAGGGCGAGCTCTTCAAGCTGCAGACCGCGCTGGAGACCGGCGGCCGCGAGGGCAACTGGACGCTGACGCGCTATCGCGCCTGGCTGCAGTCCAAGACGGACTTCCATGAGCCGCAGCCCCGCGAGGACGTCGCGCCGCGGCGCGCGAGCCCGCCGCGGCGCGACGCCGCACCTGCGCCCGAGACGACGGCCGGCGGTGACGGCCGCCGGGGCGAGGGCGAGGGCGACGACGACATCTGGGTCATCAAGCCCACCGACGACACGCTGGGCGATGTGCTCGGCGAGCTCGACAAGGACTGAGGCCCGCGTCAGTCGAGCGCTGTCGCGCCGCC
>QNBX01000063.1 GCA_003644265.1 Planctomycetota bacterium
CTCGCGCGAGACGGCCTGGGAGGTCGAGCTGAACTCCATTCCCACCAGCCACCACCTGTTTGCCTCCGCGCCCGGCTGGGCGGTGCTGCGCGAACGCGTGTCGTTGCCGGGCAGCCGCTCCCGCGACCGCGACCGGCTTACGCTGCTGGACGTGGCGCGCGGGCCGTCCGTGGCCTCGCCTGATGTGCCGCTGCTGATGCTGCTCGATCCGCCCTCGGGTCCCGCGCCGGCGGTCCTGTTGGTGGATCCGGCCGACAGCCGCCGGCTGGTGCTGCTGGATGGAGCCAGCCTGGCGCCGCGCTACGAGCTGCAGCTCGAGGGGCCTGCGCTGCCGCTCAACACCACCGACGTGCACTACGGAGCGGACGGCTTCGTGCTGCTGTCGAGCTCCTACGAGCACGAGCGCAGCACCCGCGTGTGGGTGGTGCGTGGCGGCCAGGGCGAGCAGCGCTACAGTCTGTCCCTGGACGACATGCCGAAGGGCGAGGTCCGGCTGATGCTCGTCGACGGCGCCGTGCTGCTGGGGCGAGGCGGCTCGGTGCGCATCCTGAGGAGTACCACGCCATGAAACACGCGCGCTGCGTGTGCGCCGCTGAGCTGACGTCGGCCTCGCGTCCGTGGGCGCGGGGTGCGTGGCCCCGGCTCGCGCTGCGGGCGCGGCTGCTGCGGCGGATGGAGTCTGGGAGGGCGTGGCGGCGGCTCTCTCGGCGGCTGTCGGCGGCGCTGCTGAGCGCGGCCTGCGTGCTGCTCAGTGGACCGGCGCTGGCGGCCCAGGCGTCGCCTCTGGCCGGCGGGCAGCGCGACATCACGCCGCGCTCCATCGAAGCGGTCGAGCGCGCCCTGACCTGGCTGGCCGAGAACCAGAGTCCCGACGGCAGCTGGACCGCGCACGTGGGCTACAAGCTCAACCAGAACTACGAGATCTCGGCGGACAGCCGGCCGCATGTGGGCGTGACGGCCCTGGCGGGGCTGGCGTTCCTGGCGGCGGGGCACCTGCCCAATCGCGGCAAGTTCGGCGCCGTCATCTCGCGCGCGGCCGACTGGACCCTGGCGCGCGTCAACGAGGTGGGCTACATCACGGCCCACGGGTCACGTATGTACAGCCACGCCTTCGCGACGCTGTTCCTGGCGGAGGTCTACGGCATGACCGACCGCCACGACGTGCGCGGACGCCTGCAGAAGGCCGTCGACCACATCGTAGGCAGTCAGAACGAATACGGCAGCTGGCGCTACGAGCCCCTGGCGGCCGAGTCCGACATGTCCATCACGGTCTGTCAGCTCAACGCCCTGCGGGCTGCGCGCAACGTGGGCATCCGCGTGCCGCGCAGCACCATCGATCGCGCCAAGACCTACATCGCCGCCAGCTACGTCGGCGCCGGCGAGCGCATGGCCATGTACCCGGACAACTACTACAGCCTGTCGCGCGGCGCCTTCAAGTATCAGGCCACGGCCAACACGCGCAGCTCCTTCGCGCTCACCTCGGCCGGTCTGGCGGCTCTGCACAACGCCGGCGTGGACGGCCTGAGCATGCAGTGGACCCTGGACGACGGCCGCGTGCAGGACATCGACCTGCAGTGGTCCATCATGTTTCTGCGCGACTCCATCGAGCGCATCTCGCCGGGCAGCTACTACTACCAGCACTACTTCTACTGGTACGGGCACTACTACGCCTCGCAGGCGCTGTATGTCATCGGCGGCGAGCACTGGGCCTGGTACTACCCCATCATCCGCGAGCAGCTCGTCTCCAGTCAGCAGGCGGACGGGAGCTGGCGCTGCCGCGTCGGTCCCGGCGAGCACTTCTCCACCGCCGTGGGCGCCATGATCCTGTCGTTGCCCTACGGCTATCTGCCCATCTTCCAGCGTTGAGCCCGTGACCTCCCCGACACCCAACCCCATGCCGCAGCAGCGCGGCCCGCCGTCGGTCCGACGCCGCCTCGATCAGGTGGTGGCGCGCATTCGTGTGCTGGCCACGCTGGCCGGCGTGGGGCGGCTGGCGCTGCTGCTGTGCTTGACGTTGGTGGTGTTGTACGCCGCCGACCGCCTGCTCGACCTGCCCCTGGGCGTGCGCGCGGTGGTGCTGCTGGGCGCGCTGAGTGGCCTGGGGCGAGAGCTCTGGCGGCGCGTGCTGCGCCCGCTGCTGCGCGGACCCGACCGTCTGGACGCCGCGCGCCTGGTGGAGGGCTCGCTGGACCTGTCCGGTCGCTTCGTCTCGGCGCTGCAGCTGCCCGAGGGGGCGCCCGGATCGTTCGAGCACCAGCTCAGCGAGGAGGCCGAGCGTCTGGCGGCCGGCACCGACCTGCGCGCCGTGCTGGTGGCGCGTCCGGCCCTGCGCGAGGCGCTGCGGGGCGGGCTGGCGGTGGTGCTGGTGGGGCTGGCCGTGACGCTGTTGCATCCGCACCTGGGCGTGTTCGCCCAGCGCTGGTTGCTGGCCGACGTGCCCTGGCCGCGCGACACGCACCTGGCGTTGCACGTGCCCGAGTCCAGCCCCGTGCACGTCTTGGTGGACGGCACGCTGGTGGTGAGCCGGGGCGGCGCGGTGGCCGTGCAGGCCGGCGTCTCCGGTCGGCGTCCCGAGCGCGTCGAGCTGGTGGTGCACGGTCGCGACGGCGCGCGCACCCACGGCCTGGGCCAGGGCGCCGCCGGTCGCTTCGGCGGGCACCTGGCCGTGCGCGCGGGCGACACTTCGCTGACCCTGCGTGGTGGCGACGATGACGGCAGCGAGCACGTCCTGCCCATGCGCGTGATCGACCCGCCGCGTCTCGACCAGCCGGTCTTCACCATCGAGCCGCCGGCCTACGTGGGGCTGCCCGTGCGGCAGGTGGACTCGGCCGACCTGATCGCGGCCGAGGGCAGCAGCATCACCGTCGCCGGTCGTCCGAGCGCGTCGGTCACCTCGGCCAGGCTGTGGATGCTGGGCACAGGCGAGTCGATCGAACTGCAGATCTCCGAACGCGGTGGCAGCGGCGGGTCCCATGGCGGTGACGGCGACGGCGGCGGCGAGCCCCGCGGCGACGCGCGCAACGCCGACAGCAGCGACGCCTCCGGCCCCTGGCTCAGCGGCTCCTTCGTGGCGCACCGCTCCGACACGCTCAGCCTGGTGCTGGGCGGCGAGTACGGGTTGTCGAGCCCCGACCCCAGTCAGCACGCCCTGCTGGTGCACGAGGACCGCCCGCCGGTGCTGCGCATCTACGCGCCCGCCCGCTCCGACGTGAAGGTCACCGCCCAGGCCGTGCTGCCCCTGGCGCTGGTGGCGGAGGACGACCACGGCGTGGCCTCCGTGCGTCTGGTCGTGGGCGACACGGGCGGCGGCATCGAGCTGCAGCCCGAGGGGCCCACCGGCGTGCACCGTCACGTGCTCGACCTGGCGGCCGCCGGGCTCACGGGCAGCGTGTCCTACTCGCTGTCCGCCAGCGACCGTCGCGAGCTGCCCGGGAAGGGGCCGCAGACCGCCGTGGCCGCCGGGCGACGCATCGACGTGGTGGACGCCGCCGAGCTGCAGCGCCTGCTGGCCGACCGCCAGCTGCGGCTCAAGGAGGCTTTCCGCACCATCCGCGAGCGGCAGGAGCTGGCCATGCTGGCGCTGGACGACCTGGTGGCCGAGCCGCCCGCCGCCGACGATCCCGAGCTGGTGGCCGCGGCCGTGTCGCAGAACCAGGTCAGCACGCGCCTGCAACGCGAGGCCCGCGAGCTGTGCATGATCCTGGACGAGACCATCCTCAACCGGCTCGACACGGGGCCCGCCGCCGAGTCCGTGCTGCGCCGGCGCCTGGACGACTGGCGCGCCACGCCCCTGGAGCGCGGCTTCGACCCCGCGTCCTTCGCCAGCCTGGCCGGCGACTACGGCGCCGGGCAGTTTGGTCGCCTCGATCTGGTGGGGCGCCTGATGGAGATGGTGCAGGTGGCGCTGGATCTGTCCGGCCGCGCCTCGCCCCGGGCCCACGAGCTGCTGCTGACCGCTCGCCAGACGCCTTCCGTTGAGAACCTCGGCGCCGCCCGCGACATGCAGGCCCAGGTGCTGGCCGGCCTCGACCGCCTGCTCGAGCGCATGAACGAGTGGGAGGACTACCAGGAGGTGCTCAACCTGGTGAAGACCCTGATCGACGACCAACGCTCCCTGCGCCAGGCGTCCCAGCGCGCGCTCACCTCCGACACGGGAGGCAACTGACCATGTGGACACGCCAACGGACAGCACGCGAGCTCTCCCCGGCAGGCGCCCGGTCGCTCGCTGCACGCGCCGACGGCGCCGACCACGCCCTGGCGACCTCCAGGGCTCGCGCCGGTCGAGGCTCGCTGGCCGCGCTGGCCGTGTCGCTGCTGTGCCTGGCGCCGCTGGGCGCCCAGACCGAGGGCGAGTCCACGCTGCAGCAGGTGCGCCGTGACCAGGGCCGCATCGGGCTGCGGCTCGCGTCCCTGCGCGAGAAGATGGAGCGCCTGGCTGAGCGCTACGAGGCCGAGGGCCGCGAGCGCAACGCCGTGCTGCTGCGGTCGGCCATGACGCGCTTCGACGAGCTGAGCCTCGAGCAGCGCAGCCGCGACGCCGAGCAGGGCCTGGCCGGCTCCATGCTCTCGTCGGTGGAGCGGCAGGACGACCTGCTGGGCGGGCTCGAGTCCATCTATGCCGTGCTGCGCGATCGGCGCGACGTGGACGAGCTGCGCTCCCAGGCCGACCTGCTGAGTGAGGGCGTGCAGGAGCTGGACCGCCTGGCCATCGAGCAGCGCCAGCTCGAGGCGCGCTCGCGGGCGGCGTCCGACACGCCGGCCAAGCTGGTGGGGGAGGCGCTTGATGAGGTGCAGCGCCTGGACCGCGCGCTCGAGCAGGGTGCCGAGGCGGCGCAGCTGCTGTCCGAGTCCGAGCATGTGCTGGGCGAGGCCGCGCTGGCCGAGTGGTTGGCGCGACAGCAGCGCGAGCTGGCACAGGCGCCCCAGCCCTCGGCCGCGTCGCAGGTCGAGATCATGCGCGCGCTGGAGTCGCTGCTGGCCCAGCTCAGCGAACCGCTGGACAGCACGGGTGCCGAGGAGCTCATGGCCGCCGCCCAGGGCGAACGCCAGCGCGCCGCCGAGGTGGGCGCCCGCGCCCGCGCCGCCATGGAACAGGCCCGCCGCGCGTTGCTGGGCGCCCCTGGTCCCGCCGATGGCGCGGGTGAGTCGCCGACGGGTGACGGGCAACCCAGCGATGGTCAGTCCAGCGACGGTCAACCCAGCGATGGTCAGGCCAGCGACGGTCAGTCCAGCGACGGCAAGGCCAGCGACGGCAAGGCCAGCGATGGTCAGTCCAGCGACGGTCAGCCCGGCGACGGAGAACCCCGCGATGGGCAAGCTGCCGACGGTCAGCCGAGCGCGGACCAGCCAGGCCAAGACCCAACCGGTGATGGCCAGCCAAGCGCGGATCAGCCAGGCGACGGCCAGCCCGGAGCGGGGAGCGGCGCGGCCAAGCCGCCCAGCGCGAGCGCCGGGGCAGAGGGCCAGCCCGCCGAGAGCGGCGAGCCCTCCGGCGCCTCGCCTTCCGGGACGCCGTCCTCGTCGCCCCCGGGCGGCGCGTCGTCCAGCCCGGGCCAGCCGCCTGCGTCCGGCCAGCCGTCGCCCGCCGGTGCGCAACCCGCCGACTCGGCCCCGGGCTCCGATCCCGAGGCCGCCTCGCCCTCGCCCCGCGCGCAGGACGAGCTGAACCAGGCCGCCGAGCTCATGGAGCAGATGCGCGACGCCCTGGCCGACGCCGAGCGCGCGGCCAACGCGGCTCGCAACCGGGCCCTGGCCAAGGCCGGCGCCGCCGCGCGTCAGGCCGAGGACCCGGCCCAGGATCTGAACGAGACCGCCCAGCGGCTCGAGACCCTGGAGCCCGACGAAGGCCCCGAACTGCTGGATCGCACGCGTGAGCTCATGGCGCAGATGCAGGCAGTCGACGCCGCTCGCGACCAGGGCGACCGTGACGCCACCGCCGAGGCCCTGGCCCAGTCCGCCAACGATCTGGCCGCCATCCGCGCCATGCTGGAGCAGCGCGCGGCCGCCGCGCCCGAGACCGAGCAGCAGCCGCGCGACCCCTCCGAGCGCGCCGATGCCGCCGCCCAGCAGGAACAGCTTCAGGAGCGCCTGCGCGAGCTCATGGATCGCCTCTCGGAGCTGCCCGACCAGGGCTTCCAGGAGCCAGCCAAGCGCGCCGAGCAGGCCATGGCGGGTGCGCAGCAGGACCTGTCGTCGGGCGACGACCAACAGGCAGCCGCCGAGCAGCAGGAGGCCGCCGAGGAGCTCGAGGAGGCTCGGTCCAAGCTGCAGGGCGAGCGCGATCGCTACGAGCAGCTGCGCCAGGACGAGGTGTTGTTCAAGCTCAAGCAGGAGCTGGTGGCCATGCACGAGGCCCAGCTCGGGCTCAGCGGCGAGACCAGCGCCCTGGACGAGGCACGCGGCGACGCCGAGCGGCTCTCGCGCAGTCAGCGCCGGGCCGTCGGGCGCCTGTCCGAGGAAGAGCGCCTGCTGGGAGCGCGCGCACAGGCCGCGGCCGAGACCCTGCGCCAGGACGGCGCCGTGGCCTTCGTGTTCGCCATCGCGCAGGTGGGCGACGACCTCATGTCCGTGGCCGAGCGCCTGGCCGAACAGGAGACCGGGTACCTCGTGTCCGCGCTGCAGCAGGGCGTGGAGCGGCGCCTGGCCGATCTGCTGGCCGTGCTCGACGACGAGCTGAAGCGGCGCCGCGAGGCCGAGAAGGAGCCGCCGCAGGAGGGGCAGCAGTCCGGCGGCCCGCCGCCGCTGGTGCCCGCCGTGGCCGAGCTGCTGCTGGTGCAGCGCATGGAGCTCATGGCCCTGTCGCGCGTGGTGGAGTTTGCCGACGACCTGGGCGACGACCCCATGCTCTCGCGCCGCGACGTGCTGCTGCTGGAGCGCTGGGCCAACGAGCACGCCGCGGTGACCGAGCTGTTCGAGTCGATGGTGCCCGAGCCCCCCGAGGTCGAGGCGCCCGGCATGGATCAGCCCTTCCCGCCGCTGCCGCCGCCGCGTCCCATCCGACCCGGTGCCGACAACGAGCCTGAGGAGGGTCCGCGATGATCGCGTTGCTCATGACCGCCGCGCTGTTGCTGGGGCAGGACCTGCCGCCCGACAGCCCGGCCGGTCCCCACGGCGGCGAGGCGTCCGCTCCGTCCGACGCCCAGGCTGAGGTGCAGGCGCTGATCGAGCGCATCAAGCGCACCTTCTCGAGCATCGACGAGGCCCTGTTCGAGGTGCCGGACGCCGACAACGTGGGTTCTGCGCTGGAGGACGTGGCCGCCGCGCACGAGCAGGCCGTGCGCGACCTCGAGGAGCTCATCCGCCAGGCGCGCTACAGCCAGGGCCAGTCGGGCGGTGGCGGCGGCGGCGGTGGGGGCGGAGGCGGCGGCAGCGATCAGCCCCAGGGCCAGCCTCCCCCGCGCGCCAGCGACGGCAGCCAGAATGACGAGCAGCAGGGTGGCTCGCCCCAGGACCAGGCGCAGGATCAGCCCCAGCCCCAGTCCGCCGACGAGCCGCAGGGCGAGGGGCATGACCCGTCGGAGGGCATGCCCGAGAGCGAGCCGGGCAGCGATCGCGCCGCCGGTAAGCCGCCCCCGGATCCGCTCGGCGACCCCACCCGCAGCGACACTGACGGGCGCTGGGGCCTGCTGCCGCCCAAGCTGCAGGAGCGCCTGCAAAACCTGCACGTCGACGACGTGCCCGCGCGCTACCGCGACTGGCTCGGCGCCTACGTGCGCGCCCTGTCCGCGGTGGAGCAGGAGCAGGGCGGTCGGTGAGCGCCTGCCTCGTGCTGACGCTGCTGTTGCTGATGCCGCCGTCGCTCGACGGCGCCCAGGATGCCGCGCACGGCGACGGCCTGCAGCTGCCGCGCGTGGCCTCCCTGGTGGCGGCCAGCCATGGCTTTCTGGTGGAGAACCAGTACCCCGACGGCTCCTTCTCGTTGCTGCGCAGCGAGCGTGAGAGCGGGGCCGACGCGCCCGTGGCCATCACCGGCCTGGTGGCCCTCTCGCTCATGGGGGCCGGCCACCTGCCCGACCACAGCGGCCGCACGGCCAGCGCGCGCGCGGTCAAGGCGGCCGTGCGCTGGCTGGTGGACCACTGCATCGAGACCGGCGAGCAGGCCGGCTACTTCTACACCGACGGCGACACCGTCTCCAAGATGCACGGCCAGGGCTACGCGCTGCTGGCTCTGACCCAGGCCGTGGGCATGTACGGCGACTCGCCCGCCGAGCGTGAGCGCCTGGCCGCCGCCGTGCGCCGCGGCGTCGACCTGATCCAGCGCACCCAGGGCGTGCACGGCGCCTGGTATTACGAGCCCACCCGCAGCTCGGCCCACGAGGGTTCCATCACCGTCTGCATGCTGCAGGCCCTGCGCGGCGCCAAGGAGGCCGGCTTTGCCGTCGACTTTGCCGTGATCGAGGCGGCCGAGGCCTACATGCTCAAGAGCCAGGATCCCGAGTCCGGCCGCTTCCGCTACCAGATCGGCAGCGACACCATGAGCTGGTCGCTGACCGCCGCCGCCCTGGCGACGCTGAACGCCCTGGGCGACTACAGCAGCGCCGCGCTGACCAACGGCTTTGACGCGCTGCGCCGGCACGACCCCTACACCGGCGCGGGCTCCTACGAGCAGTTCCAGATCTACGGCGCGTTCTACGCGGCGCAGGCCTACTGGGCCTGGCGCGATGCGCGCCTGTTCAACGAGTGGTGGCCGTACTTCGTGGACGACGCGGCGCGGCGCCAGTCGGGCGACGGCAGCTTCCGGCACGGAAAGTATGGGCGCGTGTACGCGACAGCGATGGTGTCGCTGACCTTGCAGGTGCCGCTGGGGTATCTGCCGATGTTCCAGCGCTAGCCGCTGAAGCTCGCGAGGGACGACCGACGTGGCCGCAAGCAAACGCAGCTCTAGCCCGGGTGGCAGGTCGTCCCCGCAGCGCCTGTCCGGCATGGCGCTCGGCATGGCGCTGTTGCTCATCGCGGCGGGCGCGTCCATGGCGCTCGTACTCCAGGCCGTGATCGACCTGCCGCTGCCGGGGTGCGGACCGAGCAGCGCCTGCGCTCGTCTGTCCGCCAGCAGCTGGGGCAGGTTGCCGGGAGTCGGTTGGCCCGTGGCCGACCTGGGCTTGGCCTGGTTCCTGGCGCTGTTCGTGGCCTGGAAGCGCAGCGGCGGACGGCTCGTCGGGCCGTGGCGCGCGGCCGCGCGCGTCGGCGCCGTGGCGTCCGTCGTCTGGGCCCTCGTCATGCTCCAGGCCGGCAGCTTCTGCCCCTGGTGCCTCACGGTGCACGTGGCAAACCTGGCCTTCCTGGTGCTGCTGGAGCGGGCAGCGAGGGCCCCCTCCCCCGCGCGCGCCCCACGCGCCCCGTTGCGTCTCGCCACACCCGTGCTCACGACCTTCTTCGTCGTCAGCGCCTTGCTTGGGGTGATCGAGTGGCGTCACGCCGCGCGCATCGCCGAGCGCGACAGCGCCGAATACGAGCGGTCCCTCGCGGCCATCACGAGCGGCGGCGGTGAGGCCGCGGCCGCCTCGCCGGCGCTGACCGGTCGATACCGCCTGGGCCCGGCGGTCGCGCCGCTGCGGCTGGTGATCTTCAGCGACTACCAGTGTCCCGACTGCCGCACGCTCGACGACGAGGTCGAAGCGCTCATGGCCGCCCGCGACGATGTGTCCGTTTCGGTGCGTCATTTTCCCCAATGCACGGACTGCAATCGTCGCTTCCGCAGCTCGGGTATCAACCGCCACAAGAACGCCTGCTGGGCCGCGCGGGCCGCTGAGGCCGCAGGCCGCCTGCACGGGGTGGCGGGGTTCTGGAGCATGCACCGCTGGCTCTTCTCCCGTGGCGCCTCGTTCAACGAAGAGCAGCTCGACACCGGCCTGGCCGGCATGGGCTTCGAGCGCTCCGAGTTTCTGCAGGTCATGATGGGTTCCGCAACGCTGGACACAGTGGAGCGCGACGTCGAGGACGCGCTCGCCCTGGGCATCGGTGGGACACCGTTCGTGTTCCTCAACGGCGTCGAGTTCCGCGGCTGGCAGGTGCAGGGCGCGCTGGCCCGGGCGGTGGAGGCGGTCGCCGCCAGCAACCCACCGGCGGCGGGTCCGGAAGCCGACCGTCCGCCTCGGGGCCTCGACAAGACCGTGGCCGACTGGCGCGCCGAGCCGCGCCGGACGATGCCTGCGGACCTCGTGCCGTGGGAGCTGGTGGGCGGCGAGCGGGTGGGCGGCGAGCGGGTGGGCGGCGAGCGGGCGGACGGCATGCGGACGGGCTCGAGCGCGCAGACGGCCGCAGGCGTCGCCAGTGGTCGCGTCGTGACGGTGACTCTCTTTGGCGATTATCGCGAACCCAACACCGCACAGCTCGACCGACGCATGCGGGCCGCCGTCGCCAGTCGCCCCGGCACACGCTACGTCTACCGCCAGTACCCCTTCGACTCGAGCTGCAACCCGCACTTCCGCGGGCTGGCCATCGACGGCAGCTGCCTCGCGGCCCGGGCGGCGGAGGCCGCCGGGCAGGTCGGCGGGCCGGCGGCCTTCTGGAGCTTGCACGACTGGCTCATGGACCAGCCCACGGGCGCGGGCTCGGTGGCGCCGACGCTGTCCGCCCTGCTCGAGGCCGCGCGCCAGCTCGGGCTCGACGGCGAGGCCCTGGCCGTCGCGCTCGACGGTCCGCTGGCCCTCGCCGCGCTGCGCGACGACTGCGACGCGGGCCGCCAGCTGGGCATCCACAGCCTGCCGGCGCTCTTCATCGACGGCCGCCGCGCGCCCCGCTGGAAGGAAGGCGTCGGCGTACCCGAACACCTGCTCGACCTGGCCCGCGGCGGCGGCTGACGGGCTGCTCTCCAGCTGTCCGGGCGCCGCGCGGTGTCAGCTCGCGATCATCCGGGGAACAGCGGCGGCACCTCCAGGATGGTCAGGCCCGCGTTGACGATGCCCATCAGGCCTTCGCCCGCCACCAGGCCCGAGGCCAGCACGAAGTCGTAGCGGTTCACGGCGCCGGGGTTGATGCGCTTCCAGAGGAACCAGACCAGCAGGCCGTTGAACATGACCACGGAGTAGTAGGCCGGCACGATGAAGGCGATGCCCATGGCCAGGCCGCTGGGGACGTAGGCCTTGATGCCATCGAGCTTGCGCAGCAACGGCAGGAGCATGCCCACGATGGCCGCGATAAGGATGGCCGGTCCGGCCATGGGCGGCAGGGCGTCGAGGCCCTGGGTGAGCAACTCGGCCATGGCGCGCCAGGCGTGGGCCGCGGGGGCCGGCAGTTTGTCGCCTCCCACCTCGTAGGCCGTGGTGAAGATGCGGTACACGGGCACCACCAGGATCACGCCGGCGCTGATGCCCACGAGTTGGGCCAGGAACTGCTTGCGGGGCGACGCGCCCAGCATGTGGCCGGTCTTGAGGTCCTGCATCATGTCGCTGGCCTGGCTGGCTCCCGCCGCCGTGACGGCGGCACACATGAGGTTGGTGCCGGTGGCGCCGGGCGCCAGGCCGCCAAACGCGAGCTGGGTCACCTTGCCCATGCCGCCGGTGGGGTTGATGTCCGTCTCACCGGTGGAGCGCACCGCCACCACGGACAGCACGCTGGAGAGGGCCACCGCGATCAACGTCATCCAGACCGGGATGCCGAAGATGACCTGGGCCAGGGTGCAGGTGAGGATCGTGCCCACGGCCAGGCCGCCCACCCACCATGAGGTGGGGATGTTCTTGTCGTCGTCGCCGGTAGGGCCGTCTCCGAGGGCCGACGGGAAGCGCAGGGCTCGGGCAAAGGTCCGCCATGACAGCCCCAGCGAGGTGAGAGCTTCGGACACCATCAGCGCCACGCCCGGCCAGAGCAGCCAGCCGCGCGGGCCCGTGGCGTACTCCATGACGGGGCCGGGGGCCCAGCCGCTGTCCTGTGCCAGAGGAGCCAGCCCCGCCCAGGCGATCAGCGCGCCGATCATCAGCGAAATGGCGATGCGCGGTCCGATCAGGAAGCCCGCGCCGAACAGCGACGGGCCCAGGTAGAGCTTGAAGCCCCAGGCCGCGGCCACGGCCAGCGCGCCCCCGGGGAACCACTCGTGCAGCGGAGGGGACTCCATGTCCGGGATGAAGTACATGGCCAGCGTGTAGAGCGCGGCGCCCGCGCCGGCCCAGATCAGCACCTTGGCCTTGCCCAGGGTGCCGTCGCCGTCACCGTCACCGCCGTGCATGGCCAGCACCGTCTCGCAGGTGGCCGTGCCGGTGGGAAAGCGCAGCCGATCGACCTCGACCATCTGCCGGCGCAGGGGCACCGCGAAGAACACGCCCAGGTAGGCCACGCCCAGGGCCCAGCCCATGAGCTCGTACCAGGCGAACTCGTAGCCCAGCATGCTCATGGCCGGGATGGCCGCCACCAACCCAGCCGCCGAGGCCATGGCGCCCGCCGCTGAGCCCGCCGTCTGCGTGATGTTGGTCTCGAGCACCGAGAGTCGCTTGCCCAGGGCGGCAAACAGCGCAAAGCCCAGCACCGCCGACACGATCGAGGCCCCGAAAGTCCATCCGATCTTGAGCCCGATGTAGATGTTGGTGCACGACACCACGCTGCCCACCACGCAGCCCGCCGCCACCGCGCGCAGGGTCAGCTGCGCCTCCCCGGGCTCGGGGAAGTAGCGCTGGTCCGGCGGTGCGTCCACGGGGCGCTGCGCTTCGGGGGTGGGGCTCGCTTCTGCGGGTGACGTGGTGCTCAAGGGGGCTCCTGGGTTGGGAGGGGGGCGCCTGGCTTCTGGTGGGGGCGCTTGGCGGGGGGCGTCCGGAGAGTGGCAGCGTTGGTTTCTGTCACCTGACGGGTCTCCTGGCAAGCACGGAATGCACGCTGGCCCGGTTGGAGCGGGCCTGCTCGTCCAGCACGGAGCGTTTCTTCCGGCCCATGTACGCCGCCAACCTGGTCGACAACTGGATCCCTGCCCTGCACGACGTGCGCGAGAAGTTGGAACGGGGCGCCAAGCTGGCGGACATCGGCTGCGGCCATGGATCCTCCACCATCATCAGGGCCCAGGCGTTTTCCAACTCGACCTTCTACGGCTTTGACTTCCATGAGGCTTCGATCGAGCACGCCCGCTATCCCGCGCGCAGGAGTTGGGGCTGGCCCTCGGGGCCGAGGCGGGCGAGAAGCGGCTCACAGATGTGCTGACCCAGGGCGGCTTCACCCGGACCCGAAGGGCCGCCGAGACGCCCACCAACATGGTGCTTGAAGCCCGACCCTGATGCGGTCGCGCGGGACCGGGTCCGGACCTCGGTCAAGCGCAAGGCGGCGGCCGCGCTGCGGCTGCTCGGGACGCATGCAGAACGTCTTCGATGCGGGCTAGTCGTCCTCACGCCTCATCACTTCGATGAACGCCGTCGCCGTGGGTCGCGGCGTCCAGTCCTGCAGAGAGATGACCAATGGCAGATACTCCGCAGACACAATCCCCCGCCTGTCTGCGTGCACGCGGTAGAGTCGGCTCTGGCGAGTGCTCGGTCTGCTCCGTTGATCAAAGACCAGATTGCCCATGCCATGCAAAATCAGGGCGCCCTTGTAGACCTCGGGCTCCTGCTGCACGTGCTGGTGGTGTCCGGCGAGGACGTGCGCGCCCTGATCGATGATGAAACGGCCCAGGCTGGCCTGGTGCTCGTTGGGTCCAGGCTGGTACTCAACTCCCCAGTGCATGGACACGATGATGAGGTCCACTTCGTTCCGGATGGCCGCCAAGTCGCGTGCGATGTTGCTGCGATTGCCCACGGCGGGGCGCTTGTCAAACGCGTAGTACTCCCGGGCGTACGAGGCCCCAGGTACCGGATCGCAGTAGGCCAGGAAGGCGATCCGCAGGCCGTTTCGTTCGACGAGAGCGGGCTCCTGCGGTTCGTCCTGGAATGTCAGGCCCACGGGTAGGATCCCTCTGCCTTTTACGATCCTGGCCGTGTCCTCCATGGCGATGGGGCCATAGTCCAGAATGTGGTTGTTCGCGAGGGACACCACGTCGAAACCTGCATGCTGCAGGCCCTCAACCGCCTGGGGAGGCGCATTGAAGAGGTACCTCTTCTTGATCGCCTGCCCTCGACCCGAAATCGCGGACTCCAGGTTGCAGAAGGCCACGTCCGCGGGCTGCGTCAGCTGAGCAACGATCGCAAACGGAGACGTGAAGTCGCGGTTGTTGCGGCCGATGCTCTTGGCCACGTTCCGGGAGAGCATCACGTCCCCCCCGAAGACCAGCGCCACTTCGCCCTCGCAACGCACGCCGTTCAGGCCAATCACCTCACTCGGATCGATCCAGTGTTCCGAGTTGAGGGCATGGCTGCCGCCTCCCAGAATGAGCAGAGTCAGCACGATCGCCTGCCCGACTCGCCTCGCTGAGGACCAGCGCTGGTTGCCAGCGATTCTGAGACCGTCTGTGGTTGAGATCATGGAGTCGCGGTGGCGCGCGCTGGCGGGTTGATCCAGACTTCGGTGGGTGGGTTCAGGGGCTCTGGCCGCGTGCGCACGAAGTGCTCGGGGTGGAGTTGGCTTGCGGCGTCGAGGACGGTGGCGCGACCCTCTCGGACGGCCGGAGGGCGAGCGTGATGCGCGTCATTCTGACCCTCCTCGGTTCATCGGACACCGGGCTTGAAGTGGATTCAGTGTGCACAGCGGAGGGCTCTGGGAAAGTTCTCTTCCCCAGCGGGGGGCCGCGCGCAGCCAGCCAGCTGGAGTCACGCGGACGCCCTGTCGGCTCGCAAGCTGGAGCTGCAGCTCGACGCGAACGGACGCCGCGTGGAGGTCGAGTACCACGTCCATCCGGACGGGGTGCCAGCCGCCGTACACGCCGCCATGGACGCGCTGTTTCCCTCCGGCCCGATCGTTGGCGCAGAGAAGGAGTGGAACGACGGCATTCTCTATTGGGAGCTGAGCCGAGAAGTGGACGGCTACGAGATCGAGGCCATGTTCCTGCCCGATGGGACCCTGCACCAGCTTGAGATCGGAGTCGACCCGACGTTCGTTCCGGACGCGGTGCGAACGACCGCAGCGCAAGCCGTGGCCGGGGCCGTGCCAGACAAATGGGAGGAGATCCGCGACGGCGCCCGGGTCCTGACGGAGTACCACGTGAAGCTGAGTCGAGCGGACGATCGCTTCAAGGTCGTGATCGCCATCGACGGCGCGCTGATGGCCGTGTTCCGCGAGGTCCCGGCCGAACTGGAGCTGCCGGTCACGGACTGAGCCTTCGCTCTCGACATCGCCCGCTGGCTCTTCGGGAACCGCCCTCCTGCCAGCGCACGACGCGACCTGCGGTCGCTTGGGGAGTCCGCCTGCAGACCTCAACTCCGCGCCCGAGCAACCTGGGCGGGACAGCGGGGGTTCCTGCCTGGGGGTTATTGCGACTCCTGGGTCTTGTGATGGGTCTGGGTTGGAAATACTCTCATGTGAGCAACTGGACACGTCGCACGCTGGAGGACGATCAGCATGTCTCGCACGCTCCTCTCCTGGGCCTTTGCCGTGGCGGCCGTGGGCGCTTGGCTCGCCGCCTCATCCCTGCTGCCGGCCTGTCATTCCGCGCAGGCGGGGTCCTCCCCGAGCGCTGCTGCGCCCGGCCCCCAGGTGGCGCACTCCAGCGTGTGTGCCCAGTGCCACTCGAACAGCCCGCGGGCCAGCGCCATGCGCGACGCCGCGGGTGAGGGGATCGCCCCCTACGACTTGTGGCGCGGGACCATGATGGCCAACGCGGCCCGCGATCCCATCTGGCGCGCCGTGGTGTCCGCCGAGGTGATGGCCACTCCGTCGCGACAGGCGGAGATCGAGGAGACCTGCCTCGCGTGCCACGCTCCCATGGCCCAGCGCATGGGCCTGGAGCCGGGCGCCTCCGGCTCGCTCATGTCCGTCATCCAGAGCGACAGTTCTCTGGGGAGGCTCGCGCGTGACGGCGTCTCGTGCAGCGTCTGCCACGGCATGTCGCCCGAGGGCCTCGGCAGCGAGGAGAGCTTCAGCGCGGGCTTCGCGCTCGATGCTGAGCGGCGCCTCTACGGTCCCCACGCCGATCCGTTCGACATGCCCATGCGGCGGCACACGGGGTTCACGCCCACCCAGGGCAGGCATATCACCGAGTCGGCGCTGTGCGGCTCGTGCCACACGCTTGAGACCCCGACCTTCGCCGCCGACGGCTCCCACGACGACAGCCGCTTCCTCGAGCAGGCGCCGTACCTGGAGTGGCGCAACTCGTCGTACAGCGACGAGCGCAGTCCGGTGGGGGAGCGCGCCGCGAGCTGCCAGGATTGTCACGTGCCTACGCTCGATGAGCGGGGTGCGCCGACCCGCACCCGCATCGCCCGCAACCCCATGGGGCGTGACTTCCCGCCCATCCAGGAGCGCAGCCCCTTCGGGAGGCACGTGGTCGTTGGTGGCAACACCCTGGGCCTGTCGCTGCTGCGCGACCACGCCGATGTGTTGGACGTCGCCGCGCCGCGCGAGGCCTTCGATGCCGCCATCGCTGCCACTCGCCTGCAGCTCGAGACCCGGAGTGCCCGCGTGACCCTGCTGGAGCCGTCGCGTGACGGCGAGCGGCTGGCCTTCAGTGTGCAGGTCGAGAACCTCACGGGGCACAAGCTGCCCACGGCCCATCCCACGCGGCGCGCCTGGCTACGGGTGCTCGTTCGCGACGCCCGGGGAGCCGTCGTCTTCGCGTCGGGTGTCACCGACGCCCGCGGGCGCATCCTGGGTGCGGCGGGCGAAGCGCTCCTCTCGGAGCGCGCGGGCGGGCCCATCGAGCCGCACCGCGACGTGATTCGCTCGGCCGACGAGGTGGCCGTCTTCGAGGCCGTCATGGCCGACGCGGACGGGGCGCCGACGTTTACGCTCATGCGCGGGGCGTCGTGGTGGCGAGACGACCGCCTGCTCCCGCACGGCTGGGATGCAGGGCACGCCGAGGCGTCGCGCACGGCGCCTGTGGGCGTGGACAGCGACGAGAGCTTTCTGCCCGGGTCCGATCGGGTGCACTTCGACGTCCCCGCGTCCGTCGAGGGCCCGCTGACGCTGGAGGCCTCGCTGGTCTACCAGTCGTTGAGCGCGCGCTGGGTCGATGAGCTGATGCGCTGGGACACGCCCGAGATCGAGGCGCTGCGCTCCATGCTCGAGACCGCGGACCGGACCCCGGAGGTGCTCGGGACGGCCCGCCGCACGCTGGAGTAGCGCCCTGCGAGCGGGCCCGCCCGCGCAAGCGGTCGTGCTGGTGGCGAGCGAGGGCTGCGCGAAGTACGTCGCGCATGGACAGAGTCAGGCGTCGGAGCGTCACGACGAATCGTGACTCACGTGATCACCCAGAGTTGACCCACCCCGAGCGGGTTGCAGCTGCCCGGGGTGACACGAACAGGCTCGGCCGGCAGCGCGCGCTCACGCTCAGGTAAACGTTGCCAAACGTCGTGGACGAGGTCGCCGGCAGAGGGCCAGGTGCCATCGCGGTGGAAGATCTCAGCCGTGCCGCCAGCCAGAGGTCGCTCAGCGTGACCGCGCCGTCGCCGCGCACGCTTGCGTCGGGATCGAATGGTATTCTTCGCCATGCCCAAGCCGAGTTGGACCGTGTTGCTGCTCGTCCTGACCCTCGCGTCCTGCGCCGAGGATCCGCCCGCCCGCGCCTCCCGCAACGTGCTGCTGGTGACGGTCGATACTCTGCGCGCGGACGCCCTCGGTTTCGGCGGCGCCCCACCAGCCGCCTCGCCTCGGCTGGATCGCCTGGCCAGCGAGTCGCTCGTGTTCACCAACGCCTTTACGCAGGCGACCCACACCCACGCCGCGCTCTCGAGCATCATGACCGGGCTGGTGCCGCCCCGGCACGGCGTGTTCGCCCAGCACGGCAAGCTGGCGAGCGATGTCCAGCCCATCGCGACCCTGCTCCACGAGCGCGGCTACGCGACCGGTTCCTTCGTCGCCAACCTGTGCCCGCTCCAGGAGATCGAGGGCACCGTGCTGCACGACGGCTGGGACGAGCGCTACTGCGGCATGGACATGGAGGGCGTGCGCCACGGCGCCGAGCAGTACCTCTGGGACGAGGACGTGGTGGCGCGAGCGCGCGACTGGATCAGCGCGCAGACCGCACCGTGGTTCTGCTGGGTGCACCTGATGGACCCGCACGGTGAGCACCGCCCGCCGCCGGATCTGTGGAACTACGCCGAGGATCCGCCGCCCACGAGGAGGGCCGAGTACGTGCGCCTCGGCAAGCTCGAGCGCCAACGGCGCGTGCCGCCCGAGGAGGAGCTGGTCAATCTGCGCGCGCGATACGCGGCCGAGGTGCAGGGCATCGACCGGCTCGTGGGCTCGCTGGTCGACTTCGCCGACGCGCTCCCAGACGCAGAGCGCCCGGCCCTACTTGTCACCGCAGACCACGGAGAGGAGTTCTTCGAGACCTGGCCCAAGGTCGGCCACGGGCTCTCCCTGACCGAGGGTGTGTTGCACGTGCCGCTGCTCGTGCGCGCTGACAGCGTCCTGCCGGGGCTGAACGACGACTACGTCAGCACACTGCAGGTTGCGCCGACGATCCTGGAGTTGGTGGGCGCAGAGGCCCACGCGGCCATGGATGGCGAGAGCCTGCTCGCCAGCTCGGCGAGCGAGGGCTTCGCGGTTTCGTTCTGCGGATCGATGGCCAGCCTGCGCACGGGCCGTACCCGTTACTACTGGGACGCGCCCATGCTCAAGCGCTCGATGAACATCGCCGCCATGTTCGAACTCTCGCCGCACCTGCGCGACGCGCCCTGGCTCAAGGAGGCCAGGAGCGTGGCGCGCTACGACCCGGCCGCGCCCAACATTCCGGAGTGGCAAGCCCGGGTGGACGGCCCGGCGACCGCAGAGATCCACGACCG
The DNA here is from genome assembly GCA_003644265.1 of Planctomycetota bacterium. Next base: position 18,786 of record QNBX01000063.1, read on the forward strand.
CCTGCACCTCTATCTCGTGGGGCTCGGCCGGCTGGCGAGCGAACACGTGATCGAGGACGCTGAGTTCGACGAGCAGTTGCGTGCCCTGGGCTACATGGGGAATGACGTCGGTCGCTGAGCGGCCGGCGCGGCGAGCGCGAGCTGGGCCGTCGGCAGCAGCGGCGACGGGGCGCTCGAGGGGAGGTGTCCATGGCGCTCAAGAGGGCCTGGCTCCCGGGTAGGGCGGCGCCTCGACCACCTCACGGATGAACTCCCTGCCTGCCGTGGTGGGTCTGACGAAGAGCTGGTTGTCGCAGGTCAGCGCGACGACCTTGTCGCCGCGGTACACGCTGTGCCCGCCGAACATCGCCCGGGATGTGATCACCCCGGCGCCGGCCATCTGGTCCACGGCATTCGCGACGATGAGCCGCCGCCCGGAGTCTCGCCAGGCAGCGATCCTCCAGCCGGCCCCGACGTGCTCCCCGACCCCGCCCCGTCCACCAGCGCGCGGCCCCCGCCCTGCGCCAGCCGACGACGCTGCGTGCACAAAGTCGAGACCCTCACACCCCAGCGCTTGGCAAACACCTGCTGCGTCACCCCCGAGCGCTCAAAGGCCGCCACCGCCGCCAGACGCTCCTCCGGCGTGTAACGACGACCCTCGCGGCCCCGGGCGTCGCGGGGGGGGGCGGCGCGCCGCCAGGCCCGCATCGCCCTGCGCCGCGTACTGACGGCGCCACTTGCAAAGGCCCGCCGTCGAGAGACCGTGGCCCGCGCAGAAGACGCGCATCTCCTGGTTCGAGGCCTCGTAGGCTCGGATCAGGGCGAGCTTGTCTCCCGCGCTGTAACGACGGGACACGCGACGCGGGGCTGGGGCGACGCCGGTCGGGGGCAAGCCGCATCAAATCAGGCCTTGCTGCGTTCGCGGACCGCCCCCCGCAACCGCCCCGCGCTCGCTGCCGCCGTCTCCTCGCTCAGCCACACGCCCAGGTGCTCGTACCCACCCAGCGGTTGCGTGAACGGCCGCGCCTCGATCAACGGCGCGCAGCCTGCGCCGGTGTGCACGATCAGGTTCCAGGCCGGCTCCCCGAACTGCTCGGTCATCAGCTCGTCTAGCGCCGCGCACAGGTGCGCCGTCGCCGTCGCCACGGCCGACAGCACATCCGCCTCCAGATGATGCAGCCAGCCCACGGGCGGCCCATGCGGAACGATGAACGCGTGCAACGGCCGTGACATCGCGTGCGGCACCAGCGTCGTGCACAAGCCGTGGGCGCGCTCGACCACCAGCTCTTCGGGCGTGTCGAGCAGCAGCCGGGGCGCCATGCCCACGGTCAGCGGCGGCTCTCTCGGCGCCATGGCCATGTGCATGATCTGCTGGTGGTCGTGGGCCACCGAACCGCCCACGCGGCGGCCGCGGTTTTTGATGATGCCGACGTGGCCACGGTGGCCCTCACCCGTGTCGGGGAAGCTGTCGGGGGCGTGGTGCAGCAGGAAACCCTCGGCCCGGGCGAGCTGACCCAGGATGGCCGCCGCGCCGGCCTCGCCGGCGCTGTGCAGGCCGCGCGCGTGGAACAGCGAGCTCCAGTGCACCAGGTGGATGCCGCTGGCGGGCTGGTGCGTCTCGAACGGGTAGCAGATCGGGTACAGGTTGGGCGTGAGCCAGGCGCGGTCGCCGCCGGGCAGCTCGAGCACGTCGACGGCGGGGCAGGTGAGCTCGTCGCACACGACGCACTCGCCCTCGGGGCGGCCCATGCGGCCGGCCCGCGCGGGGGAGTACACGATCGGCAGGCCGCTGCGCTCGTCGGTCGCCGTCTCGGGCTCGGGCGCAAACTGGCTGCTGTGTTCGCGGCAGGCGGCGGACAGGCCGGCGTAGCCCAGCGACTCCAGGCTGGGCGCCTGCGTGCGGCGTCGCAGGGCCGCGGGTTCCAGTCGTCGCACGCTCGGCGCTCCGCTCGCGGGGTTCGATTCACTGGCCTGAGTTCGCTGGCCCGGATCAGCTCACGCGATCAGCGGGCTTGGGTCAGCTGACTTGGGGCAACCGGCTCAGGTCATCCGGCTTGGGTCAGTCGGCCACGGTGAGTCGGCCAGGGTGAGTCGGCCAGGGTGAGTCGGCCAGGGTCAGCTGGCTTCGATCAGGCCCGCGCGCGGCGAGCTGGGCGAGGCCTCGTCGCGCGTCGCCATACGCCCGGCCAGGTACGCGGCGCGACCGGCGATCCAGGCATGCTTCATGGCGGCCGCCATGAGCACGGGGTCGTCGGCGGCGGCGATGCCGGTGTTGAGCAGCACGCCGTCGACGCCCAGCTCCATGGCGGAGGTCACGTGGCTGGCGGTGCCCACGCCGGCGTCCACGATGATCGGCACGCTGGCGGCGCGCTTGATGGTCAGGATGTTGCGCGGGTTGAGCAGCCCGAGGCCGCTGCCGATGGGCGCGCCGAGGGGCATGACCGCGGCGGCGCCGGCCTCTTCGAGCCTGCGCGCCATGACCGGGTCGTCGCTGGTGTAGGCCAGTACCGTGAAGCCGTCGCTGACCAGCTGCTTGCAGGCGTCCAGGGTCTCGATGGGCTCGGGCAGCAGCGTCTGCTGGTCGGCTAGCACCTCCAGCTTGATCAGGTCGGTGTCGAGCGCCTCACGCGCCAGGCGCGCGGTGCGCACGGCGTCGTCGGCGTTGAAGCAGCCGGCGGTGTTGGGCAGCAGCGTGATGGCGTCGAGGTCGAGGAAGTCGAGCAAGGACCCGGCGGCGCCGGTGATGTCGACGCGGCGCACCGCCAGCGTGACCACCTCGCAGGCGCTGGCCTGCACGGCGTCGCGCATCTGCTCGTGGCTGGCGTACTTGCCCGTCCCGGTGAACAGGCGCGAGCTGAAGCTGTGGGCGCCGATGACGAGCGGCGCGTCACCGGGGACGGGGAGGGGGAGGGGGGCGCTCATGCTGAGGCTCTGGCGAGTGGGGCGGTGCGGCGTGGCTGACGCTGATGTTGATGCGAGCGACGACGTGACGCTGCGGTCGCTGCGGCGCCTATCGTCGCGACGCGAACGGGGCCTGGCAAGCTGCGGCCGGGCGCGGGCGCCCGGGGCCTCAACCCCCGCCCACAAACGTGACGATCTCGATCACGTCGTCGGCCGCCAAGCTGTGCTGTGCGTGGGTGGAGCGCGGGACGATGACGCGGTTGACCTCCACCGCCACCCGACCGGCGCTGCCGGGCAGCGACTGCACGAGCTGGGCCACCGTCGTGCCAGCGGCCAACTCGCGCGGCTCGCCGTTGAGCGACACGCTGATGGTGGCGGCTGCGCTCAACTGCCGGACTTCTCCCAGCGATACAGCTCGATCACCTCGCTGAGCGTGGACCCGGCGCGGATCTCTTCGCGCACGCGGTTCTCCATCTCGAGCACGTCGAGGGCGCGGTTGGCGGTCTCGACGGCGCGCTCGGCCGGCACCACCACCACGCCCGAGTCGTCGGCCACGATCCAGTCGCCGGGACGGACGGGGCGCTGGCCGATGGTGACAGGTGTGCCGATCTCGCCGAAGCCCTTGGGCTCCCAGGCGTGGGGCACCTGTTGGCGCGACCAGGCGGGGAAGCCCAGGTCGCGGATGGCGTCCACGTCGCGGATGGCGCCGTCGATGATCACGGCGGCCACGCCGCGCTGGATGCAGGACTCGGTGGCCAGCTCGCCCCACACGGCGGGGGGGCGGCCGCCGGCGTCGATCACCAGGATGTCGCCCGGCCGGCAGCGGTCGATGGCCTCGACGGGCTTGGCCCAATCGCCGGGATACGTGCGGCAGGTGACGGCGGGGCCGGCGGCGCGCTTGCCGGGCACCACGGAGGTGAGGCCCTCCACGAAGCCGCCGCGGTGCAGGGCGTCGGAGATGTTGGGCGTGCTGACCTGGGCAAACGCCTGCACCAGCTTGTCGGCGCCGAAGCGCTTGAAGGCCGCGCTGGGCGTGGCCTCGCCGCTCTGCAGGGCGGCCAGCAGCTCGGC